>JADFNI010000039.1 GCA_022563455.1 Nanobdellota archaeon
CCGGTCTGGATAGTCAAGATATATCTAATCCATATAAGGATTTATCCCATTATCTTGATTATATAGACAAACCTTACAATGGATTTGATCAGAAAAATTCAAATAATGACATTAAAGGTCTATATGGATGTCATAGGGGATGGATAAAAGGTCAATGTGAAGGTGGACACGTGTACGCTAAGGCAGTTATGTGTGATAAAGAGTGGTGTCCTGATTGTGGAAAAAAGAACTCAAACATCCATAAAAGGCGTATATCTAGATGGTGGGATAAAATAATGCCGATGAAAAGTGTTGGATATCTAGTAATTACTATTCCCGAACAATTTAGAAATGATTTTTATAATAGAGATTTATTAAGTTCTTTCAGAAGATACGTAATAAGAAAATTAAAAGAGGATGGATTTGATAAAGGATTGAGTAGATGGCATTGGGCTGGAAGTTGTACATATTGTAGGGAAAAAGGATGTAAAAGGTGCAATTATACAGGGATGTCCGATGTTTGGAAACCTCATTTAAATATATTAATTGAAAATGGTTACGAACCTTTTGTTGTTGATGTAGATAATTGGTTAAATAGATATAAGGAGGACATAGCATTACAGATGTGTCAATTAATTAATAAATATAGAATAATAGAAAAAGCGAAACAGTATGCAAAAGATTTAAACTGTGAACTGGAGGATATAAATTTGAGAAAAATTAATTTAAGTAATGATGAACAAGCAAATATTAACAGTATTGTTTTGAATTATAGATATACTGATAAAGAAGAAAAAAAAGTGCATTTGAATAATTATGTTAATAGGGCGACTTGGAGATATGATTACGGATTTAAAGAAATAAATACGATAAAAGGATATAGAACTACACAAAGTTGGGGTAAATGGAAAAAAACACATGAGAGAACTAGTGAACTGGTTGCTTTGGAAAAAGGATGCTGTCCTGAATGTGAAAAGAAAAAAATAAAGTCTAAAATCACTTGGAGTACTTTTGAGTCTATTAAAGAAGGTGAATTTGATTATCGTTTTATAAAAAAAAATATTGAAGGTGGATATTATTTATTAGATTTGCCTCCACCGGTTGATATTGGATTTAAGGAGTTAATGAACGATCTTGATTATACGGGAATTTTTGACAAGATATTTAAAGGAAAGTATATTATTAATAATTAAAAGTGGCTGATAATATGACTATATTTATAATAGGAGTGATTGCAGTAGTTTTTATAGTAATGATACAAGTTATTTTTGGATTAAAAAATAATAAAAAGGATCAAAATGAGCCTATCAAAAGAAATAACGGTTAAACCCGGACAATTAGAAAATTCTATTTGTAGAAACAAAGATTGTAAAAATCCTTTTTTTATTAAAGTCTATGTTTTAAAAAAAATTCCTAAAATTATATCGGGAGCATCAAAAAATATTATTCAGCCAATAGAATTGTATATATGTAAGAAATGTGGTGAACTTAATCCAGAAATGACGCCAGACGGTGTACTTTCTAAGGATAACTAAATTTAAAATTCTGAAAGCAGGAATAAAAACAGAAAATAAAATAAAAGTAAAAACTTGGACACGTAATCAGTGGACACGTAATCAGTATGCCAACATTAAGTTACGCAGGGTAAGAGATAGGATAAAAAAAGAAATGTTTTACATTTGCAATTTGGAAGCACATGAAGCACTTGAACGGGCTATTAGAATAATTGAAAGGGAAATAGCTGAAAACAGATAATGGCAGTCGCAAAGTATAAATATAAAGACATAGATCATACTATGAAACAATTACGAAGGCAAATTGTTGATAGTTATGATTTTGCATTTGAAACGTGTCCTGAATTTAATAGCCCAGAAGATTTGTTTTATTGGTTAAAAACTCAAGTTATATATAAAAATGACCCGCCAGGTATAGAATATTTACAAACAATGCAAACCCTTTATTCAGATGACAAATATAATAGAGCGGGGGAGGGTGATTGTGATTGTTTTGTAATAACAACTATTGCTTGTATGAAAGTTAATGGCTGGGATAATGTTTTTGTTATTTTAGTAGGTAGAGATAAAAGAAGACCGGCACATATTTACAGTGGTGTTGAAGTAAACGGAAAAATAAAATGTTTAGACCTTACAAATCCTTATTATAATATGGAAAGGAACTATAAATATAAACAGGTTTTGCCAGTTTAATAATGAAAAATTTTTATTGTCAGAAAAAATGTGGAGATATCGAATTTTCTATAAAAGAATGGAATAAATCGTATGAAGAAATTCAATCAATGCCAATATGTGAATATGAAAAGAATATTTTAATAGATGGGTGTTTTTGTTTTGAACAATGCTTTGATTGTATGGTTGTAGTAGGAAGAAGACAGTTAGAAACTAAAAAAATGGGATAATGCTATAAGAGAAAAATATAACTATAATTAAATTTTGTCAATTTAATTTGGTTTTTAAATTTTCTTTATTTAGTTTGCACGTTCTAATGTTTAATCCCTATGTATTTAGAATTAGCGGAAAATAATAATAAAAATTACTATTCAATGATGGCACAAGCTCCAGAGCAAGATGTTTCCAATTTATATGTATATATTCCAGCTCAATTTACAGAGGACAAAGAAGGTATGTATGTCCGGGAGGATTCTTTTGATATGTTGCCAGATTTTCAATGGGATCAACTACAGGATGTTTTAGAACCATATCAAGAAAGAAATTTGAGTTTGTTTGGATTAGGTAAAAAAGGGAGAGCTAGAAGGAAAGCCAGAAGGGCAGCTAGACAAGCTGGAAAGATAGAGAGAATTAAAATTAGGGGAGAATCCGGTGGAGGAGCTTTGGGCAAAGTGGCAGGTGCGATAAGTAATATATTTGGAGGAGGAGGAGCAGCGGGAGCGCCCGTAGAAATTATAGAACCATTACCTCCTCCTGTTCAAGCAGGGATGTTTGGAATTAAAGGATTACCAAACTGGATAATTCCAGTTGCTGCAGTGGGAGGACTTATACTTGTATTAGCTAGAATAGGAAGACCAAAAAGACGTAAGTAAAAATGAAAAATAATATATTTTATAATCTAAGAGCAATGACTGTTATGCTAATGTTTGTTGCATTAATGTTTGTTATTATTGTTTCATTGTTTGGATGTAAAAAAGAATCTTGTTATACTTGTTCCACCTCTGACAATGGTACTGGATATATTTGGGATGTTGAATACTTATGCGGAGAAAGTGATGCTACTGATTATATAAATACTTTTAATGATGTCAATAATACGGCAGAGTGTATTATGAATGAATAATTTTTAATATAAAATAAATATTATGAAAAAGACTAAAAGACGTAGGCGTAGAACAGTATCAGTTAATCAATTAGTCTCTGTTAAACCAACCAGGAGACGAAGGGGAACCAGAAAAAAAGGGTTTTTGAGTGATATGGTAACGCCTGCTACTGCACGTGGAGCATTTATAGCTACTGCCAATGGTGCGTTAGGGGGTGCTGCTGCTGCTATATTAAGACGTGTTACAGCGGGGAAATTGCCTCCCTTTTGGGATGTGGCTGCTCCCTTTATTGCGGGATATGCTGCTGCTGCATTTCTTAAAATGCCACAAGTGGGGGCTGGATTAGCTGCGGTTGCAGCAAATCAATTAATGAAAGATGTTGGATTAGGTGATAATAATATGGATTTGCAAGATCACAATTACGCCAACAATCTAAAGCAACTTCCTGCTGCATTAGATGGTTATGGACAACCAATGAGTGAAAATGAAATGTATTTACAACAAAATCCGGAAATGTATTTACAAGAGTCCGAGTATCAAGTGGGATATGCTCCTGATTTTGCAAGTCCAACAGTTCCAGTAACAGTAGATGAAATCGTATAATTATTAATATTAAGTAAATATAAAATTATATAATATGCAACCATCGTCAATATCTAATATTACTCCTAATCAAAAAATAGTAGGAGTAAATAAAAGGTTTGGAAATTTCGGTATCCGAAAACAACAGGGTACAACTAGGGTTATTTATGATACCCTGACTTTAACTACTACACAAGACACTTTTAGGTTTTTTGAGGGGGTAGCTAATAGGACTTTTCCACAAACCAACGTCAATGAATCTGCTAATGGATTGCAAGTAGGAGAATCTCTATCTGTGGATAGAATGTATTTAAGTTTAGTTACTCTAGATGCCGTAGATGGAGATATTATTACTCTAACACCCATTTCAACTAGACCAGATATTACAATAGGAGAAATGAGTATTAAAATTGCAAATACGATTATATTAAAACCTATTCCATTATCATCTTTTTTGGGAAATTTTAATAAATCTTCTTATTTTTCAACTAGTATGAATTTTGAATTTGATACAAGTTTAATATTTCCTCCTTTATTAGAGTTTATTGTAGAAATAAGAACCTTGATAGTTGCTGGAACTCCTAATACGGAATTAAGGCTAACAATAGAGGGAGTGGGTGCAATCTTAGCCCCTAGAAACACTTTTTAATAATAAAAATAAACGAAAATTAAATAACTACATATGCAAAGGCAAATTTTAAATCCTATTTCCCCACAACAAAAGATGATTAGAGATGCCAATAAGTTTGGCAATAGGGGATTGAAAAAACAACAGGGAACAACGAGGATTATTTATGATAGTCTCGCAAATGATGGTAGAACTGAATTTCGTTTTTTTGAAGGGATAGGAACTAGGGTTTTTCCCTTTACTAATTTGACAGAAAATAAATTGAGTGTAGGTGAAATGATGACCATAGAAAGGATATATTTAATGGTATTTACTTCTATTGCAGGAGTTCCTTCTGCCCTTAATACTATAGAAGCTAGTCCAGGTTTAAATGGAGCTACCTTTGAATTTAGTCAAGCAAATGTAGATATAATAAAACCTATTGCTGTTGCTTCTTTTTTAGCGGAGTTTAACAAAGATGCTAGACACGCAAATTATACGAATTTTGAAATGGATACTCAACTTGTTATTCAACCATTACTTGAATTTAGTGCAATAGTTCGGGCTTCATCTAGCGAAACCGTAGCTAATCAATTTGTAAGATTGGTTATAGAGGGTGCGGGAGCAATCTTAGCCCCTAGAAACACTTTTTAATTGTAACAATTTAGTTTTATATGAATGATAGGCAATTAGCAGAAATGAAGGGTATAGTTAATACCCCTCAATTTCCAGGTCAACAGAAGGGCTTTAGTATTGATGCAATTAGAACATTAATAAAAAAGCAAAAAAGAGTAAGGGGATTTCGTTTTAATCTTGTTACAAGTAATCAAACATTTAATATTAATATATCTGGATCGGCAAGAATATTTTTAGGATTTGTATTTAGTTTTGAACCAGATACACCAGCTAATTTTCCTGCTTTTTTTAACCTTACTATTAATAATGAAGTAGTTATACAAGATGTTAATCCTAATTTTTTTACGCAAAGATATATGGATGATGAATATTACTTTTTCCCTAGACCTTTAAGTGGACAGGATGATATTACTTTACAGACGCAACCTGCGGTTGCTGCTATAATACTAGATGTTGGCATATATTACATATAAAAAATGCTTACCCCATATCTTGAAAATCTTATCCATAAAGGTGAAGCTAGATTTCGGACATTTGTTTGCGGTCAAAGTGGTTCAAATGTATTACCAGTAAAAGATAATACCTGGGTAATAATAACAGGATTTACTTATTGTAACTTTTCCGATCCAGAAAGACCCCCCTTTCCTCCAATACAATTTGATCAATATGTAGCTAGGTCTATTCATCAATTAAGATTTAGAAGTTCTAAAAGCAATAATCACTATATTTTAAAGGATAATATTATACGTGAACCTGGAAGTCCCGGAAGCGACATAAACCTAATTGTAAATGGCGACTTTACTAACGGAGAAAATAACTGGACTTTTGAGATTAATTGGGCAGTGGTAGCGGCACAAGCGGTACATACGGGACTATTAGCTTCTCCTGATACTATTTTTTATAATCCATTAACCAGTATTGGAGGACGTAAATATAGACTAACGTATGAAATAATAGCAGTAGCAGGAACTGGAAGCATACAACCCTTTGTTGGAAATACAGCTGGATTTGTGAGAAGTACAGTAGGTACCTTTACAGAGGAAATTACTGCTGCATCTACGCTAGCACCAGGATTACGAATGACTGCAAGTGGAGGTCTGGGAAATAATATAACTATAGATAATATTGAATTAATTTTATTACCAAGCGAGGAAACCATTTTAATAAATGGTCATTACAAATTTGATTGTTATTTGCCACATCAAAACGAGGTTACGGTAGAATTGGTATCTTTTCTGGAAAATCCAAATATTGCACTTATTTCAGCCGTTGCACCAGCAAGTATTCATATACCAGCACCTCCAGTGGGCTACGGAAATGTAGGATTTGGAGGAATTTCACAGGTAACTGAGTTTAGAAGTGATATAGGAGGTTTTTTAGATATTGATTTGGCTTTAACCAGAATACATACTGATCCAGCGGTTGTACCGGGAGATATAATTCAAAATGGAATGGAAATAGGAGTAAGCATTGGAACTGCTATTAATGCTCCGTTTTTTGATGATCGTCAAGAAATTAGGAATTTTCCTATTATTGATATACAATATGTGGAAATAGAAGGAAATATGCCGGGACATATTCAAGCATCAAATTAAGTGCTTTTCCTTCGGTTGTTGCACCTTTTTTTTGGTGTGTGTTGGCTCTTAAAATTTTTAAATTATGAAAACATATGATATTGAGGAGTTAGATAAAATATTTGAGGAAGATACTTATTCTTATGTGGCTTTATATAATGATGCCAATAAAGTGTTAATACATTATCCTCCTAATACTACCCCTAAAAAAGATCGCTGGCAAACAGTAAAAAAACGATTGCAGTCAAAAGGATTGCCAGATGGATATTATCAGATAAAAGGTAAGGGTAGTCCCGATAAAAAAGTTACTGCTGATGTTTTTTATTTCAAAAAGGGAGATGTTGAGGAAAAAGATTTGCCTATCACGCAATTAGCAGACCCTCCAGAAAAAGTAGATCATGTTTTAACTTATGAAGCTGCAATTAAATCTAATAAAGACATTTCAGAATTAACGGCAGAGATTAGCCGTTTAAAGATGGAAATTAAACAAAAGGATGAATGTATAGAAGATTTAGAACTAGATATAAAAGATTTTGAAATAGAAAATGAAGAACTTTCAGAACGAGGAAATAGTGGGGGTGGTAAACAATATTTAGAAGATTTGATGACTGCTGCTATTCCTATTGCTGATAGATATTTTGACTTAGAAAATAGAAAATTAGCATTTAAAGAGAGACAAAATGGAAAACCTCTTCAAGTTTCTGATTATCAGTCCCCAGAAGTACAACGGGAACCTAAAGCGGAACAACAACCACCTGGTGCTACAAAGGAAGATGCTAAAAAGTTTTGGGAAAAAATGGGCAATTTGTTAGAAAATGACCCGGAGCAATATCAAAGAATAATGCAAGAAATTCAATTAGAAACAGTTGATAATGAATGAAAATGAAGTAAAAGATAAATTGAAATTGTGTAATACGTTAAATGAAATATTTGATGTGTTAGATGCATATTATGATTTGGATCAACGTATAGGGATTATTTCAAAATCTATTCTTATAAATAGTGTGAATAAGATAATTCTGATTACAGGTGCTAAAAGAAAAAAATGGCAAGAAGAAGAAAAACAGTAATAGGAACTTTATTTGTAAGAAATCCAATTTTTGCAGTTGTTTTAATAGGAGGAACTGGATTTTTGGCATATTTGGGACTTCGAAAATTATTTCGTCCCGGTGGTCCTAGAGCTCCTCAAATAACAGGAGGAAGGGGAGCAGGGGTGCCGGCAGGGTGGTCGCCTTATCCTTTAGCTAGTAAATTAAAAACTGAAATGACAGGACTAAGTTTATTTTATCCTGGTTCTTGGCGTACTCTTGCAGAATTACCTACTGATGATATGGTAATAGCTGTATATAAGGCGTTTAATGAACAATATTTTAATTTAGGAGATGGAACTTTAACAGAATGGATAATGGCTGAATGGCAATGGGCAGGTACAACTAAACAACAAGTTCTAACTAGATTGAGATCGTTACAATTACCCTAAAAAAGAAAAAGGGACTAACCCTGGTAGTTTTGTCCCTTTTTCTTAATGTGCTTCACCTTTCGGAGTCGCACCTTTTCTTTGGACGGTCTCCATTGACCGCACAGCAAAGATAATAACAAAATGTATAATATTCAAATAATTGAAAATATAAAAAGACGTAATAAATTAATTTTGGATAAACTTGACGCTGTAACCTCTACGAAATTCTCTAATTTATATACTGATGCCTTAAATATGGGAATATTGTTGCTTTATTTTAGTGGATATCGGGATTTAGAGAAACAAAATCAACTTTATCAAAAATATTTAAGGG
The DNA here is from genome assembly GCA_022563455.1 of Nanobdellota archaeon. Classification (GTDB taxonomy): domain Archaea; phylum Nanobdellota; class Nanobdellia; order Pacearchaeales; family GW2011-AR1; genus JAGVXH01. The sequence continues at coordinate 8,461 of JADFNI010000039.1, forward strand.
GCGAAGGGGGAATTGCAGCAAAGCCAGGATATAGTTGGCATAATTACGGTAGGGCGGTAGATTTAGTTCCTGTAAAGGAAAGCGGGGAAAATGATTGGAATAGTAAATTTTATCCCGCTATTGATATTTTAGCTAAAAGATACGGATTAAAATGGATGGGGTGGCAAGATAGTCCTCATTTTACAGATAGCCGGGGAGAAACCATTGAACAATTAATAAAAAACCCTCCAATAATAATAACTAAAACAAAAAGACTAATTCCTATTATTATTGGAATAAGTTTATTAGCTTTGTTTGTCGGATTTGAAATGTATAAAAGATTTAAACGATGAGAAGACGAATTATTTATTCTCCACTCCCTAAACGTCAAATGATTGTCAGGCGTCCTATGTTTACTCCTTTAGCACAAGATGTTCCACAACAACCTATTACTAAACAAATTTTAGATTATTTAAGATTTGGAAAACCCATTACTGCACCAGTAAAACCAATAGAAACAAAGATTATAGTACCTCCTGAAACAAGAAAATTTGCTAGAGAAATTGTATTTATTTTGGGTGGTACCATAATCGGTGGTATTGTTTTATATCAAATATTGAAATAATTAACTTTTAAATAAATATAAAATGAAACAAAGAATATATGCTGGATGGGAGGATCGAACCGCAGAATTATTGTGGGAACATCTAGGTGTAATGACCTTAATTACAGATGAAGATAAAAAACCTATAAGATATGAAAAAGTATATCTCCCTATAA
>JADFNI010000067.1 GCA_022563455.1 Nanobdellota archaeon
ATTTAACACAAAAATCCAAATGTCAAAAGGAAATTTTATGTCTTCTATTGAAATAAAATTTGGGAAAAAAGATTATATGACATTTTATAGAATTAATAAAAGTAACATTATTAGAGATTTGCAATTAAAGGATGGAGATAAATTAATTGTTAAATTCACAAAAGTAAATAGGAACACCAAACAATCGCAATAGATAAATGGTAGCCAAAAAAGAAGAACTTACTTGGAAAGAAATTGTTGAGAGAACTAAAGAACACATGGCAAAGCACAATGGTTTTGATAATATGTTTGGAGGTTATTGGAAAATTGCTATGATGTATACACATAGAAGAAAAGCACAAATTCAATTATATGAATCTGTTCTACACGCATTAGGAATTTATTTTGAACACAAAAATAAAGAGAGAATCTCAAAGGAGCGTAAAAGATAAAATGATAATCCAAGAAAAAACTGATGAAGAATTGAATAAAAAAGCATCTGAAATTATAGATTCATTAGGAGATTTTAATGTTGCTGAAAGATTTAAAATAATAAGTTCCTTACATGATTCACTTTTAGACACAATAAAAGAGGATGGAATTGTATTTGAAATTAAAAAAGGGAACACTAAACAATCGTAAAAGATAAAATGAAACCATTACAGGAAGTTTTAGATGAGAATGCAATAATCTTTGTTGTTGTTTTAGCTTGGGCATTAGGAATTATATTAGGATTTATATGGGGTATTAACTTCAAATGAATTTATGGAACTGGATTAAAAGAGAATGGTATGTATTCACTTGTAATTGGGATAAAGTTGCAGAAGTAAATGGGAACAATAAACAATCGTAAAAGATAAAATGGAAAAGAGTTTAGGAAGAATATTTGATGAAGTTTTGTTTGCATTTGTAAAAGCCAAATTAATTACTACTGATGATAGAGAAGAATTAAATAATAGACTCAATGAAAAACTAAATGCAAAAGCGAACAATAAACAATCGTAAAAGATAAAATGAAAAGAAGCAATATAATATTAATTGGAGCAGGAATGTTTTCTCTCTTAATGGGAAGTATCTTTAGTTCAGAATTTGGATTCCTCTCATTTAAATTTAATATTTATGGAATATTTTATATTGTCTCATTATATTTAGCTATGTTAATTGGGTTAAATGTTGAAAGAGAATCACGAACTAAAGAGGTGCGTAAAAGATAAAATGAAAATAAATATTGAAACACCAGTTGAACAATTTGAAAGAGAACATAAAATCACAGAAGTTATCTTGCTTGGTGAAGATGGAGCAATAAGGAGGATTTTATTAGAATGAGATGTGATACTTGTGGTTGGAGAATAAGTAAAAAAGATTATGAAGGATGGGGAGAATGTTTCAGTTGTTTTGAAGGTTTGATGATTTTATAAAATAAATCACGAACTAAGAAAGTTCCTATAAGATAAAAAGATTGAGAGAAGTTATATATGTTGGTTATATTCCAACATAATCAAAAAAACTCACCCACACCCTTAATATGCCCAATACAGACAAATCTGAACAAAGATCAACCAAGAAATCAAAGAAGCGTGAAAATCGTAAATATCCCTATCGTAAAACAAGAAAAAAGGAAATTAAGTGATTTTCCACTCAACGAATAAATAAAGGCAACCCTGCTAAGAAAAAGAGGTGACCCAAAAACTCAACAGGGTTGAATATGATATTGAATTAATCTATAAGCCCCCTGCTTCTATTAAATGCTTTCAATGCGAAAACCACTAAGAATACAATTAACCCAATTCCTGCAGCAGTTAGCAATATAATAAATAATCTATAGAATAAACTATAACCAGATACAAGATTAGTAAATGCCCCGAAGAGCTGTTGCATAACAGTTACTCCAAACCCTATGGTTGAAATTAACATTAAAAGAGACAAACTCCCTAAAAATATTTTGAATGCTTGATTTTTAATATATATTGTAGCAATTAAAAGAAAGATTGTAGTAACAATTAAAATTATTATTATACTAAATAAAGTAAATCCTTCGCCTTCATTTAAGGGAGGATTCCCGCTAGTAGTTACCAAATAAGTAAACTCTGAAGTAGAAGAGTTAGTGCTTTGACATATTATTATTGAACTATAGGTTCCTAATTCTTCTGTCGGAAGGGTGGTATTAAAAAAGGTTGCATTAAAAGTCATGCTTTGATTATTTAAAATGTTAGTTCCATTAGGAGCTTCTACAGATATTTGGCAACTTACACTAGAAGGACAGTAATTATTA
>JADFNI010000068.1 GCA_022563455.1 Nanobdellota archaeon
AAAAAATGAAAATAAAATTAATACAACCAAGTGTCGGAAAGATTAAGGATGAAAAATATGTTCGTACCTGGCAGATGGAACCCCTAGGTATAGCCACAATTGCAGGTCTTACGCCGGATGACCATGATATAGATTTTGTTGATGATAGGTTTGATGAAATTAATTATGACGATGGTGCAGATCTTGTAGGTATTACTGTTGAGACTTATACTGCACAAAGGGCTTATAAAATTGCAGAAGGATTTAGAGAGCGTGGTATTCCTGTTGTTATGGGAGGAATTCATGCGTCTTTAGCGACAGATGAAGTTAAGGATAATTGTGATGCAATAGTTGTTGGTGGGGCAGAATTTACTTGGGCAAAAGTCTTAGAAGATGCAGAAAAGGGAAAATTAGAGAGTTTTTATAGGGAACCAAGGCCAGGAAAAGGGGACGAATTATTAGCAGTTAGTCCAAGAAGGGAAATATTTGATGGAAAGCCATATCTTCCATTAAAAATGATTGAAACTGGACGTGGATGTCCTTTTGTTTGTGATTTTTGTGCAATTGCTGGTTCCTATGAACAGTCCTATGTGAGTAAATCAATTGATGACATAGTACAAGCTGTAGATGAAGTAGATGGTAGATTTGTTTATTTTTCAGATGATAATTTTGTATCCAGATTTGGTAGAACTAAAGATTTATGTGATGCATTAGCACCTCTTGGTAAAAGTTGGTTTAGTCATGGAAGTATTAATATGGCCGATGATACAGAGTTACTTAGAAAATTAGAAAAGAGTGGATGTATGAATATCTTAATTGGATTTGAATCTTTAAATCCAGAAACTTTAAAGGATATGGGAAAGAGTTGGAATATTCAAAAAAGGGGGTATAGTGAAGCATTAGGAAAACTTAGAGATCATGGAATAACAGTATATGGAACATTTGTTTTTGGATATGATAATGATACCATTGATGATTTTGAAAGAACTCTAGAATTTGCAATTGAACAAAAATTAGCACTTGCAGCATTTAATCATTTAGTGCCATTTCCAAAAACTCCACTTTATGAGCGGTTTAAAAAAGACGGAAGACTAAAAGAAGATAAGTGGTGGTTACGGGAAGGTTATAGATTTGGACAGGTTGCATTTGAGCCAAAAAATATGACTGCAGAAGAACTAACTGAAGGTTGTTATGATCTTAGAAAAAAGTTTTATAGTGTTACTTCCACTGCAAAAAGGATGTGGGAATTTAGTGCAAATTCAAAGACATTTACTCAGGCAGTTGTAGGAACTTATTCAAATTTAGCTTCAAATTTTGGAGTTCAACAAAGACAAGCTTGGCCTATTGGGAGTGTAGTTACAAGAGAAGAGTTGGATCACGGGGAACTTTGGAATCCTTGGGAGAAAAATTAATGGTCAGAATGAAAATGGGATTAGCTTCTAGGGAAGATGACTATGCCATTAGGGAATGTTTAAGAAATAATGAAATGCCTGGACAGATATCTATTGCATTCGAAACGGAACCTAGTTATTTTGATGCTCTTAGTGTTCAGGGAAGTGAATCTCAGGTGATGGTTGGTAGGAGTGATGAAGGAGAGATCATGGGCTTTGGTACTAGATCTTTTAAGTCTGCATATGTAAACGGAAAGGTTATTGATATTGGATATTTGGGGGGTTTGAGAGTTAGACCAGAATTTAGAAATGGGATAGGTTTGGTTAAAGCTTATAGATATTTAAGGGAATTGAATGATGATGGACGAGTTCCATTTTATCTTACAACTATTATCGAAGATAATTTTGAGGCTCGGCATTTTTTAGAAAGTGGAAAAATGGGCCTTCCGAATTATCATCAATTAGATGTTTTATCTACATTTATGATTAAGCCTAGAAAAAAAGAACCTGAAGGACTTATTGAGATTGTTGGGGGAGATTCCTTTGATATTGAAGAAATTCTTGAATTTGTAAATGATGAAGGATCCAATAAACAGTTTTCGCCTCATTATGACATTTCAGATTTTAAAGGTGATAGGTTTAGGGGACTATCTCAAAGTGATTTTTATGTTGCTGTTGATGGGGGAGAGATTATGGGGACTCTTGCTCGGTGGGATCAAGAGAGTTTTAAACAAACAAGAATTGTTGGATATGATGCTAAACTTAGTTTTGCAAGACCATTTATTAACGCTATTTCTAGATTTTCGAATATTCCTAATTTGCCTCCCGTAGGGAATATAATAAATTATTCTTATTTGGCTATTCAAACTGTTAAAGGT
>JADFNI010000069.1 GCA_022563455.1 Nanobdellota archaeon
AATTCGTTAAAAAGATTCTCATCAGTTTCATAATTTTTATCCTTCAATATTTTTCTAAGTTCCAATAACGCTTCAAGATTCTTTCCTTTCAATTTTTCCTCAACCTTACCTCTAACAACAAACTTCATGTCAATAGGAGCATATTTAGAAAGCCAATTTCGAACCTTATCAGCTCTTTTAACATCATACTCATTTAGCCCTTCAACTTCACCAATCTGAACAAGAGTAGATAAATGTCTAAATCCGATTCTCATAGGTTTTTCTTTTGGAACTTCAAGAACACTCATTTCATATTCTCGTTTTCTTTTGGGATTCAACTTTTCATTAAAATATTCGGCCTCAAGTCTATCAAAATCTTCATAAGCCTTTATAACATCATTATCAAAGCTAATTTGAAATGCAGATTTTGGTTTTGTCGAAACAAACAAATTCCTAAGAACTTCCGGTTCATAAATTTCTCCAACCTCTGCTAATGTCGTAGCATTTCCTTCACTACTAGAAAAAGCTCCACCACCCTTAATACTAATCCAATCATAAAATTGGTATATCGGCGGCTCAAAATCAAATACTTCTTTAGAAATTTCCTTAGCCGTAGTAAAACTTCCACCCTTAACAGAATGATCAATTCCCCCCGGCTCAAAATCAACCTCCTCATATTTCCACCTAAGAGGCCAATCCACCCTCCACCGAATACTTATTCCAGCAAATTTTCGAAAATCTACAGTCTCAGTATTTCCACATTTACATGAATAAGTAATCATAAATTTTTCAACTTTAGAAATACTAGTAGAATCCTTCCCACATTTGCTACAATAAATCATTACTGGATACCAAGACTCATCCAAAGGTTCCTTTCTATATTTATTAAGTATCTCTCTAATTTTAGAATTATTATCAATCGCAACCTTAATCAATTCAGAGTAAGCATTTTTTTTATTCATTTCATTTTGATAAATAAATTCTGGAAAAATCCCAACAATCTTCAAACTCTCTTCAAACTCTCTTTCAAAATATCTAGCATAACTAACTGAAGAGTCAAAAGGGCTAGGTATTTCACTAACTGGTTTTCCAATATATTGAGCATAGGATTCATCAACCCCTTTAGGTACTTTTCGAAATCGATCAAAATCATCCCAAGAATAAATAAATCGAACTTTTTTTCCTTTATCCTTAAGAGCCAAAACAACCATATCAGTAGTTATAACTTCCCTAAAATTTCCAATATGAATTTTCCCAGAAGGGGTAATTCCTGATGCTAAAACATATTCACTCTTGTCGCCTTTCTGCTTGATAATATCATCTGCAATAGCATCTGCCCAAAAAAATTTATCTGCCATATTCCCAACAATTAAGTTTAGTATTTAAAATTAACCAAGATTAAAATCTAAGTATTTTAAATTCTTTAAAATCACCACTCCACTTTCTTTCTTCAATCTTAATATTTCTAATTTGTGAGTGAGGGGGCCCTTTCTTCAAAATACCAACAAGTCTCTCGATTGGTTCTTTAAGTCCTTCAACAATTACTTCAACCTCTCCGTTACCAAGATTGCGAACAAATCCTCGAAGCTTTAGATCATCAGCATGCTCTTTTACAAACTGCCTAAAAAAAACTCCTTGAACCGTTCCTTGAACTAATAGTCTTGCCGCCTTTTTCATATGTTGATTAAATATGACCTCTTTTTATATCTTCTCATCTCTTGTAAACATTTCTTCGATGTCCAACCTCAATAACCATGATCACAAGTTTACTCTGCCTAATATCTAAAATCAGCCTATAATCTCCAACTCTTAAACGAAAATATTGACTAGCAACCAATCTCTTAACAAAAGAAAATGGCCTTAATTTTATCTTTTCAATAGCAAAGCCTATACGATTCCGAATCTCTTCAGGAAGTTTAGAAAGCTGAGATTTAGCTTTCTTCAAAACAATAATTTCATACATTTATCCCAAGGTCCTTCTTAACTTTATCCCAAGTTTCATACTCTCCTTTCTTATATTGCTCTTCAGCTTCAGCAATATTCTTCTTAGTTTCCTCACTAAGTTCCATTCTGTCCTCAATCAAATCCCAAATAACTTCCTCATAGCTTTCTTTAGAATATAGTTTAAATTCCTTTAACCTTCCTAAAAGATTCTTACTAACCTGAATACTTGTTTCCATAGACACTTATATAGTATCTATATATTTAAATCTTTTGATTCTAACGATGCCGATCCATCTCATTATGCAAAATC
>JADFNI010000006.1 GCA_022563455.1 Nanobdellota archaeon
TCCGACTCATTTGTGTACAAAAGTGGATCAAAGAATCTTGTGAGTAGTTTAAGAGAAGATATTGGGGGAGGTTCAATTAATACTTCGGTTGCATTTTCTCGTCTTGGGTTTAATGTTGGGTGTATTTGTAAGGTTGGAGATGATGGGGATGGAAAAACTATATTAGAATTGTTAAAAAAAGAGAATGTTAAATTTTTAGGGATTGTGTCTAAGGGGGTAAAATCTGGGCATTCAGTAATTCTTGATTATCCAGGAAGAGATCGAGCCATATTAAAATATAATGGACCCTGTAGTGACATTTATTATAGAACTTTGCCAAAGTTTAAAACTAGATGGCTCTATTTTTCTAGTCTTGCAGGGAACGCATGTGGAGCGCAGGAGACTCTTGCTAGAAAGATGACAAAACTTGGGGTTAAACTTGCGTTTAATCCTAGTGAATATTTGATAAAGAGGATTGATATTTCAAAGGTTTTGAAGATGACTGATGTTTTAGTTTTGAATAAGGAGGAGGCAATAGCTATTGTTCGAAAGTATAAGAGACGAGGAGATCTTATAGAATCATTACTTTCTCTTGGACCAAAAATAGTTGTTATAACTGATGGGCCGAGAGTTGTTCATGCAACGGATGGGATAAAGAGATATTCAATTAAGCCTCAAAAAAATATAAAGATTGTTGAGAGGACTGGATCCGGGGATGCTTTTGCTTCGGGATTTATTTCTGGATTAATGGCGAATAAAACGATTGACGATTCTTTAAAACTTGGGATGAAAATTAGTAAATCTGTGCTTAGCAATTTTGGTGCTAGAAATAAAATTCCTCGGATGCATGTAAAATGATTCTTAAGAAAAGAGGGAATCTTCGACGGATTTTAAGAAAAGGAAAAGCTATGTTTATTGCTTATGATCAAGGACTCGAACATGGCCCGACGGATTTTAATGACTCTAATGTGGACCCTCTTGAGATTATTAGGATTGCAAAGGAGGGTAAGTATACTGCCATGATCTTTCAAAAAGGAACGGCTGAAAAATATATTAAGGAAATAAAGGGATCGCGTGTTCCTTTGATTTTGAAACTTAATGGTAAGACTAATTTGATGAAAGGGGATCCGATTTCTCGGCAGTTATGTACTGTTGAAGAGGCTGCTCTGCTTGGGGCAAGAGCAGTTGGGTTTACGATTTATATTGGGAGTATTCATGAGAGTATAATGTTTGATGAATTTGTGGATATACAATGTGTTGCACATAAACGTGGACTTCCAGTTATTGCATGGATTTATCCTCGTGGAAAATCTCTTAAGGGAAAGAAAGATAAGGATTTGCTTGCTTATGCTGCACGGGTTGGACTTGAACTTGGGGCAGATATTGTGAAGATACATTGGGAAGGAACTGAAGAGGATCTTGCTTGGGCTGTTAAATCTGCTGGGAGAACAAAAGTTGTTATTGCTGGTGGGAAAAAGGTCGATGAAAAAACACTTTTGTTTGAAATTAAAACTGCGATGAAGGTTGGGGCAAGTGGGATTGCTATTGGAAGAAATGCATGGCAGAGTAAAAATCCTATAGGGCTTGCAGGGAAGATTCGAAAGGAGATATTTGGTAAATGATGGCAAAACCGGTTGTAATAATTAATTTGAAGACTTATAAATTTGGTAAGGATCTTTTGAAGTTAGTTAAGGAAATTGAGAAGGTGGACTCTTCGGTTATTGTTTGTGCTTCTGCGGTTAATGTTTCTTTGATTTCTACGAGAACAAAACTTACTGTTTTTGCGCAGCATGTGGATCCCGTAAAACCTGGAAGACATACGGGGTTTGTAACACCTGAGAGTTTGAAGGCAGTTGGAGCTATCGGGGTGCTTATTAATCACTCAGAAAATAGAATTTCTTTTAAGGAGATAAGGAAGGTTGTTGAAGCTTGTAGAAGAGTTAGGTTGAAGACTTGTATATTTGCTGAGGATTTGAAGCAAGCTAAAAAGTTGAAGGCTCTAAAACCTAATTATTTAGCGATTGAGCCTGCAGAGCTTGTTGCTTCAAAGACGGCGTCTATTAGTAATTCTCGTCCAGACTTGATAAAGAAAATAAAAGATAAGCTTGGGTATCCTTTTTTGGTTGGGGCTGGGGTTAAGAGTCATGAGGATTTGAAGATTGCGGTTAAGCTTGGGGCTTCTGGAGTAATTTTAAGTTCAGCGATTACTACTAGTAGGACTCCTGGAAAAGTTTTGAGGAAATTGATTTATGGTTGAGAAAATAGCGATGGATATTGGGGGGACGCATATGAGGGTTGCTCTTGTTCGTGGGAAAAAGATCGTTAAAAAAAAGATTGTGGATACTCCGAAGACTAAGACTGCTTTTTTGAATATTCTTTGTGGTTTGATTGATTTGTATAATTCTTCTAAGGTTGTTGGGATTGGGATTGGGATTGCTGGGCCTGTTCGAAATGGAAAGGTGTTCGATGGTCCAAATTTGCCTTTGAAGAATTTTGATATGAAAAAATATATTGAAAGAAAATATAAAAAACGAGTTGAGATTGCTAATGATGTCGATTGTTTTGCTCTTTCTGAGTTAAAGCTTGGGTCTCGAAAAAAGAATTTTATTTTTATTGCATTTGGAACTGGTATTGGTGGAGGGATTGTTCGGGGGGGGAAACTTTATGTTGGAAACGGATATGCTTCGGAATTTGGGAGGATGAAGTTAGGATCTAAGAAAAAGAGTTGGGAGGATGAATGGACTGAGGTTAAAAAGAAAATAAAGAGGGAGTTTGGGGCTAGGACTTTGATTAGTGATTTAGTTAAAAAGAGGAGTCGTAAGGGGGATGTTTTGTTAGGGGATGTGTCTTTGGTTATTGGAAGAGGAATTGCTGCTTTGGTTAACAAGCTTGATGTAAGGGTTGTTTATATTGGTGGGGGAGTTCGTGAGGCTGGAAGTGGATTTTTGAGGATGATTAATGCTGTTGTTAAGAAGGAGCTTGGTTCTAAGGTTTGGAGAAATGTTGATGTTTCGTGGGGGAGTATTAAGGATGGTGGATTGAGCGGGGCTGGGTTGCTTGTTTGATGTTGGTTGAGATGGTTGTGTTTTGGAAATATATACTTTAAAGAATATAAATGGTTTTAAGTATATTTTAATAGAACTTTAGATGTTATTTTCAATTTCTCAAGTAGTTTTAATGATTGCAATTTCTACTTTGTTATGGATCGTTGCAGGAATTAACTGGTCTAAATTAAGTAATTTCTCACATAAAAGAATAACTTATATCGATTTTAGTTTTATATTAATATATTTTATAGAACAATTTTTTTTACAATTACTTATTTATTCTACAGATTATCCTACTCAACTTATCTTTGGAGTTTTTTCAATAATAATTTTAACAACAGCCTCTATACAGAATCGTTGGAATGCATCAAGAATTCAAAAAATAAATGATGTATCTATTGAACAACGTGAAGTAATGTATCAAATTAATGAAGAAGTTGGAATTATTTTAGAGGAAAACAAAAAGCTAAATAAAATATTAAGGAAATCTAAAAAGTATATCAATGGACTATATGATGAGTTGAACTCACTCTATATATTATTTGAAAAATTAAAGAAGTAATTTTAAATCTCTAATATTTTTTGATGCTCTTTTTCCAAGAACTTTCAGAGATTTATCAGCAGATACTACAATTGCACCACTTGCGAATAATGTTTCATCTATTGAACTAATAAACGCATTTTTTTCTCTTTTAACCTTATTTATATCCCACATGAAATCTATCTCTTCTTTTTATCATGTGAAAGTTTAGATAGATCAGTATATATATCTGAGTTAGGACTTTATAGTAGCACTTCTAAATCTTTGATCGCTGTTTCTAATTTCCATTACTATTCAGCTCACCCTTCAATTCACCATCCCTATACAAATCAATAATAATATCACATCCTCCGACGAGCTCGCCTTTATGGTATAATTGTGGGATTGTTGGCCAGTTTCCGTACTCTTTTATTCCTTCTCGGATCTTTGGATCCTCCAAGACGTCGAAGGTTTCATACTCTGTGTCCAATGTATTCAAGATCTGAATCACTCTTGCGGAAAATCCACACATAGGCTCAGTTCTATTTCCTTTCATGAATAGCATTATCTTATTTTCTTTTAATAATTCATATATTTTATTTTTTGTTTCATCTTCCATTTGTTTTTATTCGAAGGGCATGTATAGTTCCATTTTTTAATTCATTGTCAAGTATTTTGTAAACTAGTTGATGTTGTTTTATAATTGATATATCTTTGAAGGAATCGTCTTTTATGTCTACTAATATATGGGCTCCGCCTGCGTCATGACCTATATGTTCACTACTAAAGTTTTCGATTTTTACCGTTGCATTTGGGAGAGCTGTTTTTATTTTAGTATTTATTATGTTTGATAGCTTTTGTTCCATTGTTGAATAGAATTCTTGGGATTTATAAGTTAGAGCTTTTTAGAATTTATTTTATTTTTCTTTGTCTATTCCAAAGTTTATTAAATTTTGAATTGGAATCATTTAATAAATCATTAAAGTTTCCGTCTTCTATGATTTTACCCTTATGCATTATAATTATTCTATCTACTCCTTTTAAGGTTGAAAGTCTATGAGCGATAATTAACATAGTTTTTCCTTTCAATTTATTAATACCCTTTTGAATTTTATATTCAGTTTTAGAATCTAAAGAAGAAGTAGCCTCATCTAGAATTAATATTTGACTATTTTTATAAATTGCTCTTGCAATTCCTAATCTTTGTCTTTCTCCACCTGATAATTTATAACCTTTTTCTCCGATTATTGTATCAATTCCATTTGGAAGTTTATTTATTACATCTTTTAACTGTGCAATAGCTATTGCATTTTCAAAGTTTCTTTTATTAAAATTATTCATTAAAGTTATATTTTCTTTTAATGATTTATTAAATAATTCTACTTCTTGAAGAACTATTGCGATATTTTTTGTAATTTCATCATGTGATAGATTATAGTAGTTTTGGTTATCAATTAATATTTTTCCATTTCTTATTTTATATAATCCTAGAATTAATTTGAATATAGTTGATTTTCCACTTCCAGTTTCTCCAATAATTCCAATTTTTTCTCCTTTTTTTATTTTAAAATTTATATTTTTTAGTCCAGCTTCACCTTTGTAGGAAAAATTAATATTATTAAATTTAATTTCGCTCCACTTTTTATTCCATTTTTCTTTTCCAAAATATTTATCTTCTTTATGATAAAATAATGGAAGAGCCCTTGAAATTGTAGATTTTGCTTGAATTAATCTTGTTGATATATCATTAAAATCCCACATTGATTCTCTAATTTTTGAAAAATATAAATAGGATGTGGCAATTAGACCTACAGTAATTAATCCATTTGCAATTTGGAATCCCAATATTAGAAAGAAAATACCCAATCCGAAACCATCAACAATTTGAAATGATTGATTTTTGGTAAATCTTGTTTTCATTACCTTTACACTTGCAGTTTGAGAATTTAATTCTTTTTCAGATACACTAGATAAAAGTTCATTTTTTATTCCTAATGATTTAATAGATAGAAGATTGTTGGTACTTTCATAGTATATCCCAGAAGCTTCCTCAGAAGCTTTATTTGATATGTGGGTTAATTTATAAATTCTTTTATTAAAAAATCTTTCAACTAATACAAATATAAAAAGATATGCCAAAAAGAAAATTAATAAAGGTCTATTTAAGCTAATAAATATAATAATTGATCCACCAATAGCCACAAAGAATTTGATTAAATGTCCTTGGAATACTTGCATAACATCTGAAGTAGAATTTGCACAGTTATCGATTTTTTGTATTTTATTACCTGAACTTCCTTCATTACTATGCCATGAAAGGGAATAATTAAGCATATTTTCAAAACCTGTTCTTCTAATAGAATGCTTTGTCATTATTTTTATTTCGCTAGTATTCTTTCTAGCAATTAACCTAATATTGGTAAGAATTACCCAAGATAATGAAATTACCATGGTATAAATATAAAATGGACGAAGACTATCTCCGGGACTATAAATTGTAAAAAAGTCTATAATTTTACCTACAAATAAAGGTACTATTAATGTATTTAGACTTCCAACTAAGATAAAGAATCCCCAAAAGAGATATTTATATTTTTTATCTCCAATAAAATCTAAAACAGTTTTAAATAGAGTTATCCAAGTAAATTTTGAATGTGTAGACATTGATTGAGAAAAGCTAAATTAGTTTAAAAATATTATCTCTTGTTAATTTTTTAGGAAAGGTATAAATAATAGGTTGATTTATTATTAAAATTATATGATTTATTTGATTTTATAATTTCTTAGAATCAATTTCTTCCTTTAACATGTTTTTGAAGTCTTCAAGGCTCATTGTCTGGATATCTTTTTCGTCTCGCTTTTTAACTGCTATAGTATTCTTTTCTTTTTCGCCCCCTCCTACAGTTGCAATATAGTTGAAACGTTGAATGCTTGCTTCTCTTACCTTTTTTCCAACGGATTCATTCTTGTCGTTTATTTCAACTCGGAATCCCGAATTGAAAAGGTCTTCTTTTATTTTTTTTGCGTAATCTTTTGAGTCGTCATTAGTATTGATTACCATTACTTGATTTGGGCTAATCCACATTGGGAATTTTCCATTTAAGTGTTCTGTTATAATTCCTATGAATCTTTCTAAGGATCCGTAGACTACTCTGTGTAACAGGATTGGGGTCATTTCGTTTCCGTTTTCATCAGTGTATTTTATGCCGAACCTTTCTGGGAGTGCGAAGTCAAGTTGTAAGGTTGAGCATTGCCATTCTCGTCCTAAGGAGTCTTTTATTTGAAGGTCAAGTGAGGGGCCGTAGAACTTTGCTTCTCCAGGCTCATTAGTATATTTTAATTTTAATTCATCAAGGCCTTTAGCCAAGGTTTTTTCTGCAGAATTCCAAAGAGTGTTGTCGCCTAAGTACTTGTCTGATTTTTTCTTACTTCTAGTTGAAATTGTAAATCTGTAATCTTCGAATCCGAACTGTCCGAGTAGACCTGTGAAGAGATTTATTACTTTTAAGACTTCTTCATGTAATTGTTTCTTTGTACAGAAAATATGGGCATCATCCTGTGTCATTTGAATTACTCTGAAAAGTCCAGCTAATGTTCCTGATAATTCTTTTCGATGAACCACTCCTATTTCTGATAACCTTAATGGTAAGTCTTTATAGGATTTTGGAGAATTTTTGTAAATTAACATTGCTCCTGGACAGTTCATTGGCTTTACTGCGAACTCTCTTTTTTCATACATTGAAGTAAACATGTGTTCATGATATAATTTCCAGTGACCTGAGACTTCCCATAGTTTTCTGTCCATAATCTGGGGAGTAGATGTTTCATGGTATCCTGCAATTTTATGAATTTCTCTCCAGCTGTCTATCAATTTATGTTTAATGTGGAGTCCTTTTTCATGCCAGAAAACCATCCCAGGAGCAACGTTGTTAAAACTCCATAGATCCATTTTTCGCCCAATTATTCTGTGGTCGTTATCTTTTAATTTACTTGTGTCAAGGGTTGCTTTTGAGATTTGTCTTAGAAGGGCTTTTCTTTCTTCGTCGCTTAAATCTTCTTCTTTCTCTTCGTTTCCAACAATCTGAAATTCTCTGGATAATTCTGATAATGGATGGCCTTTTACTTTTAATTCAAAGGATTTGTAATATCCAAAGGGGGCTCTTGTTAGTTTGAAATCTGATAATTTGCTTGCTATTTCGTTCATTAATTTTACTGCTAACTTGGGGCTTGCGAGGTTACTTGATAAGTGAGCGTATGGGTAAAGAACAATGTTTTTCGCTCCCACCTGGTTCGCTATATCTTTTATGCTTTCAACCATATTTTCTACAGCTTGCTCGTTATCTCCTTTTTCTATGGCTGTAAGGACTACTAGGCATTCTGTTGCTTCTCCCTCTAAATTTTGATTCGGAGCTATTTCGTCAACGGTCTTTAGGGCTTTTTTCAAGGCTTTGAACTTGATGTAATCACAATGAAGGTTTAATGTTTTCATAGGAGTTGATGAATAACTTAATTTATAAAGATTTCTTGAAGAGAAATGAAGATGGATAATAATTTATGTTACTTTTAATTAGTAGTCACAAATAGAAAGATTTATAAATAATATTTATAATATAAAAAGATGACATATATTAGTAAACGTGAAGGAGATGAAATTGATAGAAGATTTTCTCAGTTAGTAATTAGATCTAATCCCGAAATGGTAGATCTTGTCCTTAATAGAGAAACGACAAATGCTATGGCTTTTTTAGATGTTTTGGGAGAAGAATATCAATCCTCTGACTTTGATTTGACTGATATTAGAGATTTAAATGCCTACGCAAGTGTTCCAGGGCCTGATCCTTATGAGGCTGGAGGGGTTAAAAGAGTAGTAAGATGGGGACCCTCACATTTGGACTTTTTGGTTGATAGAGGTTATTTGGAATATGACCCAGATTCAAAAAAATATAGTATTACTCCTGAAGGTGTTGTTCAATTTGAAAGAAGAGATATGGATAAAAGAAATTAAAAAATTTTTCTGATTTATGGAAAGATTGCTAGGATTCCGTCCACGATAATCATGCTTACAAGTGTATGTGAAGCATTTGTGATCCATAAATCTCTACTTTAACCTTCTTATAACTAATTTAGAATCTATAGTATATTTATCTGGGCCGTTTAGGAAGATGACGAAGGTTGCAATTGTTAGGCCTGCATCTCTTATTCCTGTTGGATTTATGCCGATTGATGTGGCTATGAAAAGTAGGTTGATCCCCAATATTAGGGAGGAGGGCCTTGTGAAAAATCCTATTAACATGAAGGAGCCAAGGACTAATTCTAGGATGCCGTTTATCATTACTATGTTATTTGCTGTTAGGATTAATCCTGTTAGGAATTCTGGAACAAAGCCTATCCATTCTTCAGGGTTTGTTACTTGACTGAATCCAAAATATAGGAAGACTAGGCTTAGTGAGATTCTAAGAATTGCGGATTTTAGATCTTTGTTGTTTATGAGTTGATTAATTAAATTTTTCATTATTAATGTAGGAGGGCTATGTATATAAATATTTTCTAGATAATAATATACGGGGGTAATATTTTAATTAATAAATGATTAATTATTTGATGTTTTTGTTACCTTCTGAGAGGATTGTTGTTTATTTAAATGGTTAGTTAGATTTATAAAGATTTGAAGGATGAATATGTGATGGTTAAAAAGATGATCGGTATTCACTTAATTCTGATAATTTATCTAACTGTTTTTGTTTCTGCTGAAGTTTGTACAGATTCTGATGGTATTGACTTTTATAAAAAAGGTGTTGCATATGGAGAACATAGTGATGCTAATGGTACTAGGATAGATTTATGGGAAGATTATTGTATTGGAAACTTTGTATATGACTTTACATGTGAGACAAATGTGAATCCAGGCGCTTCAGAAATTAATGTATGGGCTGAGATAGAGGATTGTCCCAATGGATGTTCTGATGGTGCTTGTGTTGGAAAGATATTAAATTATTCAACTAAGGTTACTTGTACAGATTCTGATGGGGGAGTTGACTATTTTAATAAGGGAATAACATTGCCTTCATTAGAATTTGAGATTCATGAAGATGTATGTGCCTTATATCCTGAGGGCCAATTTGAACCTGAATATGTTGATTCTTGTCTCGGAGATGATTGTGTTGTGATTGAACTATTCTGTAATCCTTACTATACGCTGTCTGATATTTTTAATTGTCCAAACGGATGTGAAAACGGAGCTTGTATGAGTATTGATGATGTTTTAGATTATCCTACTAGTATCACTTGTACAGATTCTGATGGTGGGGAGAATGTATTTAAAAAAGGTATGGTCGAGCCATCTCTTCTAGAAATTAATGAAGATGTATGTGCCTTATATCTTGAGGGCCAATTTGAACCTGAATATGTTGATTCTTGCCTCGGAGATGATTGTATCCTTATAGAATTATTTTGTGGACTTGGGAATACTGCAAACTTTGGATTTTATAGTGGATGTGAAAACGGATGTGAAAACGGAGCTTGTATTGGTACCTGCACAGATAGCGATGGTGGAGAAAACCCATATGAGAAAGGAAGAACTACACCATCTCTTCTAGAAATTAATGAAGATGTATGTGCCTTATATCTTGAGGACCAATTTGAACCTGAACATGTTGATTCTTGCCTCGGAGATGATTGTATCCTTATAGAATTAATATGTGATTCTAATAAGGCAGATTTTGAATATGTTGAGTGCGAAGATGGATGTGAAAACGGGGCTTGTATTAGGAAAGCAAACTTTGAATCATGTTTTGATTGTGAATTAGGTGGGAAATGTTATCCTTTGAGTTATAGGAAGGATGGGAAATTTTGTTCGGAAAATGACGTGTTTATTAATTATTCACTTAATGGGGAAGTTTGTGAGAATAACTTTGAATGTGATAGTAATGTTTGTGTTTCTGGAGAATGTATAAGTGCTGGATTAATAGAAAAGGTGCTCAATTGGTTTAGAAGGGTATTCGGAGATCAATGACTATCAATCAATACTTAGAGAATTTATCTTTTAACCAATCGCCTAAACTTTTTCTGCTAAGATGACGCTTATTTACTTCATAAAGTGCTGTAATAAATAATGATTCTGACCAACCTAGAGGAGTATTAATATTTGGATTATTTGTGTTTGAAAAGTATAGCTCTGGAACTTCTCCTTTTTTAGTTACAGTTTCAATTGATTTTTCTAAAAATTCTCTTGCTTTTTTATTATTTCCAAGTTTAGCATAAATAATTGCAAGCCATGATAACCCGAATGTCCATTCTGCTTCTTCAGAAACATTATCTAAATTTTTATTGTAATATTTATCTCCTTTATATCTAATTATTCCTCTTTTTCTAAGTAAATGATATTCAATATTTTCTAATATTTCTTTAGTTTGTTTTTTACTTGTTACTTTGAAAGGCCAAATTAAGGATAATTGGGATAGGTCTATGAATTTATCTGAGGATTCTCTTGGAAGAAGTTTATTTAGTGCAGCTTTTCCTTTTTTTATTATTTCTTCTGAGACTGTTATTCCTTTTATTCTTTTTGCCATTTCTAGTCCTGCAATACATGCTCCAATTGAGGATGCA
This sequence comes from Nanobdellota archaeon, assembly GCA_022563455.1. Taxonomy (GTDB): domain Archaea; phylum Nanobdellota; class Nanobdellia; order Pacearchaeales; family GW2011-AR1; genus JAGVXH01. The sequence goes on from JADFNI010000006.1 coordinate 11,152, forward strand.
TGTACTTCTTCCCATTCTTCCCACATTCCAGAGTCTGGATCGTGCCAGAATTCTAAGGTGGACAAATAATCTACTAATCTTTGTACAGTTTCAAAATCTTTTTTGGTTTCTAAGATTTTTATTTTTTTTAATACTTCAAGTTCTCCAATTTTAAATAATATGCAACCAACTGAATCATTTTGCTTATTTCCCCATTCTTCCCAGAATTCATCAAAGTTTTCGGGATCATATCTTGCATGAATATATTCATGGGTGTAAGTTGGTTTTTTTGCTATTGCATAATCAATTTTTTCTTTATGTTTTTCAAATATATCTAAAATAGCTCGGTATGTTATTCTAACAGTATCCCAATCGTCCAATACTTCAAATGCGATGCATTCATAAAAATTATCCCTTAACCAAGCTTTATTATATCCGAAACCGACATCTTGTTTGGATGCAGAAAAAAGTCCGGATTTATACTGAAGTCCCTTTAGAATTTTGATATGTTGTTTGATTAACTGATTATGGGTTAATGCCCTTCTCCTCTTTTTCATTAAATTGGTAAGGAAAAATGGTTTAAAAAGGATTTGTTATTCTAAACTAACCGCATGATTTATTAGATCAAGATTACAACCTTTTTATTTTGTCATGAGTTTATAATCATATATTGTTGCGATGAATAATATTATTATTCCTAACCAAATAACCGGTTGGATGAATATTCCAACTAAGATTAATACTGTAGCAAACATTGCTATATAAAGTGGGGCTGCAATTTTATGTTTGTTTTTGTTTTTGAATAATGAATTAAACATGAATCCTAATGAGATGAACAATAATGGAAAAAGAATGAAATCGTTGATTATGAATGAAAGCCCGATTGTTGTTATCCCTGCTAGAAGAATTGGAAGACCTGCACAACAAAGTCCGAATACGCTTGTCCCTACTGCTCCTAAGATCCCTTTTTCCATTGATATAGCTAGTTAATAGGATATATAAATTTTGTTAAAAATTTATTCTAATTCTCTTAACTCTCTCCAAAGCCTTTCTTCTTTACGGGAGAGCCTCTTTGGAGTTTTTGCTATGATATTTACGAATTGATCTCCTATTTCATAGGATTGAAGGCTCTGGATTCCTTTTCCTTTTAAGCGCATGACTGTGCCTGAAGCAATGCCCGCCGGGATTTTTATTGTTGCTTCGCCCATTAATGAAGGAATTGTGATTTTTGTTCCGAGTGCTAAGTCTGCAAAACTAACAATTTGATCCATGTAAATATTTATTCCTTCTCGGTTGAAGATTTTATGAGGAATTACTCTTACTTCAACAATTAAATCTCCTGAGGCTCCTCCTTTTATTTCGTTTCCTTTTCCTGTTATTCTTATAGCTTGATGGTTATCTATTCCTGCAGGAATTGGAATTTTTATATTTTCTTTTTCTTCGAGGACACCTTTTCCCTTACATCTTCTACAGGGAGTTTTTGGAGAGGTCCCTATTCCGTCGCATACATTACAGACAGCTATTTGATTAAATGTTCCAAAGGGAGTTCTTCTAGACACGTGAATTCTTCCCCCACCATTACATCTTTCACATTCAACTTCAGTCCTATCTTTTGAACCAGTTCCATCACAAGTTTTACAAGAAACTTTTCGCTTGAGTCTTATGTCTTTTTCCACTCCAAAAGCTGCTTCAACAAATTCGATTATAATTTCTACTTGGAGATCTTCACCTTGTCGGATATTTTGTCCTCCAAATGGATTTTCTCCAAATCCTCCAGCTGCACCAAAAACTTCCCTTAATATATCTGAAAAATCTGCTGCTCCTGCATTTCCAAATGGATTTCCATTTTGTCCGTATTGATAATTATCAGGGCCAACGGAGTCATAACGAGCTCTTTTTTCTGGATCTGACAATATAGAATACGCTTGACTTATTTCTTTAAATTTTTCTTCGTATTCTTCCTTTTTTTCAGCTGGAGATTTATCTGGATGATATTTTATTGCGAGGGATTTGTAGGCTTTTTTTAGTTCTTCTTTTGTTGAAGATTTGCTTACACCTAAGAGATCGTAGTAGTCCTTATTTACCATATTGTTTATAAAATTTAAAAGATCGAGTATTTAGTTATTAGATTCATCTTTTTTGTCTTCATCGTCTAAAGATGGCGCTTTTTTTGGTTTATCTTCCTCTTTATCTTCAGATTTTTTTTCTTTTCCCTTTTTTGAATCATCTTCTTTAATGACTTGTGCATCTACAACATCTCCTTTTTCTTCTGATTTGGCTTTTTCTTCGGCCTCTTTTGCAGCAGCTTCATACATTTTCATCCCAATTTCTTGAGAAACAGTCTCAAGTTCTTTTGTTTTTTCTTTTGTTTTTTCTGTGTCAGATTTTTTTATTAATTCTTTTAATTCTTCTGTTACTTTTGTTACTTTTGTCTTTGTTTCTTTGTCGATTTTATCGGAGTTATCTTCAAGCATTTTTTCTGTTATGTAGATCATGTTTTCAGCGGAGTTTTTTGTTTCAACTTCTTCTCGTCTCTTGTTATCACTTTCTTTGTGTTTTTCTGCATCTTCCATCATCTTTTTTATTTCGTCTTCTGATAAAGATCCGCCAGTAACTGTTATTTTTTGCTCTTTTCCAGTTCCCATATCTTTTGCTGATACATTTACAATTCCGTTTGCGTCTATATTGAATGTTACTTCAATTTGAGGGACTCCTCGAGGGGCTGGAGGGATTCCGACAAGATCAAAATTTCCTAAAGATTTGTTGTCTCCTGCCATATCTCTTTCTCCTTGTAAAACATTAATTGTTACAGCTGGTTGGTTGTCTGATGCCGTTGAAAATACTTGTGACTTTTTTGTTGGAATAGTTGTGTTTCTTTCAATTAAAGGAACTCTGATTCCTCCTTGTGCTTCTATTCCGAGAGTTAAAGGAGTAACGTCAAGGAGTAAAATATCTTTAACATCTCCTCCAATTATTCCTGCTTGAATTGCAGCTCCTAAAGATACTGCTTCATCTGGATGAACTGACTTGTCTGGAACTAGACCAGTTACTTCTTTGATTATCTTTGCAACCTTTGGGATTCTTGTACTTCCTCCGACCAAGATTACTTTATCAATTTTATCAGCTTTGGAATCGTCGATAGCCTTTTTTAATGGATCTTTTAGTTTTTCAAAAATATTTTCACAGATTTTTTCAAAAGTTGTTCTGGTTAAATCAATTTCTAAATGTTTTGGTCCTGAGTCAGTTGCAGTAATATATGGAATTGAAATTTTTGTAGACATGGATGAACTAAGTTCAATTTTCGCTTTTTCTGCGGAATCTTTTAATCTTTGAAGAGCAGTTAAATCTTCTCGAAGGTCAAGCCCGTTATTTTGTTTTTTGAATTCTTCTGCCAGGTAATCAATTATTGCATCATCTATATCGTCTCCACCGAGTTTGCTATCCCCGCTCGTAGATTTTACTTCGAAGACGCCCCCTCCTAGTTCTAAGACTGATACATCGAAAGTTCCTCCTCCAAAGTCGAATACTAAAATAGTGTGCTCTTCTGATTTTTCTAAACCATATGCTAAAGAAGCTGCTGTTGGCTCATTAATAATTCTTTTAACGTCAAGTCCTGCAATTTTACCAGCGTCTTTTGTTGCTTGTCTACCTGCGTCTCCAAAATATGCTGGTACTGTAATTACTGCGCTTGTTACGACAGATCCTAAGTAGCTTTCTGCGTCACTTTTCAATTTTTGAAGAATCATTGCAGAAATTTGCTCCGGAGAATATTCTTTGTCGTCAATAGTTATTTTTGTTTTTTCACCCATTAGTCTTTTAATGCTACGAATAGTGTTTTTCGGGTTTGCAATAGCTCCTCTTCTTGCTATTTCTCCTACTAATATTTCGTCCCCATTAATAGACACTACACTCGGTGTTGTATTGTTTCCTTCAGAATTTGGTATAATTTTTGCTTTTCCACCTTCAATTACACTTACAGCTGAGAATGTTGTTCCAAGATCGATTCCTATAGTTTTACTCATTTTGATTTCCTTTTAATTTACTAATTTTTACAATTGCAGCCCTTATAAGCTTTTCGTTTAGTGTATATCCCTTTGTGTATACATCAAGTATTTTATTTTCACTTTTTCCTTCAACTTGTTGAATTGCCTCATGAAATTCGGGATTAAAAGATCCGCTCGTATCTATTTTCTTTAAACCTTCATTATTTAGAATTTCTGTTAATTTTTTATGTGTTAGTTTTAGACCTTCATTTTTTGGATCATGTTTTATTGCATTTTCAAGGTTATCGAGGACGTCTAGGAGTTTTAAGATTAAATCTTTGTTAGCAGATTTTTTTAAAACTTCTTTTTCGCTTTCAGTTCTTTTTCGAAAGTTATCGAATTCTGCTTGTAAGCGTTGAAGGTCTTCTAAGTAGTTTGGTTCTTCTTTTTCTATAGGTTGTTTATCTTTAGATGAGTTTTCTTCTATGTTTTTTTTATTAGTCATAGAAGTATTTTAGGAAATGGTTTTATAAGGTTTTTGATTTTGAAGCATTGTTATGCGAGATCGAGATTCTAATCTTATATATAATTATCTTGTTGCAAAGATTTTACAATTTTTGATGTAATATCTGATAAATTATATTTAGAAAAATTATCGACCCAAGTTGCTTCAGTTATTGAATCCCCATCACGAACTTGGTGAAGATCTCCATCCATATTTGCGAAATAAACTTTTGCTCTTAGGATATCTCTTTGGTGGGGTGTTTGTCCATCAAAATATTTGTAAAAATGGATGTCTTTTATTTTAGTTCCTGATAATTCTTCATCAATTTCTCTACAAAGGCATTCTAAATCATCTTCACCAATTTCAGGTTTACCACCAGGTAATATCCAGGTTGTTTTCTTTCTAACAAGCAAAAGTTTATTATTTTTAATTATAGCTGCGTTAATTGCAGTTCTCATAAAAATTGATTAATCCTATTTGTATATAAGGTTTTTGATTTTGTATAGAAATGTTAACACGATAAACTTAAAAGGATTAATTGTGTATATATTTTATGAAAAAGAATGTGTTGGTTGTTTTATTACTAATTTTAAGTTTGGGGTTTGTTCTTGCTGAGAATCATACCGAGGAGAGTAGTGTTGAAACTGGTGATGGTTTTGATGATGAGATTTATGAGGGGTATGAAGATGCGGAACTTCAAGAGTCCGCTGGGCTCAAACATGGGGACGCATTTTATTTTATAGATAAGTTTTTTGATCGGTTTGGGGATGAGTTAACTGTGAAGGAAGAAAGGATCGCGGAGATTAAGGAATTGATTGAAGAGGGAGATATTGAAGGGGCTAAAGAAGTTTTAAAAGATTATATGGAGCTTGCTCAGGAACTTGAGCGAGAGATTGATCCAGATAGAAGAGAAGATGCTCTTCGGAGTGCTGCTGCAATTAGAAATGCAATGAAAGATATCAGGGATCAGCTTCCCCCAGGAGAAAGAGGAAGATTTGTTAGTGATATCATTAGTCAGGAACATTCAATTGCTCTTGCTGCAGAAATTGCTAGTAAGATTAGAGATTTATGTATTCAATTAGCTGAACTTGATCCTTTAGAATATTCGAGGATGTGTAGAACTAATGAGGATGCTCCGAAGTGGCATAGAGATCTTGATAAGGATTTATCTGAAGAGCAAGAGAAAATAGCTAGAGAGTTTGTTGAGATAATGAAGGAATGTTTTGAAACTTCTGGACAGGATTGTAGATGCGATGATATTCCATTCCCTGAATTTGCTAATGCATGTAGTGAAGCTGCTCCATTGGCTGTTGCTTGTGATATTGATGGAGATGAAAGGGCTTGTGATAAACTTGATGAAATAGATATGCCAGACCTACCAGAGTGGTTGGAAGACGTTTGGGAAGAATTGGAGGAGGGTATGATGGAAGCGCAGTTTGATATGCATATGCCTCGGGAATGTGTAGAATCTGGAGTTACAAGTCCTCGGGAATGTGGGATAATAATGATTCAAACTCATGCTCCTGAAGAATGTAAGGAAGCTTTACTTGCTGCGGATGTTCAAAACGAAAGAGATGGACGAGAAATTTGTGAAAAGATAATGATGGAGTTGCATGCACCTGACTGTGCTCGAGAAGGAATAACAAGTCCTCGTGAATGTGGAGAATTTATGGAAAGTTTTAGAGGTGGAGAGTTTAGGGATGACAGCGGGTTTAGACATAGAATAGATTTTGATTGTAGGGCAATTGAAGACTCGCTTGAGAGATTAGATTGTTTTGATAAGGCGTCTAGCCAAGCTGAAGGATTCGGAGGATTTGCGGATGATTATGTGGGGAATTGTTTAACTGGAAGAGATATGGAAAACAGAAAGAATGAATGTATGAGTTATGGAGATCATTCTGGAGCGAATCCTATTTATGGGGACTCTGGAGAGGGATATGAATGTATTGTAGATATTCAATGTGTTGATTATTCACAAGGCGGATTGAATTTCGATGATATAAAAGAAAGGGAGATAATGTGTGCTACTAATTGTGAAGCTAAAGGTGGACGTTGGGACTTTTCATATGGGGATTGTCAATGTATAATTGATAACTATGAGGACTACGGGAAAGAAGAATATATACCAGAATATCAAGATTATCCTGATAAGTATGATGAAGAATATCTACAAGAATATCAAGATTATCCAACTGAGGAATATATAGATCAACCACCTCCTGAATATGATGATGGGACTGGAGGTTCGGAAGAAACAAATGATGGTGGAGCAACGACAGACTCTGAGAGTGAGAGTAGTTCTGAGCCTGAGCCTGAGCCCAGTAGTGATGGGATTACTGGGAATGTATTTTTAGATTATATGTATCGTTAAACTTTAGATAATTATATGATTGTTTATTTTAAATTTCTATATATTTTAAAATACTAATTATGTGAATACTTTGTAGAACAACCCAATTTATAAACTGAATATATTTTGAAATGTTATGGGAAAGAAATTACTTGAAGAAACAAGGGAAAAGATTGTAGAACTATATGATGCTGGTAGTGGACTAACTCCAGCTGAAATATCTAGACAAACTGGAGTTTCTTATTCTTCTGTGTATGGTTTAACAAAAGCTAGAGAAAGAGGATTTGCATCCTTAACAGAGTATCGTGAGCATTTAGCTAAAGAAAGAGGATTTGCATCATTAGCAGAGCATCGTGAGCATTTAGTTAAAAAAAGAGGATTTGCATCCTTAACAGAGTATCAGAAACACTTAGCTAAAGAAAGAGGATTTGCATCCTTAACAGATTATAATAAACACTTAGCTAAAGAAAGAGGATTTGAATCCTCAGGAGAGTATCAGAGACACTTAGCTAAAGAAAGAGGATTTGCATCCTCAACAGAGTATCGTGAGCATTTAGCTAGGAAAAAAGGATTCGCATCCTTAACAGATTATAGTGGATACTTAGCTAGAAAAAATGGATTTGAATCCTCAGGAGAGTATCAGAAACACTTAGCTAAAGAAAGAGGATTTGCATCTTTAGCAGATTATAATGAACACTTAGCTAAAGAAAGAGGATTTGAATCCTCAGTAGAGTATCGCGGGTATTTAGCTAAAGAAAGAGGATTTGCATCCCCAGCAGAGTATCAGAGACACTTAGCTAAAGAAAGACAGCAACAACCATTAAATATGATGTTAAGGGATTTGATACGAGAAAGATTAAAATATCTGAACCAAAATCAAAGCTGGTTAGCCGATCAATTAAAAGTTACGGTGGGGACTGTTTCTAGATACGCAAACGGCAAAATTATACCTGGTGAGGATTTGCAAAGAACGTTGTTCAAAACACTTGAAGTTTCATATCAAACATTAGATGATCTTTTAGAATAATAAAATTGCATAAGTTGTTAGAATAATTTTGAAGATCCAAATAAAACTCTAAAGTTCTTGCAATAGATTAAAACATATGGATACTCTTCTAGATTGATGCTGTTATCTATTTCGTAATTTTGGTTTCCTTTATTCCCTTTTAATTTTCCTAGATTAACAAAATCACTCGCATCTAAATCTTTAGATAAATAAACATATAGGTCTGGACCATTTGTTGATTCAAAGTTTTCTAATCTTAGAAATTTTTGATTATCGCTTTTTAGGATTACTGCTTTTCCAGTTACCTTGTGAAATGAGTCAGCACCTGAAAAGGTTGACATCATTATTGGTTCTAAATTTTCTTCCTCATTCGATACAATATTAATTGGCAAGTCTTCACTAACGACATTGTCTATAAATAATGGAGATAAAAGATACCAAAATAGTGGAATTAGGATAAGTATGATAAATATGAAGGAGATTTTTAATATTTTGTTCATTTTTTATTCTAGAGATTCTAATATTTAAGTTTATGTGAGGGGTATGTTTAGTTTAGTTTAGTTTGGCAACACAATTCAAATAGTTTTATAAAGAACTTTGAATTATCATTTTTGAGAGAGTGATTGCATGAAATTTGAAAGATATTTGACTTTATTTAATATTATTTTAGTCATTGGCTTGTTTCTTTCGGTTTTTTTGGTGTACGAGCATTTTGTAGCAACTCCCAGCGAATATTGTAATTTTGGTGAATCGTTTGATTGTGGGATTGTGAATAAAAGTCCTTATGCAAATATCGATGGTATTTTTTATCTTCTTGTAATTGATTTTGGGTGGCCCCTTCCGTTGGTTGACATCAGTGGTCTTGGAGGGATATTTGATATTCTAACTTCTGTTGCATTTCTTGGATTCTTAAGTCTTTTATTTGTGCTTTTATTAAACAATAGAAATATAAATGAAGATTTCTTGTTTGTATCTAAGGATAAAAAAGATAAGTGGATAAAAATCATTTTAGTGTTTGGTGTTTTGTTTGGGGGATATTTGTTCCTTATTCAGCATTTTATGCTAAAGACTTATTGTATATTTTGCATTGGTCTTGACGCGGTTTTGGTTTCGCTAACAGTAATTGCACTCATGAATAAAAGATGAAAAAGAAAAGAGAAAGTAAAAAGGGAAAGGATAATACTAAAATTATAGTTTCTGTATTTGTTGTTTTGATTTTATTTGTTGGAGGATTTTTTTTATTTTCTAGTGGGGATAATTATTCTAGAGAATCTGTTGATACATTTGCAAACTGTTTAACTGAAAAAGGAGCTGTTATGTATGGAGCATTTTGGTGTCCTCATTGTGCTAAGACTAAGAAAAATTTTGGGAGTAGTTTTAAGTTTATTAATTATGTTGAGTGTGATCCTCGAGGAGATAATGAGCAAAGTGAACTTTGCCTAAGCAAGGAAATTGAAAAGTATGATACATGGGAATTTACTGATGGATCTCGAGTTATTGGAGAACCTAGCTTTGAAGTATTAAGTGAGAAAACGGGGTGTCGAATACCTGTTTAAGATGGTGGCACTTCCAGCACTTCCAGTCGTTATTACGACAGCACTACTTGATTCAGTTAATCCATGTGCCATTGGAGTTTTAGTTGTTTTAATTACTACTTTACTTTCTTTGTCTAAAGACAGAAATAAGATGCTAAAAGTTGGACTTATTTATGTTACTGCAGTCTTTGTAACTTATCTGGCTGCTGGATTTGGATTACTTATCCTTATACAAAAACTTAATATTAGTAGTGGGCTAACATGGTTTGTTGGATTTTTAATTATTGGTCTAGGATTGATTGAGGTTAAAGACTTTTTCTGGTATGGACAAGGAATTAGTTTACAGATTCCAGCTAAAAGGGCTAAGCAGATTCAGAAGATGATGAAGAAAATAACTATTCCTGGAAGTATAGTTCTTGGAATGTTTGTGGCAGCTGTGGAACTACCATGTACTGGAGGACCTTATCTAGCGATTACTACTCTTCTTGCAAAGATTGGGTTCTCAGCAAAGGTATTTTGGTTATTAGTGTTGTATAATTTTATCTTTGTACTACCCCTTCTTATTATTCTTGGGATGGTTTACTTTGGAGTAAAGAACGAGAAGATTCAGAAGTGGAAAGATTCTAATAAGAAATATATGAGATTATTCATGGGTCTATTTATGATTCTTCTTGGGGTTTCGTTATTGCTTTGGGCTAAGGGCGTGATTAGTTTTGGGCTGGCTTAGAATTATAAAAGAATTGTTGGCATAAACTTTAACTAAACTGTAGAATTAGTCTCATTTCCAGGATCTGTTTCATTCCCTGTCTCGTTATTGTTTTCGTCAGGGATGTCTATTATTGTTAGGTTAATGAAGAAATATACAGTTGTGGATAATTCTTCGCCTTCGGTGTTATTTGTAAATGCCCATAATGTATTGTTTCCAATGATGAAAGTTTCTAATGTTTCGTTTATATAGATTGTTTCGTTTCCATTGTTTACTTTGTATGAAGTGAAATTTCCATTTGAATCTATGTTTACTAAGATTTCTGTTGTGTTGTATGTCCCGCTTAATGGAGAGTTAATTGTTAAAGTTAAGTTTCCTTCTGTTTGGTTTGTTTCATTACCTGGATCAGTCTCATTACCTGAACCGGTTTCATTATTTTTTGGCTCTTCTCTATCACATGTTTCTAAGGTATCTCCGTGTCGAAGATGTGCTTTTACTGCTGGTGCTCCTACCGTTATTGTGTGCATTGATGCAGGATTTCCCTTAGGGATATGACAAAGGCTAACTTTAGATCCGAATTGGTCTGAATCTTCTCCTCTAACTAAGAACGCCCACCACGGTTTTCCCCTAGTTCTAAATTCTCCTGTCTCAGTATCAATTTCTCCTTCAACTGTTATGTTTGTATTAAATATTCCTAAGAATTTCCCTTGCTTTTTTGCTTTTACTTTATAAATTATTCTTCCGTCTTCTTCCTCTTCTAAAGATATGTTGATGTTTTCATTTCCGAATTTTTCCGCGGCTAGAGCGCTTGCTTTTGCTGGGAGAACTCTTATCCTTTTTACTTCTCCATTGTTTCTCTTAACTTCTATACCGTCTGAGTCTAATTTTATCGCTTCTAAACCTTTACCAACATTTAGTTTTTTTAATTTAGCTGCATTTGATTTTCCGTTTTCACCATCGTCACTATCGTTCTTTGCAAATACTAAGTTTATAGAAAATACTAGACCCACTAATAAAACTACTACAAATAGTGTTTTTATTTGTTTATTCATTTAAGATTGACCAATATTTTATTTATAAAGATTATGGTGATGGGCTAGATTTATAAGGTCTTAATTGTATTAACTATAATGAGGGGTAGATTAAATAAAATAGACAAGGCTATAACTTTTTGGCTCAAGGAACATGGGTATATTTTTCTTAGATATTCATTAGCGGTTATTTTTATTTGGTTTGGAGCTTTGAAGACTTTTGGAATTAGTCCTGCTGCAGATCTTGTTTCTAATACTGTTTATTTTTTTGATCCTGCTTGGTTTGTTTCAATTTTAGGTATTTGGGAAGTGTTGATTGGGATTTGTCTTTTGTATAGACCATTAATTAGAGCAGGTTTATTTTTGATGGGTTTGCAGATGGTTGGAACTTTTTTACCATTAATTATTTTGCCAGGGGTAATTTTTACGCAATTTCCTTATGGGCTTACACTTGAGGGTCAGTATATTATTAAGAATTTGATTTTAATTGGAGCTGGGATGATTGTAGGGAGCCATATTAGGGATCCTTATTGATCTAGATGAATAATTGACGATAAAAGATCAGTTAAGGATATGAAGAAAAATGACTGTTTTAGAAACTTTTAATAATGGGTTTTACATTGTTTTATTATGGAGAATATTCAAAAGAGGTATGCATCTTTTAGTCTAGCTTTTGTTGTGCTTTTATTTGGAATTTATTTTTTTATTATAAATGATTCAGATGATAGTTCTTCTCTTGAAACAGGGATCTTTGATGAGGGAAATATTGAAGAGACAGCTAATGAAATTACTCAGGAAGAGGTTGTCCAAGAAGTTCTAGGGGTGGCTGATACTCCAGGGACGAAAATAATTGTGGTTACTGGAGAGAATTTTAAATTTGTTGTGAATGGTGTTGATAATCCGGATATTATTGTTAATGAGGGAGATACTGTCAGAATTGAATTTAGAAACAGTGGGGGATTGCACGACTGGGTTTTAGGTGAATTTGGGGCTAGATCAAAAAGAATTGGTTCTGGTGAGCAAACTTTTGTAGAATTTGTAGCTAGTAAGAAGGGCACTTTTGAATATTATTGTTCTGTTGGGAGCCATAGAGCTCTTGGTATGAAGGGAAAGTTTATTGTTGAATGATATTTGGTAGAGTACAATAATATTTAAATAACTTATAGGATTGAAATTATAATGGGTGAATCGGATAATTTGACATTAGATGAGATTTTGAGTATCGGGAAAGAAATTCCTTCAGAGAATTGGAGAGAGTCGGATTTAAAATCTGGGAGCTATTCTGCCCATAGAAAAGATATACATATCTCTATTTTTTCTAAGATTTATGTAATTACTCCTTCTGATTTTTATACTATAGAGACAAGCTATTCAGGTGTGGATCACGGTATGCATGAACTTGGAAAATATTACTTTCATACGGAAGATAAATCTGTTGAGGGCTCTGGAGAGAAAGGAGATGAAAGAATAAAAATATTTTATGAAAATATAAGATCTAAAGCGGAAGAATTAGCACCCTTTAGAAGAAGTAAAGCATTAGATGTTGCTAGAAGATTAGCTGATCAGTAAGTATTCTATCTGTAAAAAATAAAAAAAGATATTGATATTGTTAGTTTGAGGATCCTGAATTGCTACTGTCTGCTAATCTTTCTTTTTCTTCTAATTCCTCTGCTAATCTTCGCTCTTCTAATTTAGCTTTATCTTCCAATTCATCTGCTAATCTTTCTTTTTCCCTTAATAGGTCTTTCATTCTTTCTTCTTCTAGCCTATCTTTTTCTTCTTCTATTTCAGCTTTTATCCTTTCATCATCTATTCTTCTAACTCCGTCCACTAATCCTTCTTTTTGCTCGTATCTTCTTAATGCGGCCCTTACTTCCTCAACACTCACACCTAGACGTGCTGCAATTTCTCCTAAAATTTCCGCCTTATCTGTACTGTCTACTCTAAAACTATCTTTTAGTCCGTCCCATTCTAACCTTACTTCTGCTACTTCATGATCATTTCTTATTGTTACTTCTATTTTTCTTTCGCCGTCTCCTGTTCTATATTCTTCTCTAATTCTTGCGATTGATCTCAATTTTTCTATAGTTAGTGTGGAAGTTTGTGCAGCTATATCGCTGTAAATTGATTCTGGAGTTGATCCACTTAAGAACCTCATCCGGAATTTTACTTCTACCTCAGTTCTATGGTCTTTTCTTTTTATTTCAATATGAAGCTTTAGACGCTCACTACTAACTTCATCCTCCTCCTTTTCTATTTCATTATTATCCGATTCTTCGCTGCTTGAAGCTATTACTTGTCCTGTTAAGGCTAAAGTGCTTATGTTGGTTTTGTCATCGTCACTTTCTATTTCCTCTTCTATTTCCTCCAACTTAATTTCAATTTCCTCCAACTCATCGTTATCTGAACCATCCTCAATCTTTGTTATTCTTCTTGCTTCTTCTTCAGTTATTTTAACTTCATCAAGAACTCTTTGGATCAACCTTTCTATTGTTACATTATCATCACTTTCTGAAGTTCTTTTAAACCTATATTTAATTGTAACAATAGATTTATTATCTAATATTTCTGCCTTTACTTTTTTCTCTTCTCTAAGCCTATTTAGTCCATCCCTAATCTCCAACTTTGATTTGCCTAATTTTTGTTCGAATTTGATTAGAGAATTTGATTCTGCATCCTCGAGCTCTAGTTTTATTCTTCCAATGGACTCTTCAGAACCTAGAAGGAATAGGATAATCTTTCTTTTTTCTTCGGGAGTTAAATTCGATAATCTTTCTTTTAAGTCTTGTAATTCATCTTCTTGAAGAGATAATATTCTTTCAAGTTTAACTGCGCTTCTTAGCGCCCCTTCATCTTTGGCATTTTCTAATTTTAATTTGACACGAGCCTTCACCTTTGCTAGTATTTCTTCATGTTTTTCTCTTGCTTCTTCAGCTTCTTCTAGTTTTCCTTCTTTAATCATTTCTTTTATTTCTTCTAATCTTTCTTCAGCGATTAATAGCCCTGTGTTTTCTTTGTTAGTGGACAGTGCATAACGAATCCTATCTAGCGCAAGATCAATTCCATAAAGTACTTGGTCAGGTGTTCTTCCTGCATCAACTTTTTTTAATTCGATTTCGATTTCTTCTAACTCTTCATTTAGGTTTTCTAGGATAAGTTCCTCAGCAAATGCTAGAGGAACTATGGAAAACATAATTAACAATATTGCTAAAACTGCCACGTTCTTTTTTTTATCAAGTCTATTCATTTGGTAAATAAGATTATTTAATATATAAATCTAGTGTTTTTGAATAGAGCTCTTGGTATGAAGGGAAAGTTTATTGTTGAATAAGTTTATTCTGTTATGTTTACCAATGATTTATCGAATGCAAAGTAACCTTTGATATTTTTTGCTTTTTCTGTTGGATCTGGATAAACCCATGTTGCATCTGGAATTACTTCTTCACCTATTTTTAGAGAATGATAAACTGCGTCTCCCTTCCAACCGCAAGTATATCTTCTTTCACTATCTATTAGGAATTCAGATTTTACACTTGCTTCTGGAAAATATATGTTTCCTTCAACTTTTTGGATATTTTCAGAATCTGCAACTATTGTTCCATTTACCTCTGCTTTTGCCATATAATTTTTATTATCATATTTAGTTTAAATAATCTACTATTTTAAATTCCTATAAAATATCTAGCTACGTCGATTATATCTATAACTAGAGAGATTGATATTACGCCCATTAGGAGTCGACACCACTTTCCATAATAGGTTTTAATGTCTATTTTGTCTATTTTGGTAAATAGGTAAATTAAGAGGATTAGCCAAGGAAGATGTCCTAGACTGAGGATTTTTTCAAATCCAAAATAATTTGCTAAGAGAAACATTAGTATGATGTTTGTGATTATTGCTACTAAGGACCACCTGGCTTCTCTTTTTTTGATAAAAAAGACTGCAGAAAAACTTACAAAGGTCATGAAGCTTATCCAAATTCTCCAAAAAAGAGGCATTGCAGCAATTCCTGCATCCATTACTAATTTTCCATTAGCTAGAATTTCAAAAACCATATTTGTTATATTCAAATAGAGTTTATATAATTATATTAAAAAATAAAAAATAAAAAAACTTTTGTTAGTTGTTAATTAAATTAGTTTCTTTTGTTAGCAAAACATTCTTTACAAAAAACTTCTCTTCCTTCTGTTGGCTTGAAAGGTACTTCGCATTCTTTCTTGCATGATGTGCAAGTTGCTTTATGCATCTCTCTAGGCCCTTTATCAAAACTTCTGTTGTTGTCAAATCCCATTATATATTGTTCTCCTTTCAGCTTATCGTACCATGCTAATGGTACTTTGAAAAAGAGTTTGGGTGTTTAAAAAGATATGTTTTGGTTTATCTTACTTCATCTTCAAGTTTATTAGTGCAATTTCAGACTTAGAAAATAAACGCATTGGCGGACCCCAAGTTCCGGTTCCTGCTGAAACGAATAAGAACGAACCCTGTTTTTTATAAATTCCATTAATTTTTTTATAACTTAATTTTACTAGTAAAGTGAATGGAAAAATTTGACCAAAATGTGTATGCCCTGATAGTTGGAGGTTGAAACCTTTACTTACTGCCGTATCAAATGCTGTTGGGGGATGATTTAGAAGAATTTTAAATTGGTTTTTGGATACATTTAGCTTTTTTATTTCAATTGCAGATCTGTTTTTTTCTTGGTAGAAATCTATTCCTGCAATTTCTATTCCTTTCCACTTGACAACTTCATTTCTTAGGATTATTAATTTTGTCTTTTTTAATATTGGGAGAACTAAATCCAATCCATCATATATTTCATGATTTCCTATGACGAAATAGACTGGAACTTTTAGATCATTTAAAGGTTTTAACATTTCGCTTGTTATTGGCGCACTTCCATCTATTAAGTCTCCTGTTAGCATTACTAAATCGGGATTCAGTGAATTTACTTTGTTTACTATTTTTTGTAAGTAATTTTGGGTATTTATTGTTCCAATATGGATGTCGGATAAATGAACTAATTTTATTTCATTCTCCAATATTTTTTTATCAAAGTATAGATTTATTTTATTTATTTTTAAGCTATTTGCATTTATTAGGCTGTATATTGAAGTTATTAGTATGAGAGATAGTAGAACAAATCCTGCGATTTCTTTTTGAAATGTTATGAAAATTGATAAAAGCGCAAATACTGAAATGTAACTCAGTGCTAAAAAACTAATTCCCATCCATACTGCTGAGGCTATATAAATTGATTTTGTTATAGAATTAAAATGCATTTTTTCAAGATTCGAGGCTGTTAAATAAAATAAACTTGAGAAAACTATTAATGTCCAATAAATAAATCCTTTTTGAAAACTGAACAATGTAAAAAAACTTGTAAAGATAAAATAATTTGATAAAAACATGATTGACAGAAGTACAGTTACTAATATTGTGAATTCAAACTTTACTTTCATTTGAAGGTTTAGAGTTGGGGATTATTAAATATTATTGTTTTATATAATATCTTTAGATAATTAAATAATGCTTGCTGGATCAATTTATAATAACTCCTAGTTCTTTTATTTCTTCTTTTAAGAATTTTGTTATATTTATTTTATCCTCTTTTATTGTACTTATTTTTTGTCCATGTTTATTTTTTTGTATGTTAATGCTTTCTATTTTATAATTTATATTTTTTATCTCATTGTTTAAGTCTATTGTTATATCTTTTATAATATGAGATTCGTTTTCTGATATTTCTTCTTTGATATTTCTAATACTTTCTATTCTTGCTTTAATTTCTTCAATTGAGAGTCTTGCTTCAACTAAAAGTCGAAGTAAGTTTTCCCCGTCATCTTTAATTAACTCTTTTTGGAAATTTTCTTTGAAGTCTTTAATTATGTTCATATCTTTGATGCTTGAATGATGGACGTTGCTTAGTTTCTTGAAATCAATTAGAGCTTTTAGCCCCAGTGTGGCAGTCATTAATTCTGATTCTTTTATTTTGACGTTTTCTTTTGCTTCATTGCTTTTTAGTCTTTCGCTGCTTGAGTTTACTCTTTCTATTTCTTTATTTATATCAGTTTTATTTTTGTTTAGATCTTCTATTTCTTTATCTAAGGATACCAATTCTAAATTTAGCCTTTTTGTATCGCTATCTTTTGCATTTAATTCTTTTAATTTTGAATTGATGTTTTTTATTATCCTTAGATCATTAATTATTTTTTTATTCTCTTCAAATATTTCCTTGAATTTTGTAGATAAATTTGAAATTTCTTTTTTTACTTCGGCTAATTCATCTCCCACTAAGTAATTTGCTCTTTGGTAGAAAAGAAATGAGTTTTTTTCGAAACTTGAAAAAACTTTATTTATATCTCCAATAAATTCTTCAATATTTGTGTTTTCTACTTCTCTAATTTCTTTTTTAAAGATGTATGCATATTTGATATAATTATCGAGACTTTGTTTCACAATCATTTTTGTTCTTCCGGCCTCTTTTTTCGCATTAATGTCTATTTTTTCCAATACCTTCAATCTTAAATCTAGTTCTTTTGAAAAATCTTCAATTTTGGTTTTGATAATTGAAAAAATTTCTTTTTCTTGATCTTTAATGTCTTCGGATTTTTTATCTATCCAAGATTTAACTTCATGAAAACTAATTTCTTGAATTTCTATCTTTTCTTCTTCTACCTTTTTCTTCTTGAAAAAATCTAAAAATCCCATGTAAGCTCTGAGATGTTGTGACTTATATATTTTGGGGGTTGGAACAAATTTAAGGTGGTGAAGAAAAGATATTTAAAGATTGTATGAGTATAGATCTAAATGGCTAAAGATAACTTACTTTTTAACAAGGCTACTGTAAGTAGGCTGGTTTCTAATATAATCATTACTCAAAAACAGAAGAGAGCTTCTAATAAGTGGTTAGATTATTTAAATAGGGGTTTATTGGAGAATGAAAAGCAAGCTTATATAGATTTTGCGAATATAATATTAAGAGATTTATTGGGATATGATATTAGTCTTGAAGGTCTTAAACATGAGGAAGGTAATATGGAATTCTCATTTAAAGACTTTTCTGGAAACTACCTTGTTGTTTTTGAG
>JADFNI010000070.1 GCA_022563455.1 Nanobdellota archaeon
TTCGCATGGATTTCTTCTCAGAATGGTAACTTTCTGGATTATTATACATCATTAACCAAGTTTTGTCTCTTTCAAGCATCTGTTTGGTCACTTCTTCCTTCTTTTCATACATTTTCATTGAAACTTCAATGAAAGCCTGACTCTTTTTGGCGTTGTATGCCTTTTCGAACACTTCACCGCCGGGAAATTGCTTTGGAAAGCGACCCCTGAAGAACGTAGCCTTGTATTTCCAGCTTTTCTTGACCCCCTGCCTGAAGATTTCGTTCTTATCCCCTGCATTGAAGCCCTCCCATACCCTCATGCCGCTTCTTTTGTCCGGACGGATGTGAAAAAGAGAGTTAGAACGTATCATTGCAGGGTAAATGTCCAATAAAAAGAAAGAAGGTAGCACTATAAATACAATATTATTGTTTTGGCCCATCTCCATAAGGGTTTGTATCAACATTTTGTTAGTTTTTGATAGTGCTGACCTAGAAGAAAACCCTCTAAACCCTTCATCGAATACAACAACACCATTTTTAGTTGTTCTACAGGTCATATTGAACTCATCGACATCAATACATACCCTAGAGAGGAATTTTTCCACGTTATTGAATAATTCCGGTTCGATAACACCCATTTGTTGGAAAACCCAAGTTGATTTACCTATTCTTTCCTTACCATCCACGATATAAACCCTATCTGCATTACGTTTGATCATCATTTTAAGGCTATTCTTTTCCCAGTGGCCCATAAGTTTGTTATCTACATGATAAGAAGTATTTCTTATATCTACGACTGCCATTAGTCGTCCATATAGGTTTCAATATCGTCCTGATATGCTGTACCCTTCCCCTGTTTGTTTTGAAGTCTTCGTAGCATCAATTCTTTATCATTAATTTTCTCATATTGTCTTTTTTGTCTCTTTTTTTCTTCTTCAGTGAGTTCACTAAAGCCATCGATGGTTTTCCAGTTCTTAATTGCGCCAACTTTGTCTAATTTTTCATTAAGTTCTTTCCATTCTTTGTCTGTTTTCTTTCCGGGATCAACATCACCCGCTAATTCCATCCAAACTCTATCGAGATCTCCATTCCAAGCTAAAAACTTCCCAGCTCTGCAATGTCTATTAGCATCTTCAAATAATCTGTGGATTCTAAGGTTAATTAATCCAGCAGAATTAATTTTTGATAGCTTCGTTACTTCTGTTTCTTGTCCCTCTCCGTACATTGCCATCTTTTATAATCAAAGGATAACGGCTTTATAAATTTTAATATTATTTTCTACATGTATCAGGTTAGCATTAACATTTATAAAGATAGGAATATTTCCTCGCGTGTAATACTCATCTGGGATGTGATATGAAATGTTAGGAAATATAATTGGGGGATTCATTGTAATTCTGGTAGGTACTGCACTTTTACCAACTGTAGCTCAGCAAGTTGGTACTGCACAAGCAGATGGTAATGTTACTGGTGCTTCAGATACTCTAGTAGGATTAACAACTCTATTCTTCTCACTTGCTATTGCAACTTCAGCGATTGGAATTGCAGCACAAGGATTAAGAAACAGTGGTTTGATATAATAACATGATAAATAAGATTAAATTGAGGAGTAAGAATCTTTTTGCTTTTATTCCTCTTTTTATTTTTTTTATTAATCTTGGCGCTATTTCCCTATATTCATATAGTTCTGGAAACTGGTTTTTTGGAAATTATTGTCAAGATTTAATTCGGAATATTCAGAAAATTCAGGTGGGTAGGAAGTTTCGATATAAAATAATCCATCAAAGATATCCTGCCATGGCGCTAGTATGGGCAAGTTACCCAAGGCTGAAGAATAAAATCTTCCTGAGTCCGCATGGGAGTATTCTACGAAAGCAAATTCGTAACCTGCATTATGAAGTTCATGTTCAATACTCCCCACAGGGGGAGTGAGAATAGTATAGACTTCATCACCTACAATGCCATAGGCTCCATCGTAAGATGAGAATGCGATGCTGTAAAGTTGGTCCTTAAATTTGTCTTTCAAAATGCGGCCCATAGGAACAGCACCTTCCAGTGCTTTATCCAGATCAAATTTCTCGTCCTCTTCATCGTTGTGTTGTTCTTCTTCCATATCAACAATGTACTGACGGGTTAGGTCGGTATTTTGAAACTTTTCAATTTCGTTAGCAAAATGATATGAAGCCCCCCA
>JADFNI010000071.1 GCA_022563455.1 Nanobdellota archaeon
AAAGGCCGGAGATGCAAGTAATATCCCTACCGTGGATCCGGAAAGCCCTACAAATGAAGACCCTACAGAAAGAAAGCCCATTTGTAACGGATGTGAATTTGAAGACAAATGTTATCCTTATGGTCATAGAAAATCTGGGAAATTTTGTTTTGATGAGAGTAATAATTTTTCAAATCAATCTGTAGGAGGTAGTTCATGTGAAAATAATTTTGAATGTACTACTAATGTTTGTGTTAGTGGACAATGTATCAAAGAGGGATTTATAGATAAAATACTTAATTTCTTTAAGAGGTTGTTTGGTTAATTCCCTAATTAAACACCAAACAACTAAATGTCAAATCATTTAAATACTTCTCATTTGTCTAAATTTTATGAGAATACAAATAAACCATTTGTTTATTTGTATATTCCTTGCTTTTTTTACATTAACTGGCATTGTTACTTCTGAAGAACATTCTAATGAAACAAATGAGCTATTATTGACTGAATGTGGATCTCTAAATATTGAAGGCGCAACTTATGAATTACAAAACGACATTACAACCACTGGTGATTGTTTTACAATTGAGGCAAACAGTATCACATTAAATCTTAATGGCCACAGTATCAACGGAGAGGGGCCCGATATTAGATCCGGAGATGGAGTTGTAATTAAGAGAGATTATACTAATATAATTATTCAAAACGGAAAAATCTATAATTTTAGAACGGGGATCCTACTATGGTATTCAGACAATAACGAAATTAAAAATAACGAAATTAAAAGCAATTGGAAAGCAATTGCTTTAAGTGGATCAAACGGGAACATAATAAATAACAACCTAATAGAAGATAGCACTTTTGGAATAGATTTCAAAGATTCCTCTAATTCTAACACAATTCATTCAAATAAATTATTAAACAACAAGGAAACTATAGAATTTGATCAAAATGGGGGAGTTATAGAAAATAATCTATTTTATAATAATCTATTTTCATCTGATCGTCGTAAGGTAGATTTCAACTTACTTCCAGCCTATGGTTCTAACCAATGGAGTGTATCCAAAATGGCTGAAGAAAACATAATTGGAGGAGAATATATTGGGGGGAACTATTGGGAGATGGAGGATGGAAGTGGATTTTCACAAAACTGTAGAGATTCTGAGAAAGATGGCCTTTGCGATTTGGAATATAAAATCTATTGGGATAATATTGATTATTTTCCACTAACTAATTCTCTATTCGATAACGATCCTCCAGAAATTAACTTAATATTTCCTGAAGATAATTATACAAATAAAAAAAATCGTTCCACAAATACAATTAAATTTAAATTTAGTATATCTGATGAATCTGAAATAGATTTTTGTCTTTTTGTCATAAATGGTGTTGATTCAACTAGAATTGAAAATTTTGGTAAGGAATATACCATGTTTCTAGATTTTGAAAAAGGAAGTTTTAATTGGAACGTTATATGTATTGATGAAAGGGGAAATAGGGGAGTTTCTGAGTTTAGAGATGTAAAAGTTGAAGAGATTATTTCTAATAAAACTTCATATCTAGATGATGAAAAATTCTTTAAGGATAGCCAAATTTTCTTCACAGAACCAAAACCTTCAAATATGGAAGATATTAATAATTCTGAGAAGAAGGAAACTAAGATATATAGTAGAATTATAGAAAATATAATTGATTGGTTTAAGAACCTCTTTTCTCAACAAAGCCCTTTAGAAAATTCTACTTAAATAATTACACATAATCCCTAAATCCGTCACCCAATAGTAGACCGACAAGACTTATAAATTCTATCCAGCCACCACACACCAAATGAAAACAGCAACGCTAACAAAAAGAGAAAGGAAGAAGTTATACAGATGTTATTGTTTATGTATAAGGAATGATCAATTTAGACTAAATAGCCTTTCTGTTTTGTAAGTTGTTTTTCCCCTAGTTTCTTTTATTAGATTTAAATCTTTTAAAAATAATAAACATTTTAGAGCAAGATCCCAACGAGAATATACTGACTTTGAAATTTGCCTGACAGACATTTCTTTATTGTTCTTTAGAAGACTATAGATTTCTTTTGTTATTTCAAACTTATCACGTCTCTTTTTCATGTTACTTAGTATTAAGATAGATTTAAATATAGAATATTACTATATATTAATATAG
>JADFNI010000072.1 GCA_022563455.1 Nanobdellota archaeon
TACCATGTAATACAAGGAGTATTATGTAGTATATAAATATATGTGTTTTGTTCAGAAAACCCTACAAGAACTTAGCTGGGGAAGTGTTGTCTTGACGACTTGAAATCTCCAGACAA
Source organism: Nanobdellota archaeon (assembly GCA_022563455.1). Classification (GTDB taxonomy): domain Archaea; phylum Nanobdellota; class Nanobdellia; order Pacearchaeales; family GW2011-AR1; genus JAGVXH01. Next base: position 117 of record JADFNI010000072.1, read on the forward strand.
CACTTATTATCGACAGAGACGCCCCAACCATCTCTGAAGGTCTTGGGGTTACAAGTTTTACCAAAACACCATGAAATACATAAAATTATCTAATTTAAGTAATTTTCTGTTATTCGCTTTTCCCTACATCCAATTTAACTAAAAGAACTAAAGATTAAGAAATTTAACTTATTGAACTAAATTAATTAAAAAAAGTAAAGAGGAAGAACCCACATTAGTGAATTCAACCCCTGTTATTTGTATTATCAAACTACGCAGTAAACATAACCTTTCTCGGATATGTTGTAAAAACACTAACGAAGTAGATATATTTAAATGTTCGCTTTTCCCTACACCCCTTTCACATACCTTACATAATATGATCTTTTATCACTTCGTTTAGGATTTACTTTTATGTTACACTCCTTACACAAGAACTTTTTCTTTAAGATTGCTGCAGCATTATTTGGGCAACCTTTGGTTTGACATTTATTTTTAGAGATTTTCTCAATGTCTATATTTTTTAGTTTCATTTTAATGTTTGTTGTTTAATATTACTAGAATTGAAGGAAATGGAGATTTGTAGTTTTTTTCTTCTTCTGGATTAATAAATTTTAATCTTTCTCCAGAATAAAAAATGTGTGCATTATTTTCTATTAATGCTTTAAAGTACTTTGTAGTTGGATCAAATCTCATTAAGATAACTATCCTTTTTCCTTTATTGCTCTCTTCTATTGCTTTAAGAATCCATTTAGAAGGTAAACTATATGGTGGATTTAAAAAAGTCTTATCTTTCCATTCTATTTCTAATCCATCTATTTGTGGATTTGGATTTAAAGGACAAGGATCAAACCAATCTTCAAATATATCCATTAACCATTTAGGAGTTGCTCTATTATCACTTGATTTTGTTTTAATTTTCATTCAATCTTCACCTCTTCTATTTTTTCTTCCTTGACTTCTTCAACTTCTTTGAACATTTTAATCTTTTCTTTGGCTTTTTCTATATCAAGAATAACCATCATCCCATTACTTCTTTTCTTTTCCTTGTCTAGTTTTAATCTCTTTATGGCTTTTCCAAACCATCTTGAATTAATCCATAAATCTTGTTTTTCTTCAATTCCTGTAAAATTTCTAAATTCTCGTGTTAAATCACTTACTTTAACAAAAGAAACGCTTTTGTGTTGTGAAACAAAATCATATACTTGGACATCAAAACTCTCAAAGACATCCTTTTCTTTTCTTTCTTTTACGATTTTAACAGAAATTTTCAACATTTCATCCAATTTTCCACAAAAATCACTAATAATAAACAAGGGGAAGAAAAGCTCTAGATCTCTTCCTAAGAGTTGTGTATTATTTATTTTATTATATATATATAAGTTGGAAGTTGTGGAAGTATTGGAAGTTGTGGAAGATGTAGTGGTATTGGAAGTGTCTGTATCCAAAACATATTTATTCCAGTTTTGCTGTATTGTTTTTAATGTTCCGTAACTTCCGTAACTTCCAATTCCCTTTGAGATTATGGAAGTTACATCATTGATTTGGAAGTTGTCTTCAAAATCTTCTATCAATTTTACAACCTTTTTTTTAACACTTTTTTCCAAAATTAGCTGAATACACCGATCTCCTAGTGTATCTTCCATACCCCAAATGTTAGCCATAGTGATTGGACGATAGACTTCAAACTCCTCAACTTCTTGTGATTCTCCATCTTTTCCAGACACTTTTTTCATTCTTAACACTTTTCCTGTCTTTTTGTATGCAGAATTCAATAATTCCCTTAAATTTTCATTTCCTTTCTTTCCAACTCCTTCAAATTCATCAATTCCTAATGTTCCAGTAGTTCTGAATAGTACTGCTTCAGTTAGAGAATTCAAAACCATGCCATCTTTACAAATTACCTTCAAAGGTTCAAGTCCTAAACTTGTTTGACGTTTGGGAGCCAATGGTATTGAGGGTTCAACAATTTTCAAAATTTGATTAGTTGATTCCTGTTTAATTTCCTGCACTAAACCACTAGGCCAAAAAATTACAATGTT
>JADFNI010000073.1 GCA_022563455.1 Nanobdellota archaeon
AACCTTAGGACCCCCTAATTGGATTCATATTGTGGTTGTTGGAAATAGTTCGACTAATGGGGCTGGAGGATTAAAGGTGTATGTGGATGGGACTTTTATACCTCCAGGTGGAAATAATGATTTTGGATCTACCTTGGATGAGGATTTTTCAGAATGGGATGCTACAGGTAGGACTTTGCCAATAGGGCATTGGAACTGGGGGGCTAGGGATAATCATTATACAGGAAATATTGATGAATTTATAATATTTAATAAGACTCTTAATGACACTGAAGTTTCTGAAATTTATAATAATGTATATCTTATTAAATGATATTAACTTTTTCTCTTTTTAAGAATATAACCTAACCTTAATAAACTAATTTTTCTTAATCCATTTATGAAGCTTAACGAAGTACTAAAGACTGAACTCGAGAAAATACGTCCTAGTTCTACCGATATTTCATTTTTAGAGAGTACTGCAACTGATTTTATTTCTTTATTGAAAGGTGCTAGGCTTAAGGCTTATTTGGGGGGGAGTCTTGCTAAGGGGACGCTTACTCGGGGGGAGAAAAAGCCGGATATTGATATTTTTGTTGTATTTGAGACTGAGGAAAAGACATTTGGGCTTGGAGACATTTTAGGTAAGATTAAACTTCCAGGGAAATTGAAATTGGTTCATGGGTCGAGAGATTATTATAGGATAGATTGCGAGGAGTTTATTTTAGAAGTTATTCCTGTTGTTAAGGTTATTGATCCCTTGGACGCAGTAAATGTTACTGATGTTTCACTTAGGCATGTTGCTTATGTTCGAGACGCGATAGAGCGCGATAGTGTCTTGGGAGATCAGATACGGCTTGCTAAGGCATTTACTCGGGCGAACAGGATTTATGGGGCTGAGTCTTATATACATGGATTTAGTGGGTATTCTTTGGAGGTTTTAGTTATTCACTATGGAAGTTTTGTGAAATTTTTGAAAGGTCTTAAAAGCGGCGGTGTTATTGATACACTGTCTCAACATAGAAATAAGACTGAGGTTCTTCGAGAGATAAATAAGGCAAAAACTAAAGGTCCTATTGTTGTTGTGGATCCGACTTTTAAATATAGAAATATTAGTGCTGGGCTTGGTCAAAAGACGTTTGATGAATTTCGGCTAGTAGCTGAAGAATTTTTGAAGAATCCTTCATTAGATTTTTTTGAAAAGAAGGAACTTGATGTTGGATCTTTGAAGGAGTTTGCTTCTCGAAAGGGTGCTCGGTTTATTGAACTTAAGCTATCAACTGATCGGCAGGAAGGCGACATTGCTGGGACAAAAATGAAGAAGTTTTTGGATTATTTGGTTTCTGAGTTTAATAGGAAGGGTCAGGAGATATTGAAAGTGGAGTTTGATTATCCTGGGGTTTTGCAGAATGCTAATGGATATATTATTGTTGTTGAAAAAAATGAGGTTGAGATTAGGGGGCCGTCTGTTGATATGACTGAGGCTGTGAAAAAATTTAAGAAAGCGCATAAAGGTTATACGATGAGAAAAGGAGTTTTATATTTTAACAAGGCTGTTAGTGTTGACGAGCTTGTAAAAACTGCTAGTTTGAAGGTTGGAGTTGAGATGGGGGCTAGTGGAAAAATAATTAACTAAGGGTTTTTAGTACATATTAATTCATCCTTGTCTGAAGGAATAAACGTGATTTTGAAATCTTTATATTTCTCACTTGGAGTATAAACAAGAACTTCAATATATTTTTTATGTTTCTTATTTTTATCTTTGCAATATAATTCGATTATTCCATATCCATCAGGTAGTTTTAGTACATTGAAATTTGCGACATAATTGTCATATGAAATTTTGTGGAACACTCTTTCAACGCATTCTCTTGGATATTTGCAAGTTAATTTATAATCTAGAGTTAAAGAATTATTTGGTGTTGTAGAGGAAAAGAGTCCTAACAAGCCAAGTCTTCCGATTAAACCAAGACTTTTACTAATTCTTGGTTTTGACATTTTAGTTTTTGTTCCAAGCAAGTTCGAACATGTATGCTAAAGAACTTGTGAAGAACGGGGAGTTTATCCAAACACCATAGTCGAAATCTTCATGTACATTTGGTGGTTTTATTGTGACTATTAATTCTGTTCTATCAGCGATTAAAAATCTTGAATTT
>JADFNI010000074.1 GCA_022563455.1 Nanobdellota archaeon
TTCCGTGAATGTTTTTTTATGTATAATAGACAGTTTCTAATAATTTTGGATGAATTTGACAAAATTGCAGGTTTTAAATCACAAGAAATGTCTGAAGATGCTACTAAGCTGATATATTTTCTAATGGAACTTGGTCAAGGCAATTTATATTCAGAAAAAAGTATAGAATCATATCCAATTAACTTAATTCTTATTAGTAATAGCAATCAACGGGTTCAGGAACTTATTGCACCTCATGCACGAGGCCGTCTTAGTGGTCCAAGTGTTCATTTTACTACATATTCGGAAGATGACTTATTTGGGGTTTTACAAACTCGTCAACCAGCCTTTGCAGAAGGAGTGTTAACAGACAAGGTTATAAGAGAAATTGCTGAATATGTAGCCAATGCAGAAGGTCAGGCACGTGTTGCTATTGATGTTTTGGGTTTAGCTGGGACTATTGCTAGTCGAGAAGGTGCTTCAACTATTGAAATTGAATATGTTCACCAGGCAATGAAACTTCGAGAGGAAAAAATGATATCTGAAGAGCTTTTAGCACTTAACTTTGATCTTACAATTGTTTTTCTCTCATTATATGCTCTTTACCATGTTTGTCAAGAAAAAGATGGTGTTCGCGAGTTGGTGCCTCTTAACGTTATATATAACACTTATAATGTTGTATTCAACAAAGTTAAAGTAAATAGCCCTTCTAAAAAGATTAGTTTAAAGAGTGATAAGCAAGTAGGAAGATATTTAATTGATCATTTAGAAACTGAAGGACTTTGTGTGATTCAGGGGGCTCGTCCTAAATATTATGGCATTCCTCACCAATATTCTTCAGGAGCAATACAAGAAATACTATTAAAGGATCATCCAATTGTGAAAAAATATTCAGAGCTTCAAGAGGTAATTCAATTTCAAATTCCTGATATATGTGAAAATTTTAAATCATATCAAGAAAAAAGAAGTACGGCTAAGTTCGATCTTTCTTCATCAGTATAATAAAAATTTCTGTAAGTGTCTATAGGACACATAGGTACTACTATTGGACATTCAAAACAGCTATTAGACATCATTATATTCTATTGGACATATGAATCAAAATATAATACAGGAAAATTAGTAATACAATTAAAACAGACCTTAAAAAGGAAGAGAAGACTATTATTGAAATTAATTTAGAAAAAGACCTAGAAAACATTCTAGTTAAATACCCTTCACTTATAGAAAAGGATTTTCAGCTTATCAAGAGACAAATGAAAACACCTAGTGGTGTAATTGATATTTTTGGTAAAGATCAAAAAGGTAACTATGTAATCATTGAATTAAAGATAAAACGGCCTAATGATAAAGTTATAGGTCAAATAACACGTTATATGGGATATATAAAAGAGTATTACAAAGTAAATTATAATCAAATCCGAGGGATTATTATCTGTAGAGATATTACGCATAAATTAGTTTATTCTGCTAAATTTGTTCGTAACCTTGAGCTCTTAAAATTTATAATAAATGATTTCAATGGCGTATTAAGCTTACTTCCACATTTTCCCGATGAACTCAACCCTATTGAGCATTCCAATTATCAATATAAAGATTCTTTTGGTTCTACCAGAAGAATGGTTAAAGAATCTATGTTTAGATCACGGCTGCTCCCAAATGGCGAATTAATAGAATCAAGGTTTTAGAATATAGGTCTAACCTCAATTAAATAAACTTTAAAACCCTATTTTAATTTCTGCTAACCATTTAGTCATTATTTCTGGGTTTTTTCTTACATGTTCAATTAATTCTTTCTCATCTGGACTAACTCTTATATGAGGCCTCTTATCATTATAAACGCGATATCTTTCTTTACTGTCTGCATATTTTCGAGGTCGTCCTAACGTTTTTTCAGTCTTAGAAGTTCTTTTAGCAGGTTCTGACATATGGATCATGAAGTTGGAAGGACACCTGCTTTAAATATTTTGCGTGACCACAAAAGTCACTATTCAGACAAAACTTTCATTTTAATTAATGTGGTGATCCACAATAGTCGACTTAACCTTCATATGAAAATTTTTATCATATATAATGTGGTGATCCA
>JADFNI010000040.1 GCA_022563455.1 Nanobdellota archaeon
CGCAGCAACATATTCATCAAAATTACAGTTCGTAGAATGCTCCCCCACATAAATTGAGAGTTCACTTTCCATAAAACTTTTACTAGGAACCTGTTCCTTCAATAAATTATTCCCAGAAATATATAACCAATAAGGAACTCCTTGTCCAAAAAAATCCAACTGATTTGAAAAAGGCATAAAACTACTTCCAGGTTCAAATTCTGGTGTTTCAATATATCCACCTTGTTCGCCCAAAAGCCTAATCCCGTCCCGAGTAGTCTCTTCTAAACATTCTAAATAATATTCATAAACAGGCTCCAGTTCAACAGGAACTCTCCTTCCTCCAAGATTATCCCGAAGAGTAAAATAAGCTAAAATTCCTCCAACAAGAACAATCGCAATTATAACAAAAATAGTAATCTGCGCTTTATTATTCATTTTTTCCACCCTTTTTTATTTTCAATTTAATAAGTTCAATAATTTCAGTATTAATATCTTTACTAATCCCTTTCTTAAATAAAGCCCAAAGCTCTTCATCCTCTATTAAAAGCAAATACTTTTTCATTTTTCCTCATTTTAATATTACATTCAGCACTTATAAATATTTCTAAGTAACTAAGTAACTAACTTAGTTACTAAGTAAAGAATAAAGTAAAGTTTAAAAATTTGTATCAACCAATACTTTCAAGACCCCATTGTCTAGTGGTTAGGACGTATCGTTGACTTCGATGAGGCCCAAGTTCGATTCTTGGTGGGGTCATTTTTTTTCTTTTTACTCTTCTTCCCACCCTTAACCTGTCCCCAATTCCCACAAATATATTTGTACTTAAGTTTACTTTTATCAATTAAAGCAATTTCACATAAGTCGTCAAAGAAATCTTCAGAAATCAATCTAGTCCCATTATAATAATTTTTTAGAGTAGAATATTTAATACTAAACCCAAATTGCAAAAGTCCTCGAAGACTAGGAGAATTTAATTTTAAAATTCCAAGATCTAAAAATTTCTTCTGAGCGTGTTTAGCAAATTTTATTCTTCTCACAAATTTTATTCTTCCCATATTAGTCAATAAAAAATCAAGTATTTAATTATAACTACGAGTCCATCCAAACAAAAACTTTAAAAACAGTATTTCCAAGAAATAACATGGAAATAAATCAAAACAAAGTTTTGGAATCTGAGTTTTTCTACTTGGTGGAAATTTCTTTTTTCCAAAAAGAAAGAATCAAATGAAGTTACCAAAAGTAGTAAAAAGATATTGTCCATCTTGTAGAATTAGAACTGAACAAAAAGTAAAAGAACAAAGTTCAGGAAGAGCTTCAACTTTAAAGAGGGGAGCAAAGCAAAGAGCTAGACTTAGAGGTTTAAATAGGGGAATAGGAAACAAAGGACGTTTTTCTCGTCTAAAAAATCAAGCTAAAATGAAAAGAAAAACAACTAAAAAAACAGCCCTGGTCTACACATGTACAATTTGTGGTAAGGGAAAAGATCAAAAGAAAGGCAAAAGGACAGGTAAATTAGTATTAGAATAGCAACAAAAAATGGTAAAAATTAAATACACAAAAAAAGAATTTTTGGAATCGAAGTTTTTCTACTTCGTGGGAATTTCTTTTTTCTAAAAAGAAAGAGTCATGGCAGAAAGAAAAAAATTCATAGACGTTATAATCCCAATATTAGATTCAACAACTAGAGTTCTTGGAACTTTAGAAAATTTAGACGGTAAAACAATCAAATTAGATTTAACAAGAAAATTGAGAGGAAAAGGTCTAACAATAACATTCCAAATAATTGTTCATGAAGAACAATTGATTGCAATTCCAAAAAAAATGGAATTGGTAAAACAATATATTAGAAGAATGATGAGAAAAAGAGTCGACTATGCAGAAGATTCATTTGTTGCAAACTGCAAAGATATTAAAGCAACTCTAAAACCCCTTTTAATCACAAGAAAAAGAGTGTCAAGAGCAGTTAGAAAAAACCTTAGAAACACATGTAGGGAATTCTTAATAGGTTATGTAAAAGATAGAACGTACCTCGAAGTCGCGAGCGAACTTCTTGACGGAACTCTTCAAAGAGAAATGCTTCCAAGATTAAAAAAAGTTTATCCCTTATCTTTCTATGACTTAAGAATCTTTGAGTCCAAAGAATTGGATAAAATAGATTTAACTGAGGTGGTAACAAAAAAAACAGAGAAACCCACAGATACAGTTCAAAATGAAGAACAAAGTACTGAAGAAGATATCCAAGAAATTCCAGAAGAAAAATTAGAAGAGAAAGAAGAGAAAGAAGAGAAAGAAGAACCGATAAAAGCAAAAAAGAAAGTCTCAAAGAAGAAAAGTGATGAGGAAAAGAAGGATGATTGAACAAACCCTGGTTTTAGTTAAACCAGATGGAGTTGCAAGAGGCCTAATTGGAGAAGTAATAAAAAGATTTGAACAAAGAGGTCTAAAAATAGTAGCATTAAAACTTGTCAAAATTGATATGGATACTGCAAAAAAACATTATACCGAAGATATTTCAAAAAGAAGGGGAGAAAAAATAAGAAATGTGCTCCTCGATTTTATTACTGAAGGACCAGTCGTTGCAATGATTATTCAAGGTGTGAACGCAATTGAAAACGTCAGAAAATTAACTGGAGACACAGAATCGAGTTCAGCACTTCCAGGAACAATAAGAGGAGACTATTCACATGTAAGCTTCAATTATGCAGACTCTAAAAATATTCCAATAAGAAACATAATTCATTCCTCAAGCAACTCAGAAGATGCTAAAACTGAGATCGCTCTTTGGTTTTCTATTGACGAAATCTATGACTATAAAAGGTCTGGTGATGAACATATTTTTTAAAAAATAATTATTTTCTAGCACTTTCTTTTTTTGTAATTTTTTTTGGAGTAATTTTCTTAACTTCAGCCTTAACAACAGGAACCTTAACTTTTTTATCCCTTTTCTTTCTAGTTCTGCCCCCTCCACTAGCAAGCTTCGCTCTCTTCCTCTTTCGTCGTTGAACCCTCCAACTCTTATTTCGATCCAACCTTTTTGGTTTATTTTTTCCTGGCATATAATTTAATCTTAAAAACACCTTTTAAACCTTACCTTTCCTTAGAACAAAATTAATTAATTAACCAACACATCTAGTTTTTAAATTTGCATAACAAGTTGATGTTATAGTACATCCTGAAAGGTCTATATAACTACAAGTTTCTATAAAATTTGGATCCCCATTTGGAACACTATGATCTCCAGTAGTGCAAGTCGCTGAGGACCCACTACAAGATCCACTTATACAGATATTTGACTCAGTTATATAACCTAATAATATATCTCCAGTTCCACAAGATACTTCCCCATCAAGATCATATAATCCAGTTCCAATCCATGTCCAGTTAGTTATACAAATTCCATTTAAACATAATTGAGAAATATCTTGATTCCAATCCATTTCATCAACACTATGTCCCATCACGGCAGGATTTCCTCCAGTGCCACCAACATTATATGCAACGACTAACCCAAACCCAAAGAAAAAGACAAATCCTAGAATAATTAATCCATCTTTTCTTTTTATATCAAAACTTATTCTCACCATAAGATTCCTTATATATCCTTATTTAAATATTTAACGTTAATTTTAAAAGGATGTATAAATACGTAAAATCATGCCTGCGTAGCTCAGTGATAGAGCATCTGTCTTGTAATTATTGTTCACAAGAAAACAGAGGGTCGAGGGTTTGACTCCCTTCGCAGGCTTTTAATTTCAATCTTCAACTAATACTTCGACGCGCTTATCCTTTTCAAGAATTTCCACTATCTCTCTTTCCAAATTAGAAATCTCACCTTTACTAAAAGGTCCAATAGCCTCTCCATCAAAATTCAAAAATTCGGGAACATCCTCTAAAAACCTAACCAAATTATGTTTCCGCTCATTCTTACTAGCTCCATTCATATCCGCAGCCAAATTCTTTTCTGCCCTCTCTAAACTTTTAACAATCTCCTCAAATAAATCTTTCTCAAAACTAAGGAGATTTTCAAAATCCTTTTTTCCAATCCCAACTTCAGACGCAACAAAAGCTAAATTCAAAATTTTCTTCTTTCGAATCAGAAGCAAATCCCTAAAACTAGCTAATGCATTATCAAGTTTCTTCTTATTTCGAAGAGCCATATCTGAAAACAAATCATCCTCCTTATTCAAAAATTCTTTCTTCTCCCGAAAATATTCACTAGATTCTTGTAAAAACTTCTGTGGAAGATCCTGCAATTGCTCGGAATATTTCTCTTTTCTCATAGCCTCATAAATATCACTAAACGTAATCATGATAAAACAACTCTTCTTCAATTTAAAAGAATTATTGTGCTTAGAAAGGCTTTATAAGTAAAATTGCCCAAATTTCACCATGTTTGGCTCATTAAAAGAAAAACTAAAAAATTGGATTAAAAAATCTTCAGAAAAAAATACACTAGAGAAAACTCCCAAAAAGGAAATAATCAAAAAGGAAAAGTCCAAAAAAACACCGAAAAAGTCTTCAAAAAAGATAAAAAAGGAAGAAAAAAAGATAAAAGAAGAAATTCTTGAAGATGAAATAATTGAGAATACTCAAACTATTGAAGAAAAATCAAAGGAGAAAAAATCCTTCTTTGGAGTATTCAAGAGATTTTTAACAGAAGAGAAATTTGAAGAACTTTTTAAGGGGCTAGAACTAATTCTTTTACAAAATAATGTAGCTTATGAAGCTGTGCAAGCCGTTAGAGACGAATTATCTAACAATTTAATTGGAAAAAATATTAAAGAAATAGATTTAGCTGAAGAATTAAAAAAAGGAATAGGATCTATTTTAATAAATCCTCCAAATTTCATAGACGAAATAAAAGGATCCTTAGAAGTAAAATCTCCTTTTGTGATCTTGGTTTGTGGAATAAATGGCTCTGGAAAAACAACAACCATAGCAAAATTAGCAAATTACCTTCAAAAAAACTCTCTCTCTGTATGCTTAGCAGCAGCAGATACTTTTAGAGCAGCTTCAATTGAACAAATTGAGGTCCACGCAACCAATTTAAAAATTCCATTAATAAAAAAAGACTACGGATCCGACCCAGCATCTGTAGGTTTTGAAGGGATCACATACGCAAAGAAAAATTCCATAGATGTAGTCTTAATCGATACTGCAGGAAGAATGCAAAATTCAGCCTCGCTAATGAGGGAAATAGAAAAAATAGTAAAAGTAACAAAACCAGATATGAAAATTTATTTAGGAGAATCAATCACTGGAAACGATGCAATAGAGCAAGCAAAAACATTTAATGATTCAATAAATTTAACAGGAATTATTCTTTCCAAAGCAGATGTTGATGAAAAAGGGGGGACTGCAATATCTGTAGCCCTAGTAACAAAAAAACCAATTCTCTTTCTTGGAACCGGACAAAACTATGAAGACCTAGAGATATTTGATAAAGACAAATTAATCGAAAAATTGGGCCTTTAAATGGTTATTATATAAATAACAAAACCTAAAAACCATCATTTCTAAAGCTTTTTATGGTACTTGAAAAACTAGGCGAAGCTATTAATGCAGGAATAAAAAAAATTACAAATGCAATTTTCCTAGATAAAAAACTAATAGATGGAATAGTAAGGGATATTCAAAGATCTCTCATAGAAGCAGATGTAAATATAGAATTAGTTTTTGCACTTTCAGAGAGAATAAAAAAAGTAGCCTATGACGAATCGATAAAAGGAATAGATAAAAAAGAACAACTGGTAAAATTAATTCACGATGAAATTCTAAGTCTTCTAGGTAAAAAGAAAGAATTAAAACTCCATAAAAAGACAAGCATAATGTTCTTAGGCCTGTATGGTTCAGGAAAAACAACCACCATAGCAAAACTAGCACTCCACTACTCTAAACGAGGAAGAAAAGTTGCCTTATTGGGTTTAGATACCGATAGACCAGCAGCAATGGATCAGCTAGAACAAATGGCTGCGAAAGCAAAAGTTCAAGCATTCATAGACAAAGTTGAAAAAGACCCATTAAAAATTATTAAAAAATATGAAAGTGCCTTGAAAAAGTATGATCTCGTTTTAATAGATACTGCTGGAAGGGATGGTCTAAACAAAGAATTAATAAAACAGATTAAAAAGCTGGATAAAGAATTAAAACCAGATTATAGAATTTTAATAATGCCGGCAGATATAGGTCAAGTAGCAAAAACGCAAAGTGAAGAATTTCAAAAAGCGCTGTCTATTGATGGAGTAATAATCACAAGAATGGACGGAACCTCAAAAGGCGGAGGAGCTTTAACTGCATGTGCTGAGACTAAAGCACCAGTTTTTTTCATAGGAACTGGAGAACAACTACATGAAATAGAAACTTTTGAACCTGTTGCTTTTATAAACAGACTTCTTGGAATGGGAGACCTACAAAGCCTCTTAGAGAAAGTAAAATCAGCCTCCTCTGAATCCGAGACTAAAAGAATGGAGGATCGATTAAAAGAAGGAAAATTCACCTTACTTGATTTATATTCACAACTAGAACAAATGAATAAAATGGGCTCCATAGATAAATTAGTTGGAATGATCCCCGGAATGTCTGAAGCAAAAGTTCCAAAGGACCTCTTAGACAAACAAGAATCAAAAATGAAACACTGGAAATCTGCAATTTCCTCAATGACTGAAAAAGAAATTGAAAACCCCCAAATCTTAGAAAAAGAAACTAGTAGGATAAAAAGAATAGCAAAGGGGTCAAACACAACAACGACCGAGATTAGAGAACTTCTTAAACAATATAAACTCTTAAAAGAAATGATGGGTCTTGATGGCATTCAAGAAGGAAAAATTGATCAAAAGACAATACAAAAAATGGCTAAGAAATTTAAAGGAAAAATAAAGTTTTAAGATGGGAAAAAATTTAGATTTAATAATAAATAAAATTAAAAGAAATGAAAGAAGGCTAAACAAAATAATTAAGAATAACGAAAAAAACGCTATAGACTTCTATAACAATTTAATCGCTGGAACTGTCGCAGGAGTTGGAATGGGAATCTTCATTTTTTTCATAAATATAGGAATTAGCTTTCTAAACTCAATATTGTTAACATTATTCTTTCCACCCCTAGGATGGATGATTATAAAAAATTTAATGAGAAAAAGTAAGGTAAACAAAAAATCCCAACTAAAACATTATCTTCTAAATTATATGGCAGGAATAATTTCTGGTATATACGTCTTATCAATAGTTAGTAATCTAGGATCTGGAGATACTACATTCTCAGATTTACTTATCCCAGGAGGATTATTCACATTGCTCTCCTTGATAGCCTGGATGTTTATCGTAAGATTCGATAATAAACGAAAAAGTTCAAAGAAAAAATGAAACCAAAATTAATCTTCCAAGGCGCAGAAGCAAAAATCTACCTACAAGATAATATCATAACAAAAGAAAGAATCCCAAAAGCATACAGACACCAAGACTTAGATTTAAAATTAAGAAAAAGTCGAACTAAACGCGAAGCAAAATTATTGACAAAAGCTAATGGACTAGGAATTAATACTCCAAAAATATTAAATTCTGAAATGTTCTCCCTAAAAATAGAATACCTAAATGGAGAAAAATTATCAGACACATTAAACTCATATGATCTTAAAATGCAGTTAGAAGTAATAAAAAAATTGGGAAAAGAAACCTCAAAACTCCACATCAACGAGATAATTCATGGAGATCTAACAACTTCTAATGTAATCCTCCTCGATAACAAAACCTATATCATCGACTTTGGCCTAGGAAAAATCTCTCATAAAATTGAAGACAAAGCAGTAGACCTACACCTAATAAAAGAAGCGATCAACGCAAAACATTTCAAAAATAGCAAAGAATTATTTCAAAGTTTCCTAGAGGGATATGAGTCAAATGAGTCAAATGATATAATCAAAAGACTAGAAGTTGTAGAAAAAAGAGGCAGATACAAAAGACATTAGTTTTCTTAAGAAAATTATCAATAACTCATCCAATACCTATACTAAAGGATATAGAAACACTAGAAACACTTAAAAATTAAGAGTCCCCCGTAAGTTCAATAGTCCAATAGTCCCGTAGTCTAGTGGTCAAGGATTCAGGGTTTTGATCCCTGCGACCCAGGTTCGAATCCTGGCGGGACTATCAAAACCGTTTTGATTCATGTGACTCGAGGCTTCGATCTTGGCGGGACTATTCAAAACCGTTTTGATCTATGTGACTCGAGGCTTCGATCTTGGCGGGACTATTCAAAACCGT
>JADFNI010000007.1 GCA_022563455.1 Nanobdellota archaeon
CCAAATATTTTAGAATCCAGTAGTGATTTAGTCATATTAAGAGAGAACTGGCTACAGGTAGATTCATCTACTCGTTTTCTGTTTTCAGATTCACGCCGATTTTATCAATTGAAGAAATTATTAATTGAACATAAACACGTAACAAACACAAAAAGAACAAGGAATTCATCAAGATTGATTGTAGGAAAAGAATTGAATAAGAAACAACTAAAATTTTGGCCCAAACAAGAAATTTTAGATTTGTTTAAGAAGAATAAGGATAAAGGATCAGTTTTACTAGCTGCCAGCTCTGGGAGTTTTGGAGAAGGTATTGATTTACCTGGAGGGGAATATACTCTTATTTTAACAATTCTTTACAATGTAAATATTGTTGAAGAGTTTAGGCAAGAGTTTGAGGTTAGTGGAAAAAAGTTAGGAATCACTGGAAGAGCAGTTGGATTTTTTGGAGATTCAACAAATTTGTATTTTCTCTTACTTTTCCTTATAATCTCTATAAACTTCTTTAAAAAACCAATATTTATTTCATTATTCTTAATAATCTGGCTACCTCCAAGACTAATCACCACAACTTTTTTCATGAATTAAAAAAGAATATGTTTATTTTTATAACTTTCTATCTATTTCATTATGCAAAATCGTTACAACTTGACTAGCAAACAAAATCTTCGGTCCAACAGACACCTTATCAATCTTTTTCAAAAATTTCTTTTTGTCATTTGGAAATCCATCTTGATCTCCAATAATAAAAACTTCATTTCCTTTAATCTTTAATTCCCGAATATCTTTACCCTTTCCACTAAGTAAATATACATCCTTTCCTTCTTTATCAAGATCCATAACTACTTTTTCAAAACTTTTTTTCTCAATGCTACATCCAGGAACAATTTCTCTTAGTCCATCTTCGTCTTTTGCTTTATAGAGCATTCTTTTAATTAGTCCAGCAACATTTTTTTTAGAAATCGGCATCTCCTTATTTGATTCCATAACAAGATGTCGAGGGTTATTAGGTCCCCCATCAAAAATCATATGAAGCCTAACATCTTCTCTCATAGCATTCGATATAAAAAATACAGATATAATAACATTACAAACAATATCAAGACGCCCAGCTTTTTTCAAGTCATCCTTAATCAAATTCCCAGCAGTAACAGCAGTTTTCGAATAATAAATAAATTCTTTCATAATATAAAACAAAATGTTTGGGTTTAATAGATTATCTAAGCACTTTCTTTTTTAATTTCCTTAAGCATTTCAGGGCTAAGTTCATGAAGAAGATTAGGCATTTTAGATCCAAAATATATATCATCTGAAGTTACAGTATTTGATCTGGCGCTAGAATGAGCCCTACCAATAACATTTCCCAATTCCCTAACATTTCCAGACCAATTATGACCTAATATATCCTTCTTAGCATTCTCTGCAAAATGAAATACTTGCTTACCTGATTGTCTTGATCTCATTTCAAGTAAATATTTTGCAATTAACATAATATCTTTTCCCCTCTCTATTAAGGTAGGTACTTCTAAAGAATATCTATTAATTCGATGATACAAATCCTCTGCAAAAGTTCCTTCTTTTATTCCTTCTTCAAGGCTTTTATTCGTTGAATAAATAAGTCTAAAATCTAGCAATTTTCCTTTCTCTCCTCCAAGGGGGGTGGAAAATCTATCTTCTAATATACGAAGTAATGTTGGTTGTAGTTTTATCGGCATATTTCCAATTTCATCTAGAAGAATAGTGCCTCCATCCGCACGTTCAAAATATCCAGGTTTTCTTCTAGTAGCCCCGGTAAATGCCCCTTTTTCATGACCAAATAATTCAGATTCTAAAAGTCCTTCAGTCATTGAACCACAATTAACTCTTACAAAATGGTTATCCCTCCGAGTACTATTATAATGAATAGCATGTGCACAAAGTTCTTTTCCAGTACCTGTTGGTCCAATAATTAAAACATCCTTATTCCTATCTGAAGCTACCTTATTCAAATTAAGAAATAAATTAATCATTTTAGGATTACGTCCAATTATCTTACCATTATCATGTGCTATTCGATAAACAGGTTCGCTATAGTTTTTAAATTCTATATCCATGTATCACTCCTTAAAAATGACCACTTTATAAACTTATTTGTTAATTTTTCCTAAAATAAAATCTTCTCCAATATCACGAATCCACCAACCATTTTTTTCAAGTTCATCACGAACCTCATCACCCCTCTCCCAATTTTTCTTGTCTCGAACTTTTTTTCGCTCTTCAGCCAACTTCAAAATTTCATTAGGTATCTCAATTTTTAAAGTCTCAAACAACTTCAACCCAAAAACCTCATCCATCCTTTTTATAGTTCCAACTTTTCCCGAAGCCTTCTTATCTCGAATAAGCTTCCATAATATTGCCACAGCCCCAGGCATATCCAAATCATCATCAATTTTCTCTTTAAAACTCTTCAAATATTTTTCATTAGTCTTCAAATCATCTTCCAGTTTCAAAACAAGACTCTTAAGCCTAGAATAAGAATTAACTGCAGTTTTAATTGCATCCTCACTCCAAGTAAGTGGCTTTCGGTAATGTGCAGAAAACGTAAAATACCTATATGCAAGTGGATCAATACCATCTTTTTCAAGCCCACTTATCGTTTTGATTTTCCCAGTTGATTTACTCATTTTCCCACCGTCCAATGTTAAAAAAGCTCCGTGCATCCAATATCTAACCCAATTTTTTACACCATATCCACATTCACTTTGAGCAATTTCATTTTCATGATGTATTGGAATAAGATCAATCCCTCCAGTATGTATATCAAAATTTTTACCTAAATATTTTGTAGCCATTGCTGAGCATTCCAAGTGCCATCCAGGAAATCCAACACCCCAAGGACTCGCCCACTCCTGAAGTCGAGATTCGTCTCCACTAAACTTCCAAAGAGCAAAATCAGTTTTATTTTTCTTCTCTCGCATATCAGTTCTCTTTCCACCTTCTAGTCCTTCAATATTCTTTTTGGAAAGTTTTCCATAATCAATATCTTTAGATGTATCAAAATATATGCCGTCAGTTGTTTTATAAGTATACCCTTTTTTTTCAAGTTTTTTAATCAAATCAATTTGCTCTTTTATATGCAATGTCGCCTTTACCCACTTAAAAGGTTCAATCAAATTAACTTTTAAAAAATCCTCATGAAAAGAATCAAAATAAAATTTTGCAATATCTTCCACATTCTTCCCTTCCTTTAATGCAGCTTTCTCAATCTTATCATCTCCAAAATCTTCGTCAGTTGTCAAATGCCCAACATCAGTAATATTAATCACTTGTTTTACTTTATACCCGTTATAAGTCAAAACTCGCTTCAATACATCAGCAAAAACATAACTTCTAAACATCCCAACATGTGCAAACCAATACACCGTCGGCCCACATGTATACATAGAAACTTGACCAGCCTTTATTGATTTGAATTCTTCTTTTTGTCTAGTTAATGTATTATATATTTTCATATTCACTTAATAAATTCAACCTTCTTAATCTTTTTCTTTTTAACATTAATTTCTACCAAAACAGTAGACTTCGGCCCAAATCCAGTATTCACAACAAGAGTCTTTCCAATTTTATCCTTTCCTTGACATTCATGTATATGCCCCCCAACACAAATCTCAGGTTGAAATTTAATACAAAAATCTCGTGCAATTTTGGACCCCATATGTTTTTTATGAACGTAGGATTTAGGATTATTTATGATATCTAGTTTTGTATTGTATGGAATGTTATGACTAATAAAAAAGGTAAATAGTTTTCTATTTTTTCTTGACTTGTAGACTTTTGATAATTTATCATCAATCTTCTTAATAGCCCTTTTTAAATTTCCAACCTGTTTTCTAGTAAACCCATTTTTTTTATCTGCTACTTCTGGAGAACTTGACAATCCATAGCCTATAAAATTTATACCACTAAATTCATAACAGTTATACATACAATCCCTCACATTCTTTAGGCCCCCTATAAGCTTAGAATTAATTTTTCCCTTAAGAAGTCGGCTATTATAGCGATTTATTGAGCTCAGATATTTATTTTTATTAGTTTTTCCAATCTTATCCTTCCCATAACTCTGATCCCAGTTTCCTGCAACCATAAAAATTGGCTTTTCAAAAGAATCTAAATATTTCATTATTTCAGCCCCCCTCTTCAATGATCTCTTCTCCAGAACGCCCAATCTCTTTTTACTTCTAAGTTTCTTTGCTGCAAGTTCTTCAAAGTCTAACTCCGGGTTTTTCTTTAATTCTCCAAACCAAGCATTATAAAGGGGAGCTATCCCCCGATCATCACATACATCCCCAACAACCACCATACAATCAAAATTCTTTGTTGGAATCCTTGGTTTTCTTCCATGTAAGTCACCAATAACTAATATTCTCATATCAAAATAATACAATTTCCATTAATAAACCTAATCAAAATTTTTAAGCCTTAATAGTAACATCCATGAATTCACTAGCATATGCATTGCTTCCATGTTTAACATTAACTCGAAGTCTAAAGTCACATAAACTTGATCCTTCAGGAATCCGAAGAAGAACCCTTCCACTAGTAAATTCTCCGGGACCAAGAGCAATATTAGATTCAGCTCTACCAATTGTAATCCATCCAAGTATTTCAGATTCGCTAACTCCACATTTCACCTTAACATCTGGATCAGATACCACAACTTCATAAGAAAATTTATCTTCAGAGGCTCCTTGAAGCAAATTCTTTATTCCAATTCCAAATCCCGAAATATCTCCTTGTTTAACTTCAATTCTTCTAGTATCTGGAAAAACAACTAGCTTTTTATCCTCTCCAAATAGTTTCCCAACCTGACTTTTTATCTGCTCATTTGTCATATCAACAACATCACCTGCTCCAGTAAAAATATTCTTCAACAAAATCATTCCAAAAATAAGCATCGACATAGACAAAACAATAACTACAATTGTCCCAATAGACATCTCCATCGCACCCCTTTTATTAAACATAATATCTTTTAGCATATCTTATTTATAAAAGTATTGAAAAAATATGGGACGAGAGAGAATCGTGAGCTACGTCAGTAAGGTTATGCCAGGAGGCAACTTCGCGAGAGTAGATTCTCAAAAGAAAAAATGGGACGAGAGAGAATCGAACTCTCGACACCACGAGCTTCAGTCGTGTGCTCTCCCACTGAGCTACCGCCCCACTAATTAATAATAAAATTTTAGCTTTTTAAGCCTTTGTTATTGTCAAGCTAGCTGGATAAAGATTTCAACAATAATTTCTTTCAAATATCTCAATAGGGTCATTAGCACTCTTTGGAGGATACATCAACGAAATTCGCTCAGGTGCCTTCCCACTTTGTTTTGAATCAAAGTTATAGATATTTTCAACTAACTTAATAAGATCCCCCCTATCCCAAACAGATTCACTAAGTAAATGAACATCCCCTCCTATTCTATATCCAACATTTCCAAAAAAAACAGCCGCGCTTCCTTCTTCAAGGCAAATAGCAGCAAAATTAACACCTCCCTCAATTTTCTGAAGTTCGATTTCTAAAAGACCAAATGGTATAACCATTAAATAAATTAATAAATCCCAAATTTAAATGTTTCCATAATTTTCATTAAATAAATAAGTCAGTAGGAAATAGGCCACGTTCTGTCAAACTTTGAATCTTATTCAAACAGTTTCTGCTAACATCTAACTTAGCCCCATATTTAGGTTGCATCAATTAGGTGAGGTCGTTCCAGCCTAAATAAATAGGGTCGTTTCTATTCCTCGTGCCCCGCCTCACAGCGTCTTGCTTTCACAAGTAATTTTGTCATGAGTAAATTAAATCACTCATGGATGCGCGGACCTTCCTCAACAGTCAAGAATTCATTTTACAATTCTCTCGCCTTTTAGACGATGACTATCGACAGTTAGCTATCCTACTGACTTAAAATTTACAAGAATTAACCCTTTATAAATTGGGTTGTTCTACAAATATCCCTTATTCATCATTCCCTTCATTAGCCACATCAGGTATTTCATCAAGTGAAGTGTCTTTAGTATATTCATCTTTCATCCCAGTTTCACTTTCCCAAATATCACTCTCGCTAACTTTAAACCCATCATCTTCCCCCTCATCTTCAAGGTCACTTTCATCTTCAAATTTTTTCACATCTTCTAAAATTTCTTCAGAATTTTCTCCAACATCCTCGACAAACTCTCCAAGTTCCTTTAGCAAAAGAACTGAGCGAGATATAAGTTCATTAACTTCATTAAAAAAATCCATATCAATAATTCTTCCAATCTTCATCTTCTTTTCAATCAAATGAATTCTCACTGAAGATTCACTAATAACAATATCGCCCTTCAAGAACAGCTTCTTCATCCTTATAACTTCCCTAATCTGGTTCAAAAAAGAATCTAGCTCACTTTTTTCAAATTCAATTTCCCCCTTGGCAATTATTTCAGTGAGTATATCAAATTTAATATCAAGTGTAAAAAATTCCCGATTAATTATAGTATCTTTAAATAAACTCATTCGATTCCGGTCTCTCCCAAATAATACAATACTAATAACTTCCTCAACTTCTTTTTCAACTTCTCCAGTAGCTAGAATAAATTTCTCCCTAAGCCCCTTAACACCATTCAAACATTTATCAAATTCCTCAAAATATCCTTCATCAAAAACCTCAGTTGAAATTTTCCTCACACTCTTTATTTTCCTCATGGCCTAATAAAGTCAATGCTCTTTATAAAAATTAGTATTGTGAATCTCAACGTTCTCAGAACCTCAGTCATATCCATATGATTCTTCTAATTGATGAACATTATTTGAACTCATAAGTCTGGTGGGAATCCTCCATTCAAGAGGTAACTATGTTAACGAAGGATTAATATATAGAAGATATTTTAAATTTAAGAGGTGAAAAATGAAAAAAGTATATTATGTTCCAGGATTAATAGTAATATTCATAATCATCATTTTCTTTTATGTCAGGCCAACTTCAGAAGATTATGACTTCAAAATAAATTCAACTAGTGAAGAAATAAACTTTATCCGAAACAATCTAGTCTCTGGAGGTCCTCCAAAAGACGGAATTCCAAGTATAGACAATCCAATATATCTAAGCTCTGCAGAAGCAGATCTTGACGACGACGACGTAGTTTTCGGAGTAAATTACAACGGCTTTGTTGCAGCTTATCCTAAATCAATTATGTTCTGGCATGAAATTGTAAACGAAGAAGTGAATGGGGAAAAAATTTCACTAACATATTGCCCTTTAACCGAATCTATAATCGGGTACAATGATGTTGAACTTGGAGTATCTGGAGAATTATACAATTCAAACCTGGTAGCGTATGACCGATTAACAGGAGCTAGAATCCCTCAGATTTATGGAAAAGCAATTGAAGGGAGTATTGAGGGAAAAGAATTCGAAACTTTTGAAGTCATAGTCACAACATGGGGCAAGTGGAAAGCCGAAAACCCAGACAGTTTAGTATTAAGCACAGATACAGGATTCAACCGAGACTATGACAGAAGCCCATATCCTGGATATGATAAAATATACAACCTTTGGTTCCCAGTAGCAGCAGAATCTGACGAATTAAGATCTAAAGATATAGTTCTTGGAATTGAAGGCGAAAAAGATTTCGTAGCAATCGAAAAGGAGGGTTTTCTTGATAAATATCCAGATGGTTTAGATATAATCATTGGAAACGAAACAGTAAAGGTAATCTATGACAAAAATTTCGGCGCCTTAAGAACTAACAATTCAAATATCAAATCATTTGAGGTATATTGGTTTGCATGGTATGCATATCATCCAAATACAGAGTTAATCAAAACAGATCTCTAATAAAAATCAGCCAGCAAAATACTTTATTGCCATCTCCATAAGATAAGCACTTCCAACCCCGGCCATCCCAATTTCTGTTCTTACTCTTCTTTTAGCAACCTGCTCGGCCTCCAAGAGTTGATCAGTTACATCTTCATAGGTAGTTATTCCAACATTCATTCTTTGAGCAAGCGAAGCTTCATAATCTGAACTATTATGGTCTATTGGGCCTTCATCCATATAAACTACTTTAACTTCTCGTCTATCAGCCCCTTCCCAAACTTCAACTAACATTTCTTCTATTCCCATTAGAATATTTAATATCTAAACGATATTTAAAGATAATTATCTTTCAATCATATTTTCAAAAAATCATCAAACCTATATGAATGTTCTATTCCCATAAAACAATATAAATTTAGCTATAATTTATTTATTTATTTTTATCAAGATATTATCAATTTTCCAGATTTTTTTGGCATACTATTATTGGTCAATAAAAAGTATCCACCAATTGCAGGAATCTGTTTAATCTTTTTCACACCTTTAAAAATTACTGGACCATATCCTAGGGGATTATGAAATTTTAAATCTATTCCCCCATTAGGGATCATTCCAAAAGAATCAACTAAATATTCAAGTTCTTTTTTATTAATAGACATCCTCAATATTCCAGATTTTGGATAATATATGCAAGCCTTCTGCCCATTAATTATCAACTCAGTTGTATTTGGATTGACTCTTTTAGATTCAGGTAAAGCATTATAAGTTCCATGTAGATCATATCCAGATTTCGTTGTCATGAAATATGTTTTGGAATTAGTGTTTATAAGATTTATTGTATTAAAGACTAAAATATAAATACATCCCTAACCTAAAATATACATGAATAAATATCAAAACCTTGTTTTGGAATCTAAGTTTTTCTACTTCGAGGGAATTTCTTTTTTCTAAAAAGAAAGAGTCTAATGAAAACCCACACCCACTACATAACAATAAACACCAATAAAAGAGTAGACTTTGTTAGATTAACCCCAAAAATTCAAGAAATAGTTGACAAGTCAAACATCAAAGAAGGAATAGTTCTAGTAAATCCAATGCATATAACTGCAAGCATATACATCAACGACAACGAGCAAGGCCTAATAAAAGATTATCAAGAGTGGCTTGAAAAACTAGCCCCAAAAGACAAAGATTATCACCACCACCTAACAGGTGAAGACAACGGCTGGAGCCATCTTTGGAGAACTGTCATGGGTAGAGAAGTAACAGTAGCGATTACAAAAGGAGAATTGGATCTTGGCCCTTGGGAAGAAATCTTCTACGCAGAGTTTGATGGGCAACGGAATAAGAAAATATTAGTTAAGGTTTTGGGGGCTTGAGAGAAAAAATAACATAAATTTTATTATTTAAAACCTATATAAATCTTTTACCTTATTATAAGATTCTACAATCTTAGGATCGTTCAATCTTAATCTTTCAAGGTAGTCAACAACATTTTCAACTTCAAGCTCATTAAAATATATTTTGCCATCTTCAATCAGTCCTTTCGATTCAATCAGTCCTTTCGATTCAGCATATAAAAAACCAGCCACATCGCCAATTCCTGGATAACGAGATTCTAAATCATCATCCAAATGATTCGTCCAATCTTCATCTACAGCCTCTTCTAAACTTTCACTCATTGATATATTATAATATTGATATTTATAAAAATTATTGTTCTAAAGTTTTATTCCATATACTTCAAAAGTCCATATAAAGCTATAGGCCTAAATACAAATCCCCCAACTATTCCTTTAATAAGGGCAGTCCCAAGATCCCCATCAACTATAGATATTGCAGCACTCTCATTTGGAATTTCTTTAATATTTTCTCCAATATTCCAAACTATTTAAATTACCGGAGCCAAACCAAAACATTTAAATATTAACTAACGTATATTTATACGTATGGATATCAGTAAGAAAGATCTTCTTAGAATCAATCAAGGATTTGGAGGAGGACTTAGAAGTGATTCAAGTTTAGACTTTGCATTTGATGCTCAAAAGAATAATAGATTAGGCGACTATAAGAAATTAGCCTATTTACTAAGGGCAATACTCGTAGATCACCCCTTCACAGATGGAAACAAAAGAACAGCAATGTTTGTTTCTTTAGCATTTGCAAGTGAGCAAAATAGATTAGTTGACCGAGAAATTTTACTACATCAAATTGTTTCAATTGCAAAGAAAAATCTCACAGATATAAGAGTAATAGCTGATAGAATCAAAACGGCGATAAAATAAAAAATGAAGCAAAAACAAATTAATAAGATTTTGAAAGAGAATAAGGAGTTATTTGACGTACTTGCAAGATATGATGAAACAGTAGAACTCCCGCACCAAAGGAAAAAATTGAACCTTACATTATCAGTTGAAACTATAAACAAACTCAAAAGTTTAAGAGAAAAAACAGGAAAGCCCATTTCTAGGATAATCGAAGAAAAATTCTAGATTCATACAAGAAGATATTCTAATTTTATATTACAAATAAAAAGAGTTGTGGAAAACTACTCACAAAAAGTTTCAGTTCTATACTTGGTAACTGTTCGATATTTAGTAACAGTCCTAGATTTCGTTACAGTCTCACATTCTTGTTTTGTAGGTATTTCTGCAACGGAGCAAATACAACTATCTATTTCGGCTAATTCTTGTGCATAAAATATTTCGGAAGAAGAGGGATAAATATATTTTCTTTGAGTACTTGACAACTCATTATTCCCAATCTTAAATCCAATTTTTAAAGAAAATATTCCAGCACTTTCATCTAAGTTTGTAATGGTGCAAGAATATCTTGCAGGATCATCTTCAAATATAAAATTATCTTTATATCCAATACACGATCCTCGCTCCAACTTATAATTTAAATCCAAAGTATTACAAACTTCCTCAGAATAGGGTTCTTGTTCTGTATAGGCCTCATCATCATTATAGGGGACTTGAACATCCTTGCAATTAACTTTTGCCAGTTTTTCTAATTGTCTCTCTTCACTAACACTCAGCTTTCCCTGTTGATCAAGTTTATTTTCCAAATTAACAATAGTATTTCCAGTAGTAACCTTATTATCATAGAACCAAAACCCTCCAAAAACAACAGCCAATATTACCAAAACACTAATAATAGATCCTGCTTGTGCCCTCTTAGCCATGAGAAACGAAAGATATCGGACTTTAAAAAATTATGTCTTAGACATCTAGTTGCTTCGCAAGGATTTATTTTTGGACGTCGCCTTTGGCGATTTATGAGTGTTAAGCACGGGGTTAACAGGCAACTATTTCTCTCACTGGGCTCCTGATACTCTTGATACTCCCAGATAAAAACTCTTCCATATCTCTTCTTTCCTCTAAAAATTCCTCAACCATCTCTACTTCTTTTTCGCTCATTTTTTCACCTCCTTTTTATCAGGAAAAAAGACCTCAAAAAAAGGTTTCCTTCCCTCATTAGATTTAAAATCACAAATCAACCCATGCTCTTTCAGTTTGTGACTTATATCCATTAAAATCCTTAGAAGTTTATATATCTTTTCATCCATTAAATTTACCTTAAGCCCAATACCTTTTGCCATTTTCCAATCTACCTCGAAATCATGGGAAGGACTATTTTCTGTAAGTTGTTTAATAATAACCTCCGATCTATTTCCACGGTTTGTGTCATGTTTAAACATATAATTAGTCAATAAAATTTTAGCATGATATTTTGATAAGTCTTTCATCCTATAAAGCTCTCCCAATTCAGGTGTTCTATGATCTTCTATTAGTTCTCTCATAAGTGGAACAACGTAATTAACTTTATTCTCATTATCAAATCCAAATTTTTTCGCAGTATCTTGGACAAAATCAATATATTGTTCTATATCTATTAGGGCAAAACTTGAGGATGCCCCATCTTTTCTAGTTTCTATTTGCAAATCTATCGGAGATATTCTAGCGGTTTTCCCAAGATGTATACAATTAGATGATAAAGATATCAAAGTCCCCCCACTATATGCATAATTTGGAATAAAAATTTCCATTTTTTTACAATAATCTCTTATTAGCTGGGCAAGTAAGTAAGAAATATCTGCATTTCCTCCAAGTGTTTGAATACATACATCCAAATCTTCAACACCCCCAGGAATATTAGCTTCCAAGATTTTCTCTAGTTGAAAAATATCGTCTGGAGATATGGAGGATTTATTATCTCTACTATAAAATATCAATAGAAGAGGTTTTTGCCTAATTGTAGAGATTTCATTCCCTATTTTTTTTAATTTAACAATATCCTCTTTTTGGTCTTTTGTTAAATCATCTATATTTTTAGGAGGCGTTGTCTTTTTATCATTAACCATAAGGTATCTAGAAATATAGACCTTATAAAAATAATATCAATGCAACATACACTATAAAAATATATTCATAATAAGAACAGTATAAGAAAATCAAGATGACCAATCCTCACTCCAAATCAAAGATTCAAAGCTCGTCAAAATCATCATAAATGATTCCTCCTCCCATCAACTCCAAAGAGTCTCAAGTAGTCAAAATCATCACTAAGTAAAGGAAGAACTTTTCTTGTATATCTAAATTAATAGATAAAGTGTAGCTTTTAGTAGACGCGAACTGAACAAATCGCAAAAGCTCAATGCTTACATTCCGTCTCTATCAACGCAGTCTTTTACTGCGGCATATGTTGATTCGTTTTGCGGTCCGCTTCGTGCTTAGATGCTTTCAGCACTTATCGGTATACAGCGTAGCTGCCCAGCCTGCTCATAACAACTGGTAGACCAGAGGCTGCGAACCCACGTTCCTCTCGTACTGGAGGGTCCTTCCACTCAATCAACAACACATCTAGTAGATATCATACAAACTGTCTCACGACGTTCTTAACCCAGCTAACGATCCCTTTTAATGCGTGAACTCCGACACCCTTGGATGCTTGTGCACATCCAGGATAGGAAGAGCCGACAGCGATGTACCAAACCGCCCCGTCAATGTGAACTATCGGGGGCGACAAGCCTGTTATCCTTGAAGTACCTTTTCTGACGTCTTCGTGATCCATTAAAAATCATCGAAGGTTCGTTAAGCCCAACTTTCGTTCCTGCATTCCTTGCTGTTCAAAATACAGTCAGATTAACTTTTGCCTTTACACTCTACCCTAGATTTCCGACCTAGGTGAGTTAATCTTTGGGCCCCACAGATATTCTTTCTGCGGGGTGCCGCCCCAGCCAAACTACCCGCCAAATGCTGTTCCAATAAGGTTAGTGATTTTATTAAAAATGGGTGGTGTTACACTTTTGCTCCACTTAAGCCTGAACTTAAGTTTCAACGCTCCCACCTACACTGGGCATTCATAGTAAAACCACAACATCAGGTTGTAGTAAAGGTTTACAAGGTCTCCGCTTCCCACTAGACGACACCGGCCTTTTCACCGGTAAATATGTTCGGAGGTTCCAAGTTAGGGACAGTGACAACATCGTTAAGCCGTTCATGCACGTCACCATTCAAATGACAAGGCATTACGCTCAATTATGTTAATTAGAGATTTTTTCAATTGTTATCTCAATTCTATATGTCGCCATATAGTTCGGACTCTATCTTCATAACTTTAAATCTTCCATATAATCTTCATTAATCATTAAAGTTTTAGTAGCAACTTTTTTCAAATGATAGGATATCATTTTATTATTTCCAATAGCAACATAAGTTACGTTCTTTGAAAATCTTTCACTCACCGCTTTAACGGCTCCCGAAAAATCTCCATCATTAGAAATAAGAAATGCTTCATCATAATCATTTGATTGTGCATCCAAAACAAGATCAAGTGCTAAATTTACATCAGTTGCTTTCTCAACAAAATAGATGTTTCCATCTTGTTTTCTTTTTTCAAGTCTTCCAAAAATAATTTTTAAATTATTTATCTTTTTCAACTTTCTAAAAAAACGTTGTTGATCAGCATACATTTCAGGATTACTAAATTGTTCAATTGAGGCAATATAATAATTTATATTTATCAAATTATCCTTGCCAGCCAATTTCTTACAAAATTTTTCTATATTAATCTTACAATTAAATTTTTTCTTAACAGAAAAATAAAAATTGCTCCCATCAATATAAATCGCAATCCTCTTCATATTATTAAAATAAAAAACATAGGATCTGCAATAGATCCCATGGAGTTAATTATAATAATGTAAAATCTAGCATTTATATAGTTTATGTTTAAGTTATGTCAAGCGTATTAGTCTCTGAGGATTCTAGAATAATTCAATTAATTCTAGCCTTTCCTGCTGATTGTCCGCAATTTTAGATTTTCACGCAGCCGTCTCTCGACGCTGTCGTACCAAAATATACTCGGAGTTTCCAGCATATAGCTTGATTTTCTTCGTTTAAGCTTATTCGATTTTTCAATAGTCTCCTGTTTTACCCTATGAGTCTTGAAGCGTCAATCGTATTTCACGATTGCCGTAAGGCAGCGTTCTACCTTAAGAGCCTCATAGTTAGGCCCGCCGTTTGATGGGCTTTCCACTCCTTGAAAGGAGCTTTTAGACACCACCACTGGGCAGACTTCACCAGGCATACGCGTCCTTTCGGAATAGCGCCTGGCTACGTTTTTGGTAAACAGTCGTGCCGTCCTTGTTACTGCGATCTACCTCCCCCCACAATGAATCATGGAAAGATATAGACATCCCTTCTACCGAAGATACGGGACTATTTATGCCGAATTCCCTTAACTTGTTTAAACCTTCACGTCTTGGCC
Organism: Nanobdellota archaeon; assembly: GCA_022563455.1. Lineage (GTDB taxonomy): Archaea > Nanobdellota > Nanobdellia > Pacearchaeales > GW2011-AR1 > JAGVXH01. Next base: position 14,604 of record JADFNI010000007.1, read on the forward strand.
TTCTAAGCCTGGGTACCAGTGCCAGTTCTTGGTACTGCTCGCTATATTCTATTTCTAAAACTTTTCACTGACTCTTGGACTCAGCGGATTCAGAACTATTTGTAAACTTCTCTTGATTACCATCCATAAACTTCTAGTTTCTTACACCTTTCAGTGCTCCACCTATCCGAAAGCGATTAAAGAACTTAACAAATATAGAAAGTACAGGAATATTAACCTGTTATCCGTCGTCATATTCAGTTAAGGTATGACTTAGGTGCAGACTAACCCTCAGCTAATTGATAGTGCTGAGGAAACCGTACCCTTTCGACGTCTTCCGGTTCTCAGGAAGATCAGATCCTACTCTTACCAGGATTCGCATTACTAATCGCTCCACCATCTCTTACGAGAAAACTTCTACGCAATTAGTACGCCTGCTTACCATAACGTCCAGCTGGACGTATCCGAAGTATCGGTAATAACTTTGAGCCCCGTCCATTTTCGGGGCCACGATTCTCAATGGGTGAGCTGTTACGCTTTCTTTAAATGATGGCGGCTTCTAGACCTACATCCCCACTGTCTCAGAATTGTGACTCCCTTCGTTACACTTAAGTTATATTTTGGGACCTTAACTTCGGGCTCCCTTGTTCGGGTTTCGTAACAGTATCTTACATACCGTCGCTGTTTCTAGTATTACGCAGTTTACAGGTTCTGAGTTAGAAAAATTTCCGTAGTTATTAAACTCTGCAAAATTTATCTGTACTTTACCCCGTAAACAAACTGTACTAAACTATACCTAGGCATATTTCAGCAGGAACCAGCTATCGCCAGATTAGAATGGCTTTTCACCCCTATTCCCAAGTCATCCGAGTGCATGCACGCAACAACGGTTCGGCCCTCCATTTCTCTTTCAAAAAACTTCAGCCTGCTCAGGAATAGATCATCTGGCTTCAGGTCTTACTCCCGTGACTATCGCACTTTCATACTTGCTTTCGCTTCGGCTTCATTTATTAACCTCGCCACAAAAATAAACTCCCTGGCCCGTTCTTCAAAACGTACGTTACAACCCCTTAAGGCCGTAACCAATTTGTAACTATTAGATTTCAAGTCTTTTAACTCTCTTGTGAGAGTACTTTTCAGCTTTCCCTCGCGGTACTCGTTCGCTATCGGACTTAAATTACTATTTAGGGTTGGCAGTTAATTCTGCCGTATTCAAACGCCTAATCCAAGGCGCCCTACTCTTTTATTGCCTCACATATTCTCTTCACTTACGGGTCTATCACCCTCTAAGGAGCTTCTTTCCAGAAGACTTCAGTTCAAGAACTTAGTGATTACGCAACACCACATCTCTTACTGACTTTCGCCAGAGATTCAGTTTGCCCTATTTCCTTTTCGCTCGCTGCTAGTAAGGAAATCATTATTATTTTCTTTTCCTGCCGGTACTAAGATGTTTCAATTCCCGGCGTCGCTCTATTTCTCAATATAAACACGTTTCGCATTCGGAGATCTTTGGGTCAAAGGTTGCATGCACCTCACCAAAGCATATCGCAGCTTGCCACGTCCTTCATCAAAATTTAAGCCAAGCTATCCCTCTAATAGTTTCTGAGTTAATCTTTTCTTCCTTCACTTTAAACATTATTTACCTCTGCTAATTTACATTAGCAAAGATGTCTGTTAGTGATTTTCTTATACTGTTCTCATTGAATATAAACCCCGTCGCCGAGGTATTCTCAAACTCCGCAAAAAAGCTAAGCTTAGTCGCTTCATCGTCGGGTTTTATTTAGAAGCGTCTCCTTCGCTTCTTCATTCCCAAAATTGGGGTGAATATGATTTATGATAATTTTAATGTCTCTGAAACTCTACCACCCTCATCAATTAGGTAAAGAGATCCTTCTTGAATTCTTAATCTACTTCCTGAATCATAATGTCTCATTGCAATTTCATATGTTTTTTTAGGCATTTCATAAGCTACTATTCCTGGAAAATGTTGTTCCATAGGTCCTACATCTTCTGAAATATCTGAAAGGTTTTCTTCAAATAATGATCTAACTAAGCCATCCTCCCCAGTTACCCATGCTACATATACTATATTTTCTTCTGACATTTCTAATTTTCTCCTCCCCAAAAAAACTTGGGAAGCTATTCGTCCTTGCGGACAATGGACCCGCCTCTCGAAAATCGCATCTCACAAAACCATTAATGGTTTTATTTTGTTCGAAGCAATTTCCTCGGAATCGAATTTCGATTAGCTCTGATCCTATGGACCCACCGCGAATCGAACGCGGGTATCCTCGGTGCAAGCGAGGTATTCTACCACTAGACTATGGGCCCATGTTTGTTGAGGCCCGTTGTCTTTGAAGAGATTTTTAATCTCGTAAGTAGACTATGGGCCCATGTTTGTTGAGGCCCGTTGTCTTTGAAGAGATTTTTAATCTCGTAAGTAGACTATTGAGCCCGTTTTGGCACAAGTCAATCTTGCACCTAAAAAATGATTCATTTAATTTTAATCTAAATAAAATTTAGATCATAAATGAAGCTAGATGGCCAATTCATATTTGCTTAATAATTAATTTACATAAATCTATTTTGATAAGATAATTCGCAGACAAAATTAATCGAAGTGTACGCGAGTACATAAGATTCATTTTGTCAAGAAATATCTATTAAAATAATTTATAGGAGGTGATCCATCTGCAGGTTCCCCTACAGATACCTTGTGACGACTTAACCTACCTTGTCTTAAAAAGGTTCTTCTTAAAAAAAGCTTCACCCCTCCACAACTCGGTTGGTTTGACGGGCGGTGTGTGCAAGAGACAGGGACTTATTCACCGGACAGTGCTAATATCCGATTACTACGAATTCCATCGTCATGAGGGTGGGTTGCAACCCTCAATCTGGACTGAGATACGCTTTAAGGGATTAGCTTCTCCTCTCGGAGTCGCATCTCATTGAACGTACCATTGCCGCGCGCGTGTAGCCCAGGGGATTAGGGATGTACTCACCTAACGTAGCCCGCACCTTCCTCCTTGTTACCAAGGCAGTCTCGATAAAGTACCCATTTCTGTAGTAATTATCGATACGGGTCTCGCCTGTTACCTGATTTAACAGGTCACTTCACAGCACAGGCTGACGTCGGCCATGCATCTCCGCTCAGCGTGTCAGGTAAGCCCTTCAGACTGACCTTCATCCTGCTGTCGCTCCTGGTGAGGTTCACGGTGTAAAATCTAATTGAACCGCACGCGTCACTCGTTGTATGTCTCCCCGCCAATTCCTTTAAGTTTCGATCTTGCGACTATACTTCCCAGGTAGCTCACTCTTCGCCTTCGCTTCAGCACCGAATCCTCCCGAAGAGGGCCCGATGTTTAGTGAGCAGTGTTTACTGCCAGGACTACACGGGTATCTAATCCGTTTTGCGCCCCTGGCCTTCATCCCTGACTGTCAGATTCGTCCTCGTAAGCTGCCTTCGCTCATTGTTAGTCCACCGAAGATTAACATATTTTACCATTACCTCCGGCGTACTGCTTACGTCTACCGATCTCTAGCCGTACAGTATCGCTTGCAAGCCCCACGCTTGAGACGTGGGATTTCACAAGAGACTTATACGGCAAGCTACGGATGTTTTAGACCCAATAAAAAGGGATGCGACTTGAACTGCTGGTATTACCGCGGCGGCTGGCACCAGTCTTTCCCAGTCCTTATTCTCCTAAATTTTTACATTAAGAAAAAGTTTTTCTATACGAAAAACACTTTGGTTCGCATTATCACACTTTCGTGCATTGTAAATGATTCGCGACTGCTGCACTCCGTAGAGCTAGGAATAGTGTCTCAGATTCCTTCTCCGGGCAACTCCGCTAAGAGCCCGTAATGATCACTGCCTTGGTAGGCTTTTACCCCACCAACAAGCTAATCATCCGCAGTCTCATCCTTAGGCGTAATCTTTAAGGGTAAGTTCGTTCCAGAACTTTACCCCTATCCGGCATTAGCCTCAGTTTCCCGAGGGTATTCCAGACCTAAGGGCAGATTAACTACGTGTTACTGAGCAGTTCGCCCTCTTCCGAGAGACTTGCATGTCTAAGCCCAAACCAAATAGCCGCATCCTCCAGCAGGATAAACTGGAATTTAACAATTTAAGAACTTCTTTCAATTTAAAAAAAGAAAGAGTCTAATCCTATTTTGCTTTCAAAAGATAAAGGTTAAACCTTTTGAAATTTGCTGCTAACTTATAATAATTAACAATTAATATCTTCTCGAATAATCACACGATTATTCTCTTAATATTAAAAAGATCGTCTCCATACTATAAGACATAACTAGAATTGACCATCATCAGAAGCGACTAAGTTGTGTTCGCTCCCTCATTCTAGCTTCAAAAATATCAATTGAAGCTTTGGATATTATCTCCAAAGTTTTCATTTTCTATAATTATGGATAAGTTTTGCTTTATAAAGCTGTCGATGAGAACACTACTTACCTTTCATCTTCTCGATGGTCCGAGCATCAACATATAACATGAAAGAAATAAAAAGAAAAGTAAGGCCAACAGTAAGCATAACATAACTCTTCACAATTCCCCCAAGGCTAAAAATCTGACCAGTAAAATCAAAAGATCCCAAAAAAAGTAAAATCCCTACAACCTCAAAGAAAATAAACTCTTTTGCCATCTCCTCAAATAATCAAAACCCATTAATAAACTTTTCAAAAATAATTATAAAATAATTAAATCAAACTTCAAACATCTGGTTAAAAAACCATATAAAAAATTGTTTTTGATTTAATCCTTTTTTTCAGAAATTATAGCCTAAGCATCAGTCGCAGTTTTTGGACAACCTTTTTTTACAGCGTATAGCTAAATTATAAACTCAACTAGAAGCTAAGCTAAAATCCTCCAAATAGAATATAGATAACTATTGTGATAATTCCTATATAGATTATTATAGGGGTTAAATAAGAAGTAGCAGCCTTCATATTTGAGATTTTGTGAACTTTTGACAACCCGATTGTCGCAAAGTAAACTGAATACATCCATCCAAGAAAACCAACAACAGGAATTAGTCCAAACAACATTCCGAGAATTAGACTATAAGTTACTACATTAAATGTTTTATAATAATCTCCAGATCCCTCAAATAGTCTCACAACGACATGGACTATTCCAAAATAAATAAATAACAAAGTAACCGGAACAAAAGCAACAAGTACAAAATAAAATGAATTTAGACCTAAATATTCCCCCATATTCCCCCAGATTAAAAAGAATAGAATTATCCCTACAAGTAATAATGTCCCTAATGTAATTAGAGTAATCAGAATTTTATTAAATCTCTTTTCCTTATCTACTTTGTCAAAGAATAAATGGGGATCAAAAAATACAAGTCTTAACTTCTCTATAAATCCAGATCCATCTCCTCCGATACTCTTCTCCCTAATTAAATCCATAAAGGATTTAACAATGTTTAGTTAATAAACTTTTCAATCAATACCTTTATATAGAATATTTTATATTAAAAAATATGAAGGTAGAAAATATATTTTATACAATAGGTGTATTGTTTATAATTTCTTCAGTAGTTTATTTCACTAATGAGTTCATAGCAGATCTTTCAGATCCTGTTAAATTAACTTTGTTAATCGTAGCAATAATAGCCTCAGCCATAATCGCAGAATTATTCAGGAAGGTAAATAAGTAATGGGATTTTATCCAATAATTGGGGGAGCACTTTTCTGGATTTCTTTAATAGTTGCAGTAATATTATATCTTAATTACAGAAAGATTTATCCATTGTTCTACATGATATCTATAGCACTCTATGTTTTCACAGCAGGCTTTGCTATTGATGTATTTCAAATAGGAAGATTTGGAATAATGGCAATATTAGTGATCTCAGCGGTTTTATTCATGATAATGGGATATTACTTCTCAAAAATAGGCAACATAGCTAAATGAAAACAATATTCTATATTATCAGTTTAGTAACTCTCCTCATTCTTGGAGCACTTCTAATCTTCCTTGATACAAAAAGTCTTAATGAAGATCTATCTTTAGTAAGTTTCGTAAACTTTGATAATATAGCTCATGTTGCAGACTCCTCAGATCCACCTTATTTACAATCTGCAGAGGTAAAAATAGGAGATTTAGTCCTAAAAAATACAGGGTATTTCGAGAAAAAATATACCCTCAACGAAATGGTGGGATGTATCACTCTAAAAAACAACCAAGACAACTCTATTCAATTCTATGTTGGACCAAAGAATGGAAATCAAAAGTCATATTCTTCTCGGAGGGATGAAACCCAATATACAATCTCTGCAGGAGAAACAAAGAAAGTAGAGATTTATGGAGTATATTCAAATAATCCAAGGGTTTTGCTTTCTGATTTTGATGAAGGGAATCTAGGAACAATAAAAATATTTGAGATTCCTAATCCCGAATCAAACCCCTTCATAGATGGTAGATCAAGCTATTCTGAAAGAAAGTGCAATTATTTATTAAATAATGATGAACCAATAAAAGAAATCACAATAATTTAAAATCTTTTTGCTAAACTTTTTCAAAAGTTTATTTCCCTAAACCCCTTCGCTAACCTCTTCTCCAACATGGACAACCTCACCTTCCTCAACATCCATTTTCTCCTTAGCTTCTATATCCGCCTGTTCAGCTAGAGCTTTCATCCGGTCCTCAATTGCACCTTCTCCAGACTTAATATCTTGTTCTTTTTTCTCCCTTGCAATTCTTTTCTTCTTTGGCTCTTCCAATATAAGTTCTTCACCAACAAATTCTTCCAAGCTCGGAAGCGGTTTATCAATATTATGAGCCTTCATATATTCTCTAGCCATCAACCAAAAAAATAACCCAAGAGATTTATTAGATTTATTATTCCCAATAATGACGACGTCAATGTCGGCAGTATGATTATTAGTGTCACAAATTCCAACAACAGGAATTCTAATGTTTTTAGCATCAGCTAGTGCATTTTTATCCAACCACGGGTCACTAATCAAAATCATTTTTGTTTCAATAAAATTATCGAGCACAGTATTAGTCAAAACTCCTGCAGGATATTTTTTTGTATAAAGTCTAACCCCAGTAAGCTCACTAAACATTTTAGCAGCTCTCCATCCAGCTTCTCTTTTGCAAATTAAAGTCCAGTCTTCAGGCTTATATTGTTTAATAAATTCAATTCCTTCAGCAAGCTTTTTATCAACAAGAAGAGTATTCAAAATCGCAAGACCGTCAAGTCTTCTCCTATAAACATATTTTCTCATAGAAGGAGTAATAACTTTTGTTCCTAAGTAAGAGGCAGTCTTAATATAATCCTCAAGTGGGGTCAAAATTGTCTGATCTTCTTTTTTCGACTTATCGAATGCCAAAACCTTTGGCTTATTTTCTTTTTTATCAGCTTTTGCCCCTTCTTGGTTTAGAATATTATTTCCAACCTCTTTGCCCTCATCAGAGGGTACACCTGTTGGTGCCCTAGGTACTTCTTCAGATACAACAGCGCTTTCAACATTAATAACGTCTTGTTCGTTTGCCATATCTAAATTTATATAAGTCCGCTCAGGAGTCTTAGCTACTACTCAAGTTTCCTCAAGCCCCGCACCTGATGCGTAATATAAATAATTTTATTGGGTATTTAAGGCTTTTGGTCACGTCCAATCAAGCCAATCTCTCAAGTGCCCTTTTTATTCCACGATAATTTCCATCCAAATAGCCGTCCCCAGGAACATAAATTCTCACATAACCTCCTTGGAAAACCTCCCTTAGACTTGCAGCAGAATTCCAATGTAATACAATTGATCTTTTAGATTTAATTTCAGTGTTGTTGGGATTACATATTCTAAGGGCTATTACTGCCCTTTCTCCATCTAATGAATCTATCCAATTTTGAACAGGTGTTCGTTTTTCATCTCCTATGAACCATACACCATCCCTGTAGCCTCCATGTCCATAAAGCATGGCAAATCCTTCAAGCCCAGTTTTTCTAGAAAAAGAATCTATTAGAGATCCATATGTAGTTCTTCGCCCTATAAATCCAGATTTCATCATAGAACTTACAACTCCTTCTAGAAATTTAAGATCTCCAAAATGGAAATATTCCTCAGGGGTTAGATAGACTCGATTTTTTTCAAATTCATGACTCTCCATTTTTCTAAAAGTAAAAAGCCATATAAAAACCCTAATATAAATAGACATCCTTAAATACTTCCAAGCCTTATCCAAAACATGTTCGAAAATATGCTCTATAATATCATAGCAATAGTCATAATTGTAATTCTCCTTGGAGTAAGCATCTTAAAAAAAGTAGGAAAACTAATAATTTATGGATTATTAGCAGCAATAATAATCCTCATAATTTTACCAATTCTTGGAATAAATTTCTTCTAACCCAGATTTCTGATAAATAAAATTATATAGGTCTCTAAGAATTCTAGAATTAATTAAATTTCAAAGGGGTTATACCCCTTAGTTTTAAGCCATTCGAGGTAATTTCTACCAGATTTACTTCCTGAATAAGGTATAGATTCCCCTATTTCATAATTACTTATAACTTGTTGAGAAACATCAATTTCAACACTGAGTTCCGTAGCAGTCATTCCACCTCTTTGTTCCCTTGCTTTATTAGGATCAAAAAGAGCAAGAGGTTCAATAGAATCAACTAGTGATTCAAGTTTTTCAAAAAACTTACTCCGAAGTTTTGAATGATTTATTCGTTCATAAACCTCCCTAATTCCATTGGCGTAAGCTTCAACTATATCTGAATCTCTTTTTTCATCAATTTCTCTTACTCTTTCAAAGATATTACTTTTCATCCTTAGATTTAGGGAAAGTGTCAATATTTAAACACTTCCTAGTATTTTTACTACTGACATAACTTAATTTAGAAAGCAAAGTTTTGGCCAACCTTTCCGAGAGTTGCTATCTCAATACCCAGTAAAATTTTCAAATGAAATAACTTTCTTAGAAACTCCCATCTCTAAAAGCATCTCTCTTACACCAGTAACCATTTTAGGAGTCCCACAAACATAAAAAAGAACTTTTGAAGGATCACAATTCTTTATAATAAATTTAGGATCAACCCTTTTATATCGAGAATTAAAACTAAAATTTTTATTTAACCGATCAAGCTTTACAAGTTCATCAAAATAAGCAATCCTCTTTTCACTTTTATCAGTGTAAAGAAGTTTTATTTTCTGCTTTGATTTAGTCTCTGTTGCAAATTTAATCATTCCTATAAAAGGAGTAATTCCAACTCCCCCCGCAATCATGACAACTAGCTTTTCAGTAGATTCTGGAAGAATAAACTTTCCTCGAGGACCACTAATTGAAACTTCAGTTCCCATAGGATACTTCATTAAATAATTTTTAAAATCACTATGTTTCTTCGGAAGTCTAAAACAAGTAGAAATAAATTTAGAATTAGAGGGAGAACTAGAAAGTGAAAAAGACCTCATCTTTCCTCGCCCGTCATTTACTTTATCATTAATTATAATACTAACATATTGCCCTGCCTTATATGTAAAATTAAGTGGCTTTTTTAATCTAATCTCATAAGTATCCTCGGCAATCTCAAGTCTATCAAGTATCTTCATACGAATGCTATTAAGTCCTCTAAATTTAGTCTTGATTCCTTTTAATCCATTTTTCAAATCCATTATCTTAAACTCCTCTCAATATCCATAACCCTTTTGAGTTTAATAAGCCGTTCCCGTCCATAAATTCCTGTTTTTATAAAATGTCCTCCAAATCCAACAACATAATCTCCCAAGATATCATCCATGGTTTCCCCAGATCTATGACTAAAAATCATTATAATTTTATGTCTCTTACAATACCTAACAACTTCAGCAACTTCTAAAATTGATCCAATCTGATTAGGTTTTATAACCATGGCATTCATAGAGTCTGAAGCAACAGCGCGTCTAACAAGCCGAATATTTGTAGTCGTCAAGTCATCTCCAACAATCAAACTTTTTTTCTTATAATCTTTAACAGTATTCATGATTTGTTTGAACCCAGAAAAATCCTCTTCTTGCATAGGGTCCTCAACATAAAATATTCCAAATTTCAAAATGAGCCTCTCAATATAATCCACTTGATCAGTCTTATCCCTAATCAAATCTTTATTCTTATACTTGTAATAACCATTTTCATAAAACGAAGATGCAGCAATATCTAGTCCAATTCTAATCTTAAATTTTTTAGACAATTTAACCATCACCTCAAGTGACTCCTCATTAGTTTTAGAAGTTGCAAGAGCTCCTTCATCATTTCTTCGAAGAGTTTTTAGCAACCATCGAGCATATTCATAAGCACGGTAGTTCACAGTGACTCCTCGAGAAAACGTCTTTTCATTAGGAATTAACAAAAATTCTTGAAAGTCTGGTCGCTTTCCTGGAAGTGTGTTCGAATGAAGCCCTCCACCAAAAAGGTTTCCAACTGCTGTTGGCATCTTAGGTTTATGTCCGTTATTAACTGAATCGTTAATAAACTCCCAAAGTTCTAGTTTTTTGTCTGCTGCAGCCGCCTTCAAAAAAACACCCTCCATAACATAAAAAACATTTCCACCAAATTTTCCATGATGAGCTTCAAACCGGTGCATAACTTCAGTCAACTTTTTAATATCGGACAACTTTTTAATTAAAAAATTTTTGTGCTTTAACTTAGCACAAAAAACCTTGAGCATCTTTAAACTGTGCCCAATTCCCTTCACATGATACGATAAAACCTCACTTTTCCCTTTAGATTTCCCGCTAGGAGCAGAACAAACAAACTTCCCCTCATAAGTATTAAGAACAACTTGAATGGTTTTTTCCTTACGAGAATTCTTAATCAAACTAACATCACAACTTTTTATAAACATATAACTAAAATAAAAGACGTCTTAATAAAACTTACTCTAAGACTTCTACAGGTGCAGCAGGTGCAGTAATCGTCTCTTCAGGTTCATCCTCACTAGCGTCATTTGCAAGTTCCATCATTTCCCCACCTTCACTAATATCCTTTTCCTCTTGAGCTTCAGCTTTAATCTTGTCCTCATCAGTAACCTTAGTAACCTCGACCTTAATCTTACTTAGGTCTTCTTCATTTTTCAAAGGCATCGGCCTATTAACCGAAATTGGAAGAACCCCACAATCCAACTCCTTTTCAGCAATTTTCAAAGGATCATAGTTTATTCCATCAAGTTCTTTATCACTAAGTTTCATGAGCAGTGGAGCATCCATAGAAATTTGCAAACCTCGTGCCCCAATTATTCTAGCTCTTTCATATTTTGAGAACTCTTGCTTTTGATCTTTCATTTTTATTTACCAAAAACATATTTCCTAATCTTAGGAAACATACTTTTATATTTATCCTCTACAAGCTTTAAAATCTTTTCCATGTCATTAGAATTAATAGCCCCACCCTTTCCTTTTTGCATAGCAGTAATTCTAGGTTTACCGTTATTATCTCCAACAGCAATACTAAGTCTATATTCTGAAATAGCCTCCTCATCCTCACTAACATCACATACAATCACTCCACCAATACTATGAAATGTCATATTAAATGACAAAACAGATTCATTAATCGGAAGAGATTCCTTACTTAGTCCACCCTCTAGTTTATCTTCTTCAACATTATACAAAGGCATCTTAGCATTTCCAAGAGCAATTATTCCTGCAAGTCCTGCGACATCCATCATGTTTCCGTCATCATTAATTGCAACAATATCTAAAAATACTTGCCATACTTTTTCTCCTTCCTTGATACATAGCTTGTCAAAATCAATAAATCCACTTTCTCTTATCCCTCGGTCAATCACTCTTGCAAGCTCAACAGATTTTATTCCAGGTCTTCCAATCTCAAAATGTTCAGACGCCATTGGGTGAAGCTCAACCGTCGTCATAAAAGTTCCAGCGTTTGGTGAATCTGGATATGGTGCTACAACAGCAATCTTAACACCTGCAATAACTTCAGTCTTTCCAAACTTAACTCTAACACTAGCTTCTGCATTCTTGCTAATATTCATTTCTACTTTAATATCACGATAATCTAGAGGGCCTCTTCCATCAAGCCTTTTACCACTAGCTAAATATTCAATAATCTTTTCTTTTTGCAAACTAGATATTATATATTCACTTGTCATTTTCATTATCTCCATTTATATTCTTTAAAGCTTCTGTTTGCACCTTCAATATTTTCTCACATGCGACTTTTGCATTTTCTATACATTGTTTAAGTTCAGGTATTGATATCTTTCCATCAAGCTGTAAAAGTGCAACTTTTTTGCTTCGCGAAGTAATCACAACAGGGATATCAGTTGAACCTTCTCCGTCATGATATTCAGAATCCTCATACTTATCTAAGTCCACTACCAAAGTCTTATCGATTTTTCCAACACCAATAGCAGAAATCATCTCAGTCATTGGTATTCCAGCATGTGCTAAAGCCATAGCAGCAGCATTAATTCCAGCCACCCTAGTTCCAGCATCAGCCTGAGGAATTTGAATAAATACATCAACCACTGTATTTGGAAATTCTGATAAATCAACTACAGAGGACAAAGCCCATTCACTAACTTTTGAAATCTCTTCACTTCGCCTCGATGGCCCTGGACGGATTCTATCTTCAACTGAAAAAGGCATCATCCCATAACTAACTCTTAAAATTCCAGTCTTTGGATTTTGCATATGTTGTGGATGAAGAGTTCTAGGTCCTCTAACTACAGCAATAGCCTTAGTTCCACCAGTATCAAAAGAAGCACTTCCATCAGCAGAAGGTACGATTCCAACTTTCGCACTCATCGGTCTAATTTCATCCATCTTACGCCCATCATTTCTCTTAGTATAAAGTCCTTCTGCCATTATTTGCTACCCTCCAAATCAGTATTTTCTTCAATAATCTCAACATCTTCATTTTCTTTACCAACCTTATTGCTAGAAACCTTAAATCCAAGTTCCTTAATCTTTGCCTCAACTTTATCCGGGTCGATGTTCATGGTAGCTGGAT
>JADFNI010000041.1 GCA_022563455.1 Nanobdellota archaeon
TTCTTATTTTTTCCTTCCCTTAAGTTATCGACAACTAACCTTTCGTTTATTCCAAGAACGCTGTTGAAAAGAGTTACTAAAGTGTGCTTTTCCTTGTCTACACCAACATTGTAGATTTTGAAACTTACTTCAACTGAATCCTCTCCACAAGATGCTAAGATTTTAATATCTTCAATGTTTCTTGGACTCTTCAAAATAACAGCATCATTGTCTTCACGAACTACTTCAAATTCGCTGTAAAATATACTCTCCCCCTCAAACCTTGTTGATTCAGAAACGCATTGGTTTGCTTCATTGTCTTCAGAGAATACGTGGAATACCATTTTGAAATTTCCGTCTTCAATATCTCCTGGGAGTTCTCTTATTCTAAATGTTGCGATTTCGTCATCGTCATCATTTATTTTTCCTAAATCAATTTCTTCATTTTCTAAATCAAAATCCCTAGTTACATCTAAATCATTGTTATCGCTGTCTAAGATGGTAATCTGTACTAAAACATCTCGAACGTCATCATCCTTATTTCTGTTTTCGATTTCCACTTCGATTTCCAATTCATCTAAAGGCTCCCATTCCTCATCATCTCCAACACCAAAATTGTTTACTGTAAAATCTGAAATTTTTAAGTCTCCAACTTTTTTACAAATTGGGAATTTGGATTCTGTGGTTGGTTCTTCTTCTTCAACTACTGGTAAGGTTGAGTTATAGAAGATTGTTACTTTTTCTTCACCTAATTCCTCAGTTAAGTTACTTGAGTTATATAATGTTGCTGTTAATATTCTTGTAGAATCTACTACCTCATCAGGCATTATTATTGAAAGTAAAAAAATATGATTTCCTGTTGAAAAAAGGCCATTTTCTGGAAGAATCAAAAAACCACGCCCCCCAGACCAGTTTATTTGTACCTTTTCAAAAGTCGTGTTGTCATGATTTAAAACTAAAGAGAGTGTTTTTGTAGTTCCATTCTCTGCTGTAATTCTATTGTCACTTGAATTTCCTTCACCATCAATTATTAAATTAAAATTATCAACATTAGCGAATGCAAAACCAACACTTAGAAGTAAAACTGCTAGAAAACCAAACGTCATAAATGCTTTGTTTGTTGCCATGTTGTAATTCTCTGATTACGACACTTTATAAAGATTTCTATAATGATTTAATATGAGTTTTCTTGGAGGATTATACAAAGGTTTTAAATATTCTGGTTTCGTCGTCGAAGTATGGTTAAGTCAAGGGAGAACTTATGGGGTGCTTATGCTTTCTTAATTGGAGTTGTCCTTGCGGTTGTCTTTGGTTTTTTTACTGATTCACCGGAAAAAGCTAATAGTTGGTTTTATGCATTGCTTGTTGTTATAGGAATTGTTGTTGGATTTGCAAATTCGGGGGATCGAAGTTCTGGGACATTTCTTATGGCTAGTCTCTCTTTAGTTATTGTCGGAGCTCTTGGAAATGAGCCATTGATTTTTCTCTCACATAGTAATCTTGTTGTTAATTCGCTTCGAAATATATTGTTTTCCTTGATGGTATTATTTATTCCTGCAACTATTGTGGTAGCTTTAAAGACCGTGTTTGCTCAGGCTAGAATTTAGTCTTATAATAAGTCTTATAATATAAGAGTATAAGATATCAATTATGATGAAGGACTTTTGGTTGAAAATATAATATTGGTAGAGATAAGTAAATTTAGGTCACTTCATTTGGGACTGTTATTGTATTTGAGACTGTATCCCTATTATGGACTGCTGTTATCGGGGCCGTTGGTTTTTGAGTATACTCAACAAGAGATATGATTGAATCGCTTACTTCTTCGTCATCAACTTCTTTAAAATGCTTTCTAAGAATTGCGAAGTAGAATATAAAATCTAGAGGGAAGAGTGCTACTATCAATATTGTGCTTATTAGAGATATTAGTCTTCTGAGTCTCATTTGAATTGCTAAGACTATGATAAATATGGAATAAATTCCTAATAGGGCAAAAATAGAGTACATTTGAACCACGTTGTACCTAGAAAAGTTTTCTTGATTAGGATCTTCTCCAATTATAATCCTTTTTTCGAAGGTTGGCTTATCTATGAATATTGGAGGGATAAAGCCTAATAAAATAATTGACAAAACCAATGCCAATGCTAAAATGTCAAAAAATTTTTTACTAAACATCCTTTTAGGACATGGCTAAATCTATATTTAAATTGTCCTATTATTAAATTGATAAAATTAAAATTGATAAAATTAAATTTTTAATATATTTGACTAATCTTTTCCCTAAAACCTTTCAATCTCGTCTGCTTTTGATCCTTTAGGTGCTTCAACTCCGCCTTTTTGGATTTCGAAGACTTTTGAGGGTGTTGCTATAACTGTGTGGTCTCCGAATCCTGCGATTTTTCCTTCAAGTGCCTCAACAGTTTTTTTGATCTTTGATATAGCTCTTTTTAACTCAACTACATCTTTTCCCTTTAGTGGTTTAATATCTATTACTGCAATTGTATATCCTTCCCTTAATGAATTTAGGATCGGGTTTATGTCTTCGTAAACCTTTAATGTGAATGTTTTTATTAATACTTTAGAGTCTGATTTTTCTTGTTCTAAATCTATTTCGATGAAATCGGATCCCTCTGATTCTCCGCCACCAAACATGTTTTTTATTTTATCGAATACCATATTATGTTTTTTAATGATTATAGTATTTAAAGATTTATATGGTGGAGTGGATTGTTGAAGGTTATGTTTACCGTCGATGAGGTAGTGTTTATTGGCATCATTAAATAAAAATTATTGATAGATTTCAAGCTTGAATCTTAGCCATGATTTCTTCTCTGAGACTGTCTAGCTTCTCTGATAATTCTTTTTCCTGTTTGTCAATTGCAATGGATCTTGTTTTGATTAATTCTTTTTTTGTCTTCATTTCTTCCAAGATTTTCTCTTTAGTAGATCTTATTACTACTTGGCTTCCAATTATTCTTGAAATTTCTCCTTTAGACTTTTCTACTTCTTTAATGATTAATTCTGTTTCATTTGATTCCATAGAAAAAGCATTTTTTTGCATTAATAATTGTTGAAAAGTTTGTTCGAGCATTTGCATTTCTTGAATCTTGCCTTGAGTTTCCTCGTCTAAATTTGCTAAAGGGTTTGTAGGATTTTGCGCTTGACCTTCATTTTTGGGTACATCTTCTTCCATCTAAATTGCCTTTACGGTTTTTATTTTAGTTCTAGGCTTAAAAAATATTCTAGATCCGCAATCAGGGCATACAAATCTTTTTTTTAGTTCTTCTGATTTTAATTTATTTCCGCAGTGAAAACATTTGTAGGCTGTCATTTTATTAATCATTTCCTTAGGTTTTTAATCCTTTAGGTGAAATATACCTCCTGCGAATGTTTTGTTGCATTTTTTGCAATTCCAAATACCTTTTGATACTCTTACTGCTCGGCCCTTGCAAAATGGACAATCTTGCCTGATTCTTTGCTTTTTTTCAACGGCGATTAGTTTATTTTTAACTTTTCCGTACCCAGCTCCGAATCTTCCTGCTGCTCCGATTTTTTTCTTCTTTACTCCCATAATATAAATAAGTAAAAAATGGGTTTTTAAAGATATTGATTGGAACTTAGAAACTTTTATTATAATTTAGTAAATCTACAGCTCAAGCTTAGCAGCCCTTACTCCAAGAACTGAGTTCCTGCTCGATGGATCCCAGCTGCAACCAAAGTACGCCCCAATGAAATCGGCATCAAACCAAGCGACAGAATTGTTGTCTCTCATTGGAGACCAGTAACATAAATCTCCTGATTCTGTTTTCCTAGAAGGGAGTCCTTGTTTTGTGGGATTTTCTAACCAGCTTTCTAAAGAAATTATTTTGTTTTCTATTAAAGTACTTTCAGCAAGAATTTCTGAATTTTGTGGGATTAATTCTCCTCCTTGATACCTATGACCCGAATTAATATATAATTTACTATCTTTAAATTTAAAATCTGCATCAAGCCATTCACATCTCCAAGGACTTCTTACTTCAGTTATGTCTCTATAAACTTCTTGTTCATTCTCTCGAGTATACTTTAAAACTTCTACAAATTCTGGAATTGGTAGCATTATCTCTCTATTTTCTTGAAGTCCTTTGTGAGATTCATGCCAATTTTTACCTAATAGTTTCTTTTTTCTAGCTACATAAAGTCCTATTGATGGGACATAGAAGAAAGTTGGAGCCATGAAAAATAAATCTAAATTCTTTTTAAATAGTTATGTGTGTTAAAAAGATAATATGGGACCACCCAGATTTGAACTGGGGTCGCGAAGTCCCAAACCTCGAATCATACCAGGCTAGACCATGGTCCCATAAAAAAAATGAAGAATCTTAGTTAATAAACTTATTTACTCTTTCTTTTCTTCAGTTGATTCAGTTGATTCAGTAGGCTCTTCAGTAGCTCCCTCAGCTTTCTTTTCTTCTTCAGCTGCCTTTTCTTCTTCTTCAGCTTTTTGAATGGCTTCTTGTTTAAGTTCTACTTCTTTGAAGAATTCGTCTAATTCCTTTCGTTTTTCTGAATCGACTTCTGTTTTCTTTGCAGAAATTTCTTCAGAATATTTTCCTTCTTCAATTTCGGCCAATATTTCTCTTGGAGTTTTGTTTTCAATTAATACTCCTAAAGCCTGACAAGTTCCAATAATTGACTTTACCGTTGAAATAAATTCACGAGACAGTAAACTATCATGCTTTGCAATTGAAACTGAGATTACTTGTTCTATTGCTAAATTTCCTACTTGCTGTTTTAACCTGGCACCTGATGCTTTTTCGATAGATAACTCTTTTTTTAATAACTCTGAGGTTGGAGGAGATAATACTTTAATTGAAACCTCTTTAGTTTTTGTGTCAATTGTCAAATGAACTGGGACAGTTATCCCTTTGAACTTTGAGGTTGCAGTATTTACGTCAGCAATAACTTTACCCATGTTGATACCCATTGGACCTAACTGTTGTGCTACTGCTGGACCTGGAGACATTTTTCCGCCTTCAACTAATAATTTTATTAAGACCATTAGACTCTTTCTTTTTTAGAAAAAAAGAAATTCCCTCGAAGTAGAAAAAACTTTTCTTCCAAAATGTTATTTTGATTTAATTTCATGAATTTTTTTGACGAGAATAGTTTAAAAGATTAACTATTCTTCGTCTTCTAAATCCTCCCGTCTGATTACTCTTACGTTATCTAATTTTACAGTTACTGGGATTGGAACTGCAGCTCCTAAAAGAGATACTACGCATTCTCCTTTTCCCTTGTCAACTCTTACAACCTTTGCTTTTTCGTTCTTGAAAGGTTCTGAGATTATTTCAACTGTATCGTTCTTTTCTATTTTGATATCAGCCGCTACTGGTTCTAACATTGGTTTTACTTCACTATAAGGAACTGTTTTTCCGATTATCCCCTTTACATAAGGTAAATTAAATACTGCTTCTTCTGCGTGCTCTCTGTCTGGAGATTCTAAAAATACGTAGCCCCTAAGTCCATGTGGCCTTGCAAGTGCATAAACTCCAACATTTCTTTTCTTTACCTTATCCGCTATCATTTCAAGGGCCTTGTCCTCTTTATTTGTTGTAACTTTTACTACAAAAATAACTGATTCGAATTTCTTGCCCGATTCTTTGTCGTCTTCTGCTTCTTTTCTTTTTTCTTCTTCTTTTGCTTCTTTTTCTAATTCTTTTTCATCTTTTTCTAAATCTGACGATGGCTCTGTGTCTTCGTTTTCCTCAGGTAAAATAGATACTTTTTTTGCTCCCTTTATTTTTGGTGCGAAAGCATCTTCTGCAGAACTATCTTTATCGTCCTCATCATCGAGGTAATCGAATTCTTCGTCGTATCCTATTCCCATGTTATTATTTGCTCCAGCTAGATTCAAAGGAATCTAAGAACTAGATATAATTAGTAGAAATTAACTGTTTTTAAAGATTTTGGTGGTTGATTCCTAAATAAATGTCTTCATTGCAATAGAAATTACAAACCCGAAAGCGCCAATTGCTAGAAGGCCTATGACTGAAACTTTTGAAATTGTTATAAATTCTGCCATAGTTGGTCTTTTTAGAAGTTTCCAAACTCTGACATATTGATGATAATTCGATTTTAATTTTATTGTGAGTTCTTTATTCATGAAATAATTAGAATTATTAGCTTTTTAAATTATTCCTCAAAGAATTCGATCCCTAGTTCTCCTTCCATATCTTTTCTTCTTGCAACTTCAGGGGGATATCTTTCTCCAGAAATTTGAGGAGATTTAACACCTGTTACTATTACCATGACCTTAATTGATTTTTCTAAATCTTTTGAAATTTGCGCTCCCGAAATTAATTTTGCATCGGGAGATAACTGTTCTCCTATTTTTTGAACGATTGTCTTGTATTCTTCTAATGCTAAGTCTGTTCCCCCTATGACATTTACTAAAGCTCCGCTTGCGTTTTTTATATCTACATCTAATAATGGGTTGTTTAACGCTTTTTCAACTGCTTCGTTTGCTCGGTCATTTGAATCTGATTCACCCATACCAATTAAAGAAACTCCTCCGTTCGACATTACGGCTTTGATGTCTGCGAAATCTAAATTTACTAAACCTGATGAAGTTACTAGTTCGGTAATTCCTTTTACTGCATTTGTTAGAATTTCATCTGCTACTTTGAAAGCCGTTGGTAACGGTAAGTCTGGGGCTAAGTCTAATAATTTATCATTTGGAATTACAATCAATGTGTCCACAATTCCTTCTAATCTTTCAAGTCCTTCCATTGCATTGTCAATTCTTTTTGCGCCCTCAACTGTAAACGGCAGTGTTACCACCCCAATTACTAGGGCTCCTGCTTTTTTTGCGATTTCGGCTACGACTGGTGCTGCTCCAGTTCCAGTTCCCCCTCCAAGTCCACAAGTTATGAATACTAAGTCTGAATTAGCTAATTTCTTTTTGATATCTTGTTGTTGTTCTTTTGCAGCTTCAGCGCCAATTCTTGGATTTGAACCTGCACCTAATCCTTTTGAGATTTCTCGACCGATTAATATTTTTTGATCTGCGTTTGTATAAAGTAAGTCTTGAGCGTCAGTGTTTATTGCAATTATTTCACCCCCCTTAATTCCTATTTCTTTCATCCTAGAAGTTGTATTTCCCCCTCCTCCTCCGATTCCAACAACTTTGATCCTTGCTGCTTGTTTCTTTAAAATTTGTTCTAGCTCTTGATCGATTTCTAAATTAGGGCTAATGCTTGGAATGGGATTGTTTATAGGTTCTGAATAAACTTCACCACTTTCTAATATATCTTCCATAAAGAGTTTTAGTAGAGATGACTTTTTAAGGATTTATAGACTCTATTACTTAGAATCTTTGGACTCTGAAATTTCAACTTTCATATTTAGGATTTTTTCTAATTTTTCCTTGAACATCTTTATGAAATTTGCTTCGTCGCTTTTTACCTTGAATGTTACTGTCTTACCACTTATCTCAAAGTCGAATATTTTTTTGAACAAGAAATCTTGGACCGCTTCTACTTTTATTTTGTCATCAGTTACTTTTTTTAAGATCTTATAAGAATATGTTATGTTTTTTCCAGCTAGTGGATTGTTAAAATCAACTAAAGTTCTGCCTCCCGAACTTGATAAGATTTTTACTAATCGATTGTCTAAAGTTAACTGCATTCCTCTTTCTGGATTGATTTTTTGTGCATGAAATAACTTGGTTGGGACCATACGAATAAGGTCTTTGTTTCTGGCCCCGAAAGCGTCAACTGGTTTTATATCAACTTTGTAATCTTTACCTTCTTCTTTTCCATCAAGATCTTCGTCTAGGCCTCTT
>JADFNI010000008.1 GCA_022563455.1 Nanobdellota archaeon
TTTATGGTATATGTGAACGAGTTGGAATTAAGAACACCAAGTTTTTTGAAATTTGTTATACAGTTTTGATTGGAAAAAATAAGGGACCTAGGCTTGCTCCTTTTATTAGATCTATTGGGCAAGAAAAAGTTATTAAACTACTTGATACAATAAAGTAGATGGGACTAGTTAATAAAAGTTTGATTAGAAAATTTGTTGACTTGAATGTGTCGGATGAGGTCGAGCGAGAACTTGAAAAGAAGACTGAAGAACTTTTGAAGAATGCTGAAACCCGGGCTAAAGAGAATGGTAGACGAACGATTTTTGCTCGGGATCTTTAATAGATATTTTTATAAATGAAATTGTTCATTTATTCTTATGGTAAAAAGTGTGATATTTAATTCGTTATGGAATGATTCAATAGAATTTTTTAAGAAAAACTTTATGATGCTTTTTCTTATTGGAGTTTTATTTTACTTTTTGCCACGAGTTTATGTTGGTTATAATAATTTAATTCCTGAATTTGAATTTATTGGGGAACTGAGTATTCCTCAAATCCGAAATATGCTTCTTGCAGTTGCATCAACTTCTTTGTTTGCTAGTCTTTTGTTTGTAAGTGTTGCTTATTCAATGAAATCTAAAAAGAAGAATGCTTCTGCTAAAGATGTTATAAATGGGGCGTCTAAATATTATTTGAAAGCAATTGGACTATCTATTGTTCTTGCTATTGCCTTGTTCTTAATTTTTCTAGTCGTTGCTGTTCCGCTGCTATTGTTATTAGGAATTCTCATTGTAGAGAATCAACAACTTATATCCTTTTTTGTTGTCTTGGCAGCAATCCCCGCATTGTACTTCCTTATACGATGGATATTTTCAACCTGTATCTTAGTGTTTGAAGATTCATTCATTATAGGTTCTGTGAAGAAGAGTACGAAAATTGTTAAAGGTAGGTGGTGGGATGTTTTTTTTAAGATAGTTTTAATTGGACTTGTTATGGGACTTGTTAATTATATCTTATTGCTTGGAATAATTTTGTTTGAAGGAGCCGGATATACGAATAATTTATTTAATCTAATTTCAACTAATTTATTATCCACATTTACAACTCTGTTTGTATCAATATTTTTGATTAATTACTATTTGACTTTAAAGAAATAGATTTTTTATTCGAATAATTCTAGATATTCTTCGTACCCTTTTTCAACTAACTCTTCTTTTGAAATGAAGTTCATGGCCGCAGAATTTATACAATATCGATCTCCTGAAGGTAAAGGGCCGTCATCAAATAAATGACCTAAATGAGCATCTCCATCTTTACTTCTAAGTTCTATTCTTGTCATAAAGAAGGACTTATCTATTTTTTCTACAACGTTTACCGGTTCTAAAGGTTTTGTGAAACTTGGCCATCCTGTTCCTGAAACATATTTATCTGTTGAAGAAAAAAGTGCTTCTCCTGATATTAAATCTACATAAATACCTTCTTCCTTGTTATCCCAGTATTCATTTTTGTAAGCCCTTTCAGTTCCGTCTTCTTGAGTTACCTTGTATTGTAATGGTGTTAATGATTCGATTATTTCTTCACGGGTCTTTTCACCTATTAGTTTTAGTTTTAGTTTTGAAACGACATAATCTTTATCGTCTCCCCATTGCTCTTTAAGATATCTATCTCTTCCGGAGGCTGCTCTATAAAGAGTGTATCTAACGCCACTTGTTTCATGAAAATCTTGATGGTAATCTTCTGCCACGTAAAATTCTTTTGCTGGAATTATTTGGGTTGCTATTGGAGAATCATAGAAGTTGCTAACTTCAAGTTTTCTTAGAGATTCTTCTGCTAGACTTTTTTGTTCTTCGTTATGATAAAAAATTGCCGAAGTATATTGATAACCTCTATCTACAAAAGAACCTTCTGCGTCGGTTGGGTCTATTTGTCTCCAGAAAATTTCCAATAAATCTTCGTAAGTTATAACTTTCGGATCGAAATACACTTGAACTGATTCTAAATGTTTTGTGGTTCCGCCTGAAACTTGTGAATAGGTAGGGTTTGCTATTGTTCCACCTGTGTATCCTGAAATAGCGCTATGAATCCCCTCGTATTTTTCATATGCGGCTTCTATGCACCAAAAACATCCTCCTGCAAAAGTTGCTAATTCTAAATCCTCCAAGTTTACAACAGAACTTTTAGTCTTTTCTAAAATAACTTGTTCTGCCCCCTCATACGAACCTCTCATTAATGGAGAATCTGAGAAGAATAAAAATCCTAATAGAATTAAGGGGATTATTAAGAAAAAAACTAATTTTTTTACCATTATTTGATTTATCTCTTTTAATATATAAAGTTTTATAATGCAGATTAAACAGATGTTCTTATGGGAGTTAATGATGTTTACAAGGGAAAAAAGCTAAATAGGGATGATTTTCTTGAGCAAATAAGAAGAGCTAGTGATGAAGAATATAAAACTGAATGGGATGATTTTGGAAGAGTTGGCGAACAGAAAAAAAAGTCAAAGATGGAGAAGGGTGCTAAAAGTAAGGCTAGAGGTGGACAGTTTGAGCTTCGAGTTAGAAAAGACTTGGAGGAAAAAGGGTGGATAGTTGATAAATGGAGTAATAATCTTGATTTGGAGACTAAAGAAATTAGAGCAGCAAAGAAAAAATTTAATCCATTTTCTAAAGCTATGACTATTGGAACTGGTTTTCCAGATTTTGTTTGTTTTGAAAAACGTGGAGATTTGTATAAAGTTATTGGAGTTGAAGTTAAAATGAATGGAACTCTTAGTCTTTTGGAAAAAAATAAATGTAAACTTTATTTGGAAAAGCAGATATTTAACGAGATCCTTATTGCTAAAAAAGCTAAAAAAATAAAGAAGAGTAATCGAGTCTTGATTGAATATATTTCTTTTAATGAAATTGAGGCTCGAATGAGAAAATGAAATATTTTTTTATTATTTTAATTCTTGCAACAATTGTAAGTTCTTTGGAAGTTGAAATAAACTGTCCGAAGGAGGTGGAAGTTGAAGAAGAATTTAAATGTTCTTTCGAGATATTGGATTCTGCAGAGGTCTATGATGTTAAGATAGATATTACTAAAGATGGGAGTAGTGTTGCTAGAATCTTCGATCCTCAGAAGAATGATTGGAAAAGTGCTTATTATTATTTGAGTGAGTTTTCCGAGAGTGAAATTTTATTAAAAATTACTGAGGAAGGAAAATATAGTCCTTTATTAAAACTTAGAAAAGGAAGCTTTAGAGAATCTGTTGGTTTTGATATTTTGGTTGGAGTTAGTTCCTCTTTCGAAGAAAAGATTGTAGAAGAAATAATTGACGAAACTCAAGAAGAGGAAGCACTAAAAAATTTGAAGGAAAATAAAATTGTTCAACCGGAAAAAATAATACTCAAAAATGAACGATCTTTTGACGTTATTTCTCTTAACGCTGTTTTTGTTGAAGAAAATTCGACATTGATTTATGAATCTCGAGAGGCTCGCAATTTTAAGTATTTGCCCTATGTTTTTTCTTTATTTTTGGTTGTTGTTATTGTATTTTTATTGTGGGAGAAGTTTTAAAAGGGATATACCTTATTTTAGATAATGGTTAGAGCAATTATGATTATTGAGATTATGGGAAAGCCTGGAGCTTACGTTCGAGAAGCCTTGGAGAAACATGTTAAGAATCTTGATTCTTCTTCTGCAGTTGAGGTTCATTCAATAAAAATTAGTGATCCCAAAAAAATTGAGAGAGACAAGGAACATAGAAAGGAGGAAGCTGTTTTTACTTGTTTTGCAGAAGTAGATTTTGAAGTTGATACATTTAATATTCTTAGTGAAATTGTATTTGATTTCATGCCCTCTTCAATTGAGGTGACTAATCCCCATAAATTTAATATTGATGCGAATGAGATAACTGAACTTTTGAATAATATAGGTGGTCGACTTCATAGATATGATGAAATTGCAAAAATGGCTCATGCGAAGATTAAATATTTGGAAACTCAATTGAAACAGTTTGATGGAAAAGATGTTTCAAAGAAAAAAACTGCTAAGAAGAAAAAAACTTCTAAGAAGTAATTAGGTTCTTTGAAGTCCACCCGAGATCCTTTTTGAGTAACTTTTGTCTTGTTCTTTTAATTTCTCGTCTGCTCCCATTGGTTTTGTTTTTTTAACTTTGCTATATACAGCGTATCCGATTAAAGCTAAGGCTGCAAAAATTAGTAAACCTAGAATCAAATTATTGTTACCTTCACTGTCTTCAATTATAACTTCTTCACAAGTTCCAATACAACAATAATCTCCCCCTTCTGCAAACCTTGCTTGACCGTTACAGTTTTCTGTTAGTTTACAGACAAGCCCTCCAAGATCGCTACATGTTTCAAAAGGCTCAACCAAATCACTTTCATTAGTCCCTTTAGGGAATACAAAAGCTTCTATTGGAATTGTTATGTTGTATCTAACTTCGTTGGACAAGTAGGTTATTGTTAGAAACTCCTTAAAATATCCTTCCTCTTTTGAATTAAATGTTAAACTAATATTTAAGGATTCTTGGATTCCTAATTCTTCTACTTCTATTTTTTCAACTTCTATTTTTTTTGAGCTACTTATGAATTTTAAATCTGTTAGATTGACATCTGCAAAATTGAAAAGTTCTATGTAGGAAATTTTTTCTTGATTAACAATTATTAAAAATTTCAAAAAACTTTTATCTAACCTAAGATCATTATTTGTTTTTATTTCTGAATCTACCTTTGGGGTTCTAAAAATTGGGATTCTAAAAGTTTTGTATGTTTTTATTTCTAAAATTTCTAGAGGATCTGTTGATGTTGATTCAATTAAATAATCATATGACTTACTTGGTTCAAGGCTTATCTCAAGATCCTTTATTGAAATATTTAATGTAGAATTTCCTACATTTCTAAGAACTAATGTTTTTTCTGAATTTATATCTATTAATGCAGGTCTTATTTCAAGGATGTTGTTAAGGATGTTGTTAAGTGTATTGTTTTTGATTATTGTAAAATTCTTTTCTAATACCTTTGAAGTTAAAATTCCATTTTCGTAATACTGTGTATCTATTTCTAATCTAAAATCTCCTGGCCTATTTGCGAAAATATAGAAGTAATGTGTTCCTTCATAAAATTTAATATCATATTCGAAAAAAGTCTCTCTTCTCCCCTTGTAGAATTTAATATTGCTCTTTAAAATTTCTTTTTCATATGTTTCATTAAAGTTGATGGTTCCGATGATTGGTTCTCCAGATAGAATATCTTCACTTGAAAAATTAATTACTGGGGAGCCACTGACTAATGGAAATAAAATTAATAACATTAATAACATTAAAAATAATGGACCACTTCTCATAAATTGTTTAAATTTTTAAGATTAATAAATCTAACTAGACATCTTGTTTAGTTTGGAGAAGGTGTCGGACATTGCTTTATCCCTTCTTATCGGTGGTCTTCCCATTACTCGTGGTCTTCCCATTGGAGGTCTTCCTTGTGCTCTTCGAATACTGTAACCTTGTGGTGGCATTCCAGGTCTTGTTGGTGGCATTCCTGGAGGACGAGATCCTCCTCTTGAATCAGATTTTTTCTTTCCTTTTCTCATTTTTGAGAACATTTCTTTTAATTTTCCTCTGTAAACATAACCTATCGCGATCATAACTGCAATTATCAAAGCTACTAAAACCCATATCCACCAGGCACCCTTGGCATCTACTGTGCTTTTTGTCTTGCAACAAATTTGAGATGCACTATTACATGAATATCCTGCATCTTCCTCTGAATCTGAGCAAGAGCTTTTGCAAGAATAGAAATATGATTCGCACACTGATTCTTGAAGTTTTAATTCACAAGTTCCAGTGCAGCACGAATTAGAATCTGAAGATTCCCTTTCATTTCCTGAACAAAATTCATCCTCGTCGCAAATATCTCCATTGTATTCTTCACAAGTTCTTACGTTTTCACTAAGGCAGCAAGTAGTTGATAGTCCTGAGCAAAAAAAGTTATTTCCTATATCTTCGTTTGAGGGACAGTCTGAATTTGGAATGCAAAAGTGTCCTGCTTGAACACAACGAACTGTGGAACTTCCACTGCTTGTTTTTCCGGATTTTCCTTCTAAAGCCCAAAGTGCCATTGCTGTATCTAACACACCATCTCCCCAACATCCTGAAGACTTTTGTTGGAATAAAAGCCAATCTTTTGCTTTAGATACTTGTTCTGAGGATGAAGCTCCTTCGAGAGCTATTAATGCTAAACTCGTGTCGTAAAATTTATCGTAAGCAGTATTTGGAGCTTCCCAGAAATTTCCTAGTCTTTGAATTGAAACTAATTGGTTTGCATAATCTTCATAGTTTGTTATCATGTATACGAATGCTTCAGGTAAATATCTTTTGTTTGAATCTGCTAAGGATATTATATATGGGATATATTCGTCTACTGTATGACCTGTTCGAAGAAGTGCTTCGGTGGCCCAAATGGTTCCTTCATAGTCACAAGAATTAGATCCAAAACATTTTGAATCTACTTGGACAGTAGTTGTACCTGCTGCTGGTGCTGAAGAAGTTCCCTCTAAAACGTATATGGTTGGAGAATTGGAATTTTTGTAAAGAAGGGTTGTTATAAAATCTTCATCACAAGAGACTTTGAATTCCACCCCATAGCAATCATTGTCTATTTTTAACCAAAAACTTGATTGGGAACGAGATAAACAGGAGCCAGCATTTCTGTCAATTTTTTTATTTGAGCCTATGTTTATTCTGTTGTCTTTACCATTATACTGGATGTTACATTCTGTTGCGACCTTTGAATCTTGTTCTAAGTACCATATTAAACCTGTAGGAGTTCTAGTTTGTGTCATTAACCAAGCGACTTCTGTATCTGTGTTTTCTCCTGCATGGTCCAGAGCTATTATTGCAAGAGCTGTATCTCTTACTGCCTTCTCGCCACTTCCCCAATGATTATTGTCTAGTCGTGTGTTTTCTAGTCTATTAACACAATCATCAAAAATATTGTCAGGAGTTGCAAGAATTGTTAATGCAGTTTCTTGAACACTTAAATCATTACAATTATTTGCTTTTTCCTCTAGACATATGAAACCTTTTTCTATTTTTGAATCTCTGTCTGTCACAGAAGTTGTGTGATTCTCTGCTAAAACGATACTAGTTAAGCTTAATACTAACAGGAGGATAAACAAATTTGCACCTAGTTTTTTCATTAAAGAATTAAAGTAATCTTGTTTATAAATATTGTTAAATTACTCTTTGTTTTTTGGCGTGGAAGAGGTCGCCTTTTTTGATTCTCGAGAATTTTTTAATGCCATTTTTATTGTATAATTAATAGGATTTTTCATTCCAGGAATTGGTGGGGAATGGATACCAAATTCTTTGTAAATTGGTTTGTCATAATTTGGAGGAAGACGCTTGTTTTTTATATGCCAATCTACTTGGGACCTTATGTAGCCTTCTTTTAATGGGTGATAATTTTTTTTGTTCCATTCAGTTATTTTTTCATCAATGAAATCTTTTGGAAATCCTAAGGAGGTAAAGAAAGACAACATTAAAGATAGGGCTCTTTTTCTTCCATCTGTCTTGATTCCTTCTAAAATCTTTTTGATTATTGGAGGAAACATTTCTTCTGTAAAAGTTAAACCTTTTAGATCAATTGGAGCACCTTCATATTTCTTGGTTGGCTCTTGTGTATTTTTTCTTCCCCAATCTAATGCTTGAAGAAGTAGTTCTTTTGCTTCATCTGGAAATGAGTCTGGCATGAAAGACTTTACAACGGAGATTTTTAATGGTTCTGCGTCACTTGGTTTAAAATTTTCTAGTTCATTTTTGTCTAGCACGATTGACGCAAATGCAGTTTTTTCATGGAGAGAGTATGGGACACGAAATAGATGTCTTGGAGAAACTAAGATAATGTCCACTGAATCTTCGGCTGACCTTGTCGTTATATTTTCTTGAAATTCTACTTGAGGCTTCATTGTGACACCACCACTTGTGGAAGTTTTCCATTTTGCCTTCGAAGAATTTATTTTACATGTTTCGCAAAAGTGAACTTCTTTTACAAGAACTCTTAACATCTTTGCATTACAGTTTGAACAAATTATTTCCTTTCTATTTGAAGTCATACTTTCAACTACTCCCTTGCATCTTATTTTGTCTGTGCACTCATAAGTTCCTACTTTTTTTGTAATCGTTGGTTTTTTACAATTCGGGCATAAATGTTCTGTTATTAGTTCTCCTTTAAACTCCAGTTCTTCTCTTGTTGACAACTTTAAAATTTCATCGTTCATTTTGTCTTTTATTGCTTCAAACAAATATCCTGCGATGTATCTTGGCCATTCAGGGAAGTGGTCTTTTGTTAAATCTCCTCCAATACTTTTTGGAAATGCCTTAAATGGAACCAATATATGGAAGCCTTTTGAGCCGGAGAATTTAATACCTATATTTTTTATTCCGTGATGTTCGAGAACTCCTGTGAGGAGTCTTGCTGCGATTTTTGAATAATCTAAGTATTTTGAGTCTATATCTATTAATAAGTCCCATCCGATTTTTATTTCGTTGTATTCTTCTGGGGTCATATTTGTGTTTATTTCTCTAGGGTTGCTCCATAATTCTTCTGAACAGTGAAAGGATGTTGCGCCAGATCTTACTTGATTTATTATGTCTGTTGGATAATCTAAGTAATCTGGTCTTTTTGCAAAATATTTGTTATTGAAGTTTGCTATTGTCTCTCTGTTTTTGCAAAATTTGAACATTGCGTCCCCAATGTCTTTTCTTGCATAATGAGACATTGCCGTAATTTCTACTTTTGTTTTAGATTGACCTAAATACTTTCGTTGTTGGTTTTCGGGTGTATCTTTTTGATGTGGATCCATGTTTAAATGAGAGTGTTGTTATTATTAATAAATTGTTTGTATATTAAGCACAATAATCTTTATATAACGGATATGGTTTTTTTCTGGATGATAAGTAAATTTGGTCTTGAAATATGATATTGAAGCTTGATAATCCGAAGGTTCTTAGTGATGCTATTGGAGTTATTAGTGAGGTTGTGTCGGACGTTCGAATAAAGCTGCTTAAGGACGGGATGAGTATTGTTGCAGTGGATCCTGCGAACGTTGCCCTTGTTATTTTTAAGCTTCCAAAGGAGACTTTTTCAAAGTATGAATCTGGAATGGAAGTTTGGGGTGTTAATCTAATGGACTTGAAGAAAATTTTAAGAAGAGCTACGAATTCTTCGAGTGTTGTTTTTGAAGAGGAAGATAATAAACTTAAAATTTCTATTTTTGATAAAGTTAAGCGGGTTTTTAATTTATCGTTAATTGAAGTTGAGAGTGAAGACAAGGAAATTCCGGAGCTTAATTTTGCGGCGAAAGTTGAACTTGATTCAACTAGTTTTTCTCAAGCTATTGAGGACTCAAAAATTGTTGCAGATTCTTGTTCTTTGATTGCTGGTGAAGGATTTTTTATAATTGAAGGAAATGGTAGTCTTAATTCAGCGCGAGCAGAATTTTCTGGGGATGAAGCGTTGATACAAGGAATTGCAAAATCTAAATATTCTTTAGAATATTTAATGAAGTTCATCAAGGGTGCTAAGATAAGTGACAAGGTTATTGTTAACTTTTCTGATGATTACCCTCTTAGACTTGATTTTCCTGGGGAGAAGATGGGAATAGGATTTGTTTTAGCTCCAAGGGTTGAAAATGATTGAGGAGAAAGTTAGATAAGATTTAAATAGGTATATTCATACCTATCTTCATATTAATATTTGAAGGTAATTTAATAAGTATATTGCTATGAGGATTCATAATAAATCTAAGTCTAAATCTAAATCCATTTTAGACTTTATAAAAAAAGAGAAAGTTGTAACTAGTTCTGAAATTGCAAGTTATTTGGAGGTTTCTTGGAATACTGCTGAAAAGTATTTATTAGAATTATTAATTGAGGGAAAAATTGTTCGAATTAAAAAAACTGGAGTTAATTTATGGTTGATAAAATGAATGAAGGTGGGCAGTACAAACACCAGTTCATCTCAGACATTGGAATAAGAGGGCAAATTACTATTTATGTTATAGTTGGGATTGTGATTGTTGTTGGAATTGTGATTTCATTATATCTAGTTGGTGGGCCTCGGTTGTTGGGATCTACTCGTAGTTCTCCGGACATTTTTATTCAAAGTTGTGCGCGAGAGGTTGTGCAAGATTCTCTTGAAAAGATTTATAGAAATGGTGGAGAGACTGAAATTTCTTTTGGAATGAAGTTTAACAACATTGAATATAATTATTTATGTCATAACTGGGATTACTATCTTGCTTGTTATAATCTCCACCCATTACTTGAAAAGCAAATTGAAAATGAAATAAGAGAGGATACGCGAGATATTATCCAAGGCTGTTTTGATGAACTTATTGAAGACCTCGAGGACAAAGGCTTTAAAGTAGTGGTTGGTGCTACTAGTTACTCTGTGGATCTTTTACCTGGATCAGTGGACATTAAACTTAAAAGAGATCTTAAAATTACTAAAAGTGATTCTTCTCAAACATATAGTGAATTTGATTTAAGAATTATTGATCCCATTTACAGACTTGTAAAAACAACTGAGAGAATAGTTAATAGTGAGTCGAGTACTTGTAGGTTTGACCGAAATGAATATATGTTATTTTATCCTGACTATGATATTGATGTGATTAATTATGAAAATAATAAAATTTACATTATACGAGATCGTTTAAGTGGAAAAGAATTTAAATTTGCGGTAAGAACTTGTGCTATTCCTTTAGGTGTATAAATGAAATTGGAGAATGAAATGAAAAATATTGGAAGATTGATTGTAATAATTTGTTTTTTATTTTTGATTGTGCCGCTTGTTAATGCTCTTGGATCCTCTGGATGTTGTGAACTCCCAGAGGGCGGAGGAGTTTGTTCTGTTATTGAGCAAAGTTCTTGTGCTGAAGGGTCTGAATTTTCAAAAGGTGTTGGTTGTGAGGAGACTACTTTTTGTCAAGAGGGTTGTTGCTTTGATGATGATGAGACAACATTTAAAGAATCATTAGAATCGCTGTGCTCTTTGAACTGGGAGCCTGATGCAAATTGTAATTTGCCTGCTGCAGAATTTGGATGTTGTTATCTTGGGAGCACTGTAATCTATTCCAATAAGGGAACATGTGTGGTAGAAACTAAGGCTCGTGGGCTGGCGGATAATCTTTATACTGGTTGGGAAAATGAGGTTAGTGAACTTGAATGTGTTACTAGAGATCTAAGTAAAGACGAGGGGTCTTGTATCTTTTCCGATGGAGAATGTGAGATAAAAACTGAGGAGGATTGTTTTGATTTGAGGGGGAAATTTACTAAAGGATATTTATGTACTGCTGAAGGATTAAATACTGGATGCGAACCTACAACTGACACGACTTGTGTTTCTGGAAAGGACGAAGTTTATTTTTTAGATTCTTGTGGTAATCCTGCTAATATATATGATGCATCAAAAGTTAATGATAGAGACTATTGGGAGAAAATTGTTTTGTTAGAGGATTCTTGTGGAGCTGATAACTCTAGTGGAAATGGAGAATCACTAACTTGCGGGAATTGTAATAGATTTAGAGGAGGGCTATGTAGGGATGCTCTTAGTGATGGAGTTGAACCTGATCTTGGGAATAATTATTGTAAGTCTACAGAGTGTATTGTTGATGGAGAAATATATGAGGATGGAGAATCTTGGTGTGATTATGAAGGAAAGATTGGAGAAGGAGATGATATTGTTGGGTCACTTCATCGAAGAATCAGTTGTAATCAGGGAGTTTCTAAGATTGAAGACTGTGGAGATTTTAGAACCAAGATTTGTGTTCAAAAAACTACATTTGACCCTGAGGTTGAAGGAGTTGCATTTAGGGAGGCTGAGTG
Source organism: Nanobdellota archaeon (assembly GCA_022563455.1). GTDB lineage: Archaea > Nanobdellota > Nanobdellia > Pacearchaeales > GW2011-AR1 > JAGVXH01. The sequence goes on from JADFNI010000008.1 coordinate 11,874, forward strand.
TGTAAAAAATATTGCGGACGATTGTATTGCATATGGTACTGACGAACTTGATAAATGTAGAGAATCAAAAAGTTGTTTTGTAAAGCATGTTGAAATTTCAGAATTTTTAAATTTTGATGTTTGTGTTCCACAATATCCAAAGGGATTTAACCTCCGAGCTAAACCTGAACATGAAGAAAAGACTAAGGCTGAAAGTGTATGTGGTCTTGCAACGCTTCGATGTAATGTGATTAGGGGCAAATTTAATCTTCAGTGCAAAGACCTTGCAAATAATGAATGTCTTACCGAGAAGTTTACTCGAGAGATGAATGACTTATGTCGAAGTATGGGAGACTGCGGACTTGAGATAAGTTATGTTGATGAGGTTACAAAGAACTATGAGATCATTTATCAAAAAAATCATAAACCTTCTCGTATTTGGGATGAGATAAATTTAGGAGAGGAATATATTGAGAATATACTTAGACCTCTTTTAGTATACAAAAAAGATCAAATTGTGAGAGCTGAAGACAAGGAGGTCTCTTTAGAATTGGGTAGATCTTCTGCTAGGTTAAGAGATAAATTTGAGGATATGCTCAGTGGAGGTTTGAAATTTATAGGTATAGATTTAAGGGCTAGAGATTCTTACGGGAAAAAGATTAGTGGAGGTGGATCATGTCCAAATAAGAGGGTAACTTATAAATGTCAGCCTTGGAATCCTCCGACTGGAGGGGAGAGATGTGAGGAATGTAATAAAGATCCTCTTAATAAGCCTTGTACAGAATATAGGTGTAATAGTCTTGGTAGGGCGTGTTTTATCACTGATCGGGAGACTACGGATGGGGAATGCCTCTTCTATGAGGATGATGGGATTGCTCCGATTGTGAGGGCTGTAGAAGGGAAAATCGGGGAGAATGCTTTTCTGAATAGTACTGGTAATACGGGTAAGACATTTGAGATAACTAGTGCATCTGGAGCGTGCCTTGATACAGATTCTGATATTGTAATCTCGATAACTACAAATGAAAGAAGTTTATGTAGATATTCGCTGGAAAAAGATACGTACGATGATATGACCAAATTTGGAAGTGGGTTTGATTCTTTTGAGCATTCTCTTGAGCGTCATCTGGATAACCCCAGTAATGGAGTTAGTCAGGGGCTCGATTTTAGTAAAGAGTTTAATTTTTATATAAAATGTGAAGATATATTTGGACATATTGGACCTGTTGGGATTGATAATTTTTTGACTATTGATTTATGTATTGATGAAGGGGATGATACTGGTGCTCCAGCATTTAGGAGTGTCAACCCATCAAATGAAACTGTGCTCGGATTTGATGCTAATGAAACAAATATAAAATATTTTACAAATGAACTTGCTATTTGTAAATGGGATAAGGAAGACGTTGATTTTGAAAAAATGGAAAATTTAATGACATGTGAAGATATATTTGGACAACCTACTTTGCCTGGACAGTATTTATGTGAGGGTACTCTTCCAGTTAATGGAACAGATAATTATTATTATATTAGGTGTATAGACCAGCTATGGTTAGAGGACATTGAACCTGAATCTAGAAATGCAAACAAAGAAAGTCATATTTATTATTTGACTAAGCCATCTGAAAAAATATCTATTGAATATATTAAACCTTTTACTGAAATATTTACTCCAGTGGATAAAGCTACTGTGAATATTATTATTGGAACTAAAGGGGGTGGGGATATTCATAAGTGTTCTTATTCTTTATCTGGATTTGATAATTTGCATGCGACAAATGAGGTTGGAAATAGTAAAACGCATACTAAGAGTGGGATTAATCTTTATACTGGAATTTATCATGTATATGTAGAGTGTATTGACGTTAATAGTGGAGATACTGTTCAAGGAGAAACAGAGTTTACAATTACAAAGGATACGACTTCGCCACAGATTGCTAGGGTCTTTCAAGAGGACACTACCCTTACAGTTATAACTAATGAGGATGCCATATGTAAATATACGACTACTTCATGTAGGTATAATTTTGAAGATGGAATTGATATTGGTTCATTTAGAACGCATACTATAACTGTTACTCGGGGAGATAAATATTATATTAAATGTAAGGATGAATTTGAGAATGTGCCTTCGGCTTGTTCAATAATTGTGAGGGCTGTATGAGAATTGGGAAAAAGGCACAAGTTACTCTATTTGTTATCGTTGCTATAGTTATTGTTTCTGGAATTCTTATTTTCTTTTATTTAGATAGGGGGCCTATTGTTGTTGACTCAATAAGTGGAACTCCGGACTCATTTATTGAAAGTTGTTCACGAGATACTGTGCAAGAATCTATTGAGAAAGTTTATAGAAATGGTGGAGAAATTGAAACGTCTTTTGGAGTAAGGTATCAAGGAGAATTATACAATTACTTATGCTATAATGGGGATAATTATCTTAGATGTTATAATCTTCATCCCTTGCTTGAAAAACAAATTGAAGAAAGAATAAGAGTTGATACTCTTGACTCTGTTGAGGATTGTTTTGAATTTCTAAAAGGAGATTTTGAGAATAAAGGGTTTAGCGTTGAAATGGGCGAGACTGTATATGCTTTGGATCTTATTCCAGGGTCTGTTGATATTACGCTTTCCAAAGATCTTTTGATTACTCGAGGGTCTTCAGTTCAAACCTATAGTAATTTTGATTCAAGAATTGTGAGTCCACTTTATGAACTTGTGAAAATATCTAAAACAATAGTTACTAGTGAATCTCGGTTTTGTGCGTTTGAGAGAAATGGGTATATGATATTTTACCCAGATTATGATATTAAACTTATCAATTATGATAACAATAAAATTTATAGAGTAATTGACAGACTTAGTGGGATAGAATTTAAATTTGCTGTGAGGAGTTGTGCTGTTCCTGCAGGAATATGAAATGAAATAAAATGAATATTAATAAAACTAAAACAATTGTAGGATTTGAATTAATTACTATTATTATGTCACTATTTTCTTTTTCATATATAATTGAATTACAAAGTTCTTACTTTGAAGAAAATGTTGATGATGAAGAGAATGGGATATTAAATAAAGCGATCACTTTTGTAATGAAAAAAATAATGGATCCGATAATTCCTTTAGTTTCTGCTAGTGGTCATTTTAGTCTTGAGGTTACGGGATGTTGTAAGACTAGTGTGGATAATGAAATATGCTCTGTTGTTAGTAGGGACTCTTGTGAAGAGGGGGCAGAATTTCAAGAAGGAGTTTTGTGTGAAGAGTCGGCTTTTTGTCAACGAGGATGTTGTTTTGACGAAAGTATAGGATCTTTTTATCCTCATGTAATAGAAACTAGCTGTAAGGATTCATGGGTTGCAAATCCTACATGCGACCTTCCAGCTGCAGATCTCGGGTGTTGTTTTCTTGGAACAACTTCTAGATTTTCTACATATGGAGAATGTAAAATAGATACTGAGAATTGGGCATTGTCTAATAATGCTGCAGTTGACTGGGATGGAAGTATTAGTGAATTTGTATGTGCTATTAAGGGCGCATTTCCAACTGAGGGGGCATGTATATTATTTGATGAATCTTGTTCAATCGCTACAATTGGGGATTGTTTTGATTCGGGCGGACAATTTAATGAAGGATATTTATGTACGGCAAAAGTTCTAAATACTGTATGTGAAAAAACTGAAGAGACAACTTGTGTCGCTGGAAAGGATGGAGTTTATTTTGTGGATTCATGTGGAAATGCTGCTAATATATATGATGCATCAAAAGTTAATGATCAAAGATATTGGGAAAAAATAATTTTTATAGACGAATCTTGTGGTTATACAAATTCTAATGGAAATGGAGGATCACTAACTTGCGGGAATTGTGATAGATTTAAAGGAGGAATATGTAGGGATGCATTTAAAGATGAAATTAATCCGGAATATGGGGATAACTATTGTAAGCCAACAGAATGTATTGTAACTAACGAATTTGGAACCATAACTTATGAGACTGGGGAATCTTGGTGTGATTATCAGGGAAAAATTGGGGAGGGGGATGATGTTGTTGGGTCACTTCATTGGATAAATATATGTAATCAAGGAGTGGTTGACACAACTAACTGTGGGGACTACCGAAATGGAATTTGTGTGCAGAAAAATACATTTGAACTTGGAGATACAGAAGTAGCATTTAGGGGGGCTGGATGTGCAACGAACAATGGAGATTCGTGTTTGGCACTAAATCAAGATGAAGATGGAATTGAAGAATGTGAAGAAACATTAAATTGTTATATTAGGCATATTGAAGTTTCAGAATTTTTTCAGTTTGATGTATGTGTTCCAAAATATCCTAGAGGATTTAATGTGAAAAGTGAAAGAAGTCAAGCTGCAGCAACGGAGATATGTGGATTTGCTAGTCTTGAATGCGAAGTAGTAAGGGAGCTTGATTTTTTTGGAAGTTGTGGAATTGTTGCTAATAAGGAATGTCTTACAGATAAATTTGCTGAAGAAATGAATGAATTATGTAGGGGTATGGGGGACTGCGGAGCTGATGTTAATATTGCTGGGAGAATAACTGAGAACTATAAAGTATATGAGGATGGTGAAAGACTTTTTTTGAGACTTGGGAGTGTATATAAAAATAGTGTTAGAGCACTTTCTAGAAATATCAATGGACAGGTTGCTGAAGTTGAAGATTATACTCCTTATTTGAGGGCTGTTGGATTAGGTGTTGATTTTGATGATATTGATGTTGGAAGTTCTAGGATTGATGATGAATTTCTTGCACAAGGAGGTATTAATTTTGCAGCTGCTGGTGGAGCGTATGGGCTTGCTGCGACTTATTCTGCAGGATATGCTGCATTTGTTGCTGGAGGAGATATTGTCGTTCCATTATCTATTGCTTATCAAGCTGAATTAGCTGGTACTAGCGCTGTTAGTTCTGCAGGAGCTGCAGCATTTGCTGCGCCTGCAATTGGTGCTGCGGCAGGATTTATTATTGGTGTTCTTATTGCTGATTCACTTGGGCTTCCGGGAATTGCAGGAATTCAAATGGGAGTTGGCGCTGCACTTATCGGAGCTGTTGCTGGATATGCTGCATATATTGCATATATTGGTACGGCTGCTACTATTCCAGTTTTTGGATGGATTGCAGCAGCACTTGGAGCAATACTTATTGGGTTATCATTTTTATGGGGGGAGAGTTGTAAGAATAGTGATGTTAAATTTACATGTGAGCCGTGGATTCCTCCGACTGGAGGGGATGACTGTGAACTTTGTAATGAAGATCCTAATAAACCTTGTACTTTATATCAATGTAATAGTCTTGGGAGTGCATGTGATTTGATTAATCGAGGGAGCTCTGAAGAAGCTTGTATTTCAGATAAGGACGATGGATTTGCACCAACTGCAACTCCAGCTGTCGGGAATTTATTTGATGGAACAAAAATAGAATCCACTAACAATGGATTTAGGATTACTGATACAGACGGTGGATGTCTTCCTGCAAATACTCCAATTAATATTCCAATTACAACTAATGAAGAGGCTATTTGTAAATATTCCTTAGAACAAATAGAATTTGAAGACATGGAGAATTTTGGAAGTAGATTTTATACGCTTGAACATTCACTTGTTGTTCCACTTCCAGATCCTAGTCATGGAAGAAGTCAGGGACTAGAATTTAGTGAAGAATTTACTATTTATATAAAATGTGAAGATATATTTGGGCATATTGGGCCTGTGGGATCTAGATATTTGACAGTTGACTTATGTGTTGATCAGGGAAGAGATTTTACCGTGCCTGAAGTTACTGGGACCAGTCCTGGAAATGGATTTTCTCTTGGATATGACACTAATGAAACGGATTTTCTTGTTACAACTAATGAACTCTCTACTTGTAAATGGAGTAAGACAGATGTTAGATATAGTGAAATGGAAAACGAAATGGAATGTAATGATTTAATATTTAGGCCTAGTAATCCTACAGGATATTTATGTTCGGATATATTGCCTTTAAATGAACCTATTAATACATATTATATTAAGTGCATGGATCAACCTTGGCTAGAAGTTAGTGATTTTGAATCTAGAAATGCTATGCGGGAGAGTTTTATTTATACACTAAAGCGACCTGAAGAAAAAATAGTGATTGATTATATTTTACCTGATAGAGAGATTATAACGGCTACTGATTTTACATCTTTCGAAATTGAAATTGGGACAAATGCCGGAGGGGAACTTCATAGGTGTTCCTATTCAATCTCAGGCTTTGAGACTATGGTTCCGTTATTCGAGACTGGAACTAGCAGAACACATATACAAACGGGACTCAGCCGTCCGGTAGGAAATTATCATATTTATGTTGAATGTTTGGATGTTCTTAGTGGGGACACTGTACAGGGAGAAACTGAATTTAAGATTACTAAAGATACGACGAGCCCACAGATCGCTCGAATTTTCCAAGATGAAAATGTTCTTACGGTCGTTACTAATGAGGATGCCATATGTAAATATATGACTACTTCATGCAGGTATAATTTCGAAGATGGAATTGATATTGGTTCATTTAGAACGCACACTATAACTGTCACCCGAGGGGATAGTTATTATATTAAATGTAAGGATGAATTTGAAAATGTGCCTTCGTCCTGCTCAATAATTGTGAGGGCTGTATGAGCATAGAATTTATAAGTAAAAAGGGGCTTAAGATTTGATGAAAATGGAGGATAAAAGTTGGAATAGAAAAGGAGTGAGGGCACAGGTAACAATTTTTGTTATTGTTGCGATTGTTATTGTTTCTGTGATTCTTGTTTTCTTTTTGTGGGTGCAGCCAAATTTTCTAGGAGATGGGCCTAAAAGACTTGGGTTTGAGGGTTGTGTTTTAGATGCTGTGGAAATTGCGATAACTGACCTTGGGCCTAATGCTGGTTTTGTTAATCCAGAATTTATATATAACCACCTAGGAATAAAATACCCTTATTTATGTTATACTAATGAATACTATAAGACTTGTACTATTCAGGTGCCTTTTTTGAAGCAACATTTTGAAGAGGGAGTTGAGCAAAAAATTCGAGATTCCGTTAATGTTTGTTATAGTTCTGCTATTAACGATTTAAAGTCTCGAGGATATGATGTCGTCTCTGGGGATGTTAATTATGAATTTATCTTGGAGCCTGGAATTTATAGAGTTGAAATAGAAGCTCCAACAGTTATTGGCGGAGCAAGATTTCAGAAGTTTAATATAAGGTCTAATTCTCCATTATATAACATGCTTATTATTTCAACTTCGATTTTACAATTTGAGTCGGAGCTTGGAGATTCTGATCTTGATTCAATAAGATTGTTTTATCCAGAATTTTCGGTAAATAAATTAAAGCAAGGAGATGGAACCACAGTATATACTATGAAAAGTAAATTAACAGGTGATGAATTTAATTTTGCTAGTAGGAGTCTTGCTTGGCCTGCGGGATATGATGTTTAATAAGTTTGATAAATTTAAATTTAAAGGCTGGACTGTAGAAGGAGAAAATATGAGGAAGAATAAGATGAAAATTAAGATTGGGAGAAATAAACAGGCATTTGCGGTTTTTCAAATGATTTTGTTAATGACTTCTATGTTTTCTTTTGCTTTTGTTTCTTCTGAATCTGAAGTGTTCTTCCAAGGATATGGCTATGGGGATTCGGGGAATAGTTTAGTTGGAATTTTGTTTGATAAATTGAGAGAACCGATGATCCCTTTAGTTTTTGCAACGTCGCATGTAGACGCTGTTTCGCAACCAACAGTTTGTTGTGAGAAAACTAAGGAAGGGGCCTCTTGTGTTAATACTCTTAAGTCTGAATGTGCTGATGGGTTTGCTAGTTCTCCGACGTCATGTGAGACTACATCATATTGTCGTCCTGGAACTTGTTATGATTCTGACGAAGGGATTTGTATGGGCAACACTCCTAAAAATATTTGTGATAAGGCTGAAGGGGCTTGGGATGTTCGAGAGGTAAACGCAGTTCCTCAATGTCAACTTGGTTGTTGTATCATTGGAGATCAGGCGGCGTTTGTTCCACTTGTTCGATGTAAAAAACTTAGTACTTTTTTTGGAGTTCCTAATGACTATCGAACTGATATAACTTCTGAAGTTGCTTGTATTGCTGAAGCACAATCTGCCGACACTGGGGCTTGTGTTGAAGAGATAAACTTTGAAAGAGTTTGTGAATTTACTACAAGAAGTGAATGTGGGGCAACAGATGAAGTAGATATTGCCAGCGGAGATGAAATTAAATTAACTTCGACGAAAAAGTTTTACAAAGATACACTTTGTTCTGCTGAGGAATTGAGTACTTCATGTGCGAAAGCTGCTGATACTGTTTGTTACCAAGGAGATGTTTACTTTCAGGATTCTTGTGGGAATCGGGAGAACGTTTATTCTACTGAAAATAATGGAAAGGTTAGCTGGAATAACGGTCGAGTAAAAGAGGCGTCTGAAATTTGCGATCCGAATGACGGGTCTAATAATAACAGAGAATGTGGAAATTGTGATTATTTACTTGGGACTCGGTGTAGTGTTGACGAAGGGCTTCTTGGAGGAGTGAACTTTTGTAAGAAGACTGTGTGTAAAGATCGAGATGGAAATAATCGGATAAACGGGGAGTCGTGGTGTGTTTATGATGCTAACGTCGGAGATTCGCTTGATCCTGCTGGTAGCAGGCATTATAGAGAAATATGTGATGATGGAGAAGTTATTGTTGAGCCTTGTGCTGATTTTCGAAACGAGGTATGTACGAGCGGAGTTATTGAAATAGAATCTACTAATGGTAAGACTGAGTTTGAATCTGCAATATGTAGGGTGAATAGATGGCAAGACTGTGCTTCACAAACTGATTATGAGGATTGTATAAATATTGACAAACGAGATTGTAACTGGGTTAGTTCTTTTACAGGACTTGTTCTTGGAGCAAACGCTGGAACTGGGTCAGGTGGTTTTTCTAATCCTACAACTGGAGGATCCACCAGCTTTCAAAATCCGACGGCAACAGGGTTTGCAATTGCTCCAATAACTGGAAATGCTATTGCAGTTGACGATATTGAGCCTGCCGAACAAACGAATAGGGAGAATGGAGTTTGTGTTCCAAATATTCCTCCCGGGTTGAAGTTTTGGGAAGGAAGAACTGCACCAACAATTTGTGGACAAGCAAGTAGTGAATGTACTGTTACATATGGAAAAGGTCTTCTTGGTGGGGGATGGGAGGTTAAGAATGGAGAAGAATGTTTAGAAGAACAATGGGCATTGAAGGCTAATAGGGTGTGTACTGCTCTTGGGGACTGTGGGGGAAATGTGAATTTTGTTGGAGTTTATACTGATGAGGGATATGAATGGAAAGAAGATGGAGATAGAAAAAGATTATCGAGAAATTCGGTGAATGTTATTACAGGTGGATTTGCTGGATATACTGTTTTAGGATTATTAATTAATATGGTTTTGAAGGAGTTGATTCCTTTTGTTAGTGGTAGTAGTGATTGTGAACCAGGATCTGAATGTTTTGAAGCATTGTGTGCATCTGGGCTGGCAGGGGTTGAGGACGGATGTCCTGAAGTGGGTGAGGATGTGGATGAAACTACGAATACTGATACTATATATTACTATGTTGATGAGGATTTAATACTTAAAACTACTAAGGACAAAGATTTAGCTGATAAATATTATTTTTCGACAGATGATGTAGCTAAAAGTACAGATCTTGTTGCTGAAGCAGAGAGACGTAAAAAAGAAATTATAGAAAGAGGAGCATTTGGAGGATCCGGACTATTAAATCCTAGGGGAGGTTCTGGGGTGGATCCTGCAATCCAAGCAATAAGAGATTTTGATCTCTTATATGGATCTGGAGATAAGCTTAGATTTGGTGGATCTAAGGGGGGTGGACTTAGTGGTGGGAGTGGATCTAGTGGCCCTTCTTCGTCTTCTGGAGGTGGATCATCCACCAAGGACCCTGCAGTAGCAACTACCGGAACGTTCTTTGGTAATCCTTTGGTCCAAGCTGTTGGATGGGCTGGGGTTGCATTTATTGGAGGGCAACTTCTCGGAGGGATAATTGGATTTGATTCAGATAATACTCTTGCGCTTTCTACTGCTCTTGCTGCGGGAACTTTTGCTGGAAATGCTGCTGCTGCAATTCCAGGAATAGGATCCGGTGCTGCTGCAACTGGTATTGGTATTGGGATTGCAGTTGTTGTTTTTGTTTTAATGTATGAAAAGACGAAGACTGAGACGGTCGCGTTTGAATGTCTTGCTTGGCAGCCGCCTGTTGGATCTGAATCTTGTGAAAAATGTAATGACGGAGATTTACCTTGTAGTGAATATCGATGTCGAAGTCTTGGACAGAATTGCGAGCTTGTTAATAAGGGGTCGGCTCAGGAGATTTGTGTTTCGGTTGAAGTGAATGATGCACTTCCTCCAGTTATTAAACCAAACTTTGAGGGTTTGACTGTTGATCTTAAATATACTAATATTAAAAATTCACCTCCAGGGCCTGGGTTTAAAATTGAAAGAAATGACAGTGAATGTCTTAAGGCATTTAGTTCTATTGAATTTGGGATTACTACTAATGAGCCTAGTCAGTGTAGGATTGACCCTGAGAGTACTGATTCGTTTGACTCTATGAGAAATTTCTTTGGGCTAAGTAATTTATTCTTGTATAATCATTCGGAGACTCTTGTTGTGCCGTCGGCTGCAGCCTTGAAAAACTCTTCTATTGTTCTTCAAAATGGGAAAGAGTTGAACTTGTTTATTAGATGCCGAGATAAGAATGGAAATACTAATGAAGCTGAATATGCGGTAAGACTTTGTGTTGATGAATCTCCTGATACTACTACTCCTGAAGTGAAGACGACTTCGATTCTTAATGGAGGGTGTGTTGCAGAAGGGACGGACACCGCAAACGTTGAATTTGGCATTAGTGAACCTAGTGAATGTAGATGGAGTCATGTGGATCAAGGATACGATGCTATGACTAATGGTATGAATTGTAGTGATACTCCGAATTCTAATAATTTGTTTCCTTGTTCAACTGAACTTGGGGGAATTGCTAGGGATGGATCGGACTTTTATATTCGGTGTAAAGATGGTTTAAGAGAAGTACCTCCAAGGCCTGAAGAGGATCGAAATCCAATGAGTGAGAGCTTTGTGTTTAGTCTTATTGGAAGTACTGGACTTCGACTAGGGAATTTGAAGCCTAATGGAAATATCTTTGGGGGGATAAGCCCTGCACCAATTGAAATATATGCAGAGACTAGTTTTGGATGTTACAATGGACGAGCTGTTTGCTTTTATTCGGATAATGGTATTGATGGAGACTTCATACAATTCTTAGATACAAATACAGAAGATGCAGTTCATACTCAAAGACAAGATTTAGTCTCGGACGACTATGAATATACTATTAAATGTATAGATGCTGGTGGAAATGTTGCTATTGATACGACCTCGTTTAAAGTAGAAATTGATACGAATGCTCCGGTTATCGCTAGAATGTATGAGGAAGGAAATCGATTGAAGATTGTGACTGTAAGGGATAGTGAATGTTCTTACACTCTTAACTCGTGTGACTTTAGTTTTGAGGAAGGAATATTAATGGCTAACACTGATTTTGGAACACATTTTACCGAATGGAATAAGGAAAACACTTATTATATTAAATGTAGAGATGAATTCCAAAATGAGAATGCCGAATGTTCTGCGATAATAAAACCTAGTTTTAAGTTTTGAGTATATATCTCGTTAGTTTTATATAAGCTGCATGGCTAATTAACGTTATGAAAAAGGTGGATAAGTCTGGACAGCAAATGATGGGGATGAGCTTTGGGATGATTTTTGCTGTGTTTATGATAGTAGTTTTTTTAGTTATTGCATTTATTGCGGTTAGGGGATTTTTGGATATTGGAGATACTGCAGAAGTTGGACTTTTTTGGAAAAGCTTGCAAGAGGAAGTGGATGACGCTTGGAGAGGGCAATCTAGTTCAACGAAATTTAAGATTAAATTGCCCAGGGGAGTAGAAAAGATTTGTTTTGGAGACCTTAATGGAAGAATAACTGGTCTAGAAGAAGACTATTTAGCGGTTCGGGATTTTGAAGTTTATGATGCTAATGCTTTTTTGATTCCTCGCGGAGCTGCTGAAGGTCTTGAATTTAAGTTGATTTCACATATTAATTTGGAAAAAATTATTGAAGATCAAAATCCTTATTGTGTTGATGTAACGAATGGTCTTGTAATTGAAAAAGATTTTTATGATAAATTGGTAATTATTCGATGAAATCTCAAGGTCAATTTAATTTTGCTTGGATTTTTGCTTTGATTGTTGGCGGAAGCATTCTTGTTCTTGCGATTTATGGAGCAGTAAGTGCTGGGAATACTCAAAGAGAAATAACAGATACTAAAATTGCGAGGAGCTTTTCTATAATAACTGACCCATTGCAAGCAGGATTTAGCGATGGGAGTTATGATGATGTTGAATTTGGCGACGTTACAAGGCTCAATAATTATTGTTTTGATATTGGATTTGGATCTAATAAGATATCTATTTCTACGAGGTCGGATATTTTAAGTGAATGGAATCCTCCAGGAGTTGAGACTTCAATTGAAAATAAATATATTTTTTCCAAGGAAAATAGTGAAGGAAAAATCTACCATTCTTTTTCTAAACCTTTTTACTTTCCCTATAAAGTTAGTGATTTAATTTTCTTGTCGCCAGACGAATATTGTTTTGTCAGTGCACCCGAGCATATAATTGAAGAAGTTGGAATCGCAAAGAATATTAATGTAGATATTGGATGTGAAGATGACGAAAATTTAATTAAAGTTTGTTTTGGGTCTGGGTCTGGATCGAAATCTAACTGTGACATGAATGTATATGGATCTTGTAGGACTTCTTCATGTAATTCTATTTATGACGAAGGAACTGTTTCTAAAAAAGGTAGTGAGTTGAAGTATGTTTCGAGTTTAATGTATGGAGCGATTTTTGCCGATGAGGAGATGTATACTTGCAATGTTAACCGACTTCTTTATAGGACTGGGCGAATTGCAGAAGTTCTTTCAAAAAAAGCTGACTTGATGAATCGACGAGGCTGTAATACAAATCTTCGATCAGAAATTGCGATTTATGGAGAACGAGTTATTGATTCAAGCTATAAAGATTTGCAATCGATAGACTACTTTGAGATTGATAGACAAAATGATTTGGAGGTTTGTGGACTATGGAATTAGGGATAAAAGGGATAAATAAATTTAGACATAAATTTAGACGAATTACTCCCAAACATAGGTTAGAGGCAGGAAAAAGGGCTCAAATGAAAATTCAACAAATGTCTATAATGATTGTTACTCTTTTTTTCTTTTTTATGCTTGTTGGGTTATTTTTTGTTAAAATACAACTTTCGGGACTCCAAGAGAGTTCTGAATATTTTGCTAGGGAACAGGCAATTTCTTCTATAGAGATTATTGCTAATATGCCTGAATTTCATTGCACTTCAAAAGAATCTATGTGTATAGACGAGGATAAAATAAGAGTTTTATCTGGAAATGCGAGTAAAATATATGGTGACTTTTGGCCCGTTGCATCAATTGAGGTTTATAAAATTAATACTGAATTTGATGAAAAGATAAAATGTCCCCTTGCTAATTGTAATTATTATAATGTGTTTGACAACGAAGGGAAAAGTTCTCAGAAATACTCTACTTTTGTGACACTTTGTAAGAGGGTTCGCGAGGGAACTTATGTTTATGATAAATGTGAAATAGCTAAATTAGTCGTTGGAGCAAAAATTCGAGATGAAAATTAATTTTAAAAAGGGTCAGCAGGAGATGGTTGGATTTGTTTTGATTGTTGTGCTTGTGGTTGTTGGATTGATGGTTTTTTTGATTATTTCTGTTACAAGTGAACCAAAATCTACAAAGAATTTAGAAGTTGATAATCTTCTTAATTCTATATTTAAACATACAACTGAGTGTGCGATTGTTTTTGAGCCAAATTATGATAATTTTGAAGATTTGTTTAAGAGTTGTTATCAAGGAAAGGAATGTAGTAATATTGGCATTGACGCTTGTGAATATTTGGAGACTAGTTTACGAGAAATTATGGATGATTCATTAAATAGTCTTGCAGATGTTAATTATTACCAACTTTTATTTTCTTCTAAGGATGGTGATGGATGGGAGGGGATTTTTAAAATTGAAGAAGGCGAGTGTACTGGAACTTCTAAAATGGGGGCTAGTAGAATCCTTCGATCCCTTGGAGGAGACGAACTACTAGTATCAATTGAGTTATGTAGAGATGTCTAGATATTTATTTCAATTTGAATCTTGCTAACAACTAGTGAAGGTGCTAAGGAATTTCTTTTTCCAACAGACTCTTTATAAAACTCAATGAATCCAAATCTTTCAAGAAGATTTACATCTATTCTTACTGATTTGAAATCTCTTTTTAAAAATTTTGCATAACTTGTTGGAATATATAATATTAATGATGAATGCGATGTAGATAAGGACTGTGGTCCTGGATTGATTTGTGATGAAGTATGTATTCCAGCTGGCTGTAATGATGGCAATACTTGCGGAAGTGATAATGATTGTAATGTTAAATTAATTTGTGATGGTGGAATTTGTAGTGAAACAGAAACATATAATCCTGGAGTTGGTTGTGATCTACAAAGTACATGTGAAGATGGAG
>JADFNI010000042.1 GCA_022563455.1 Nanobdellota archaeon
ATCTGAGTCTTCTACTGAGTTGAAAATCTCCTTTGGTTCAATATTTTTTTGGACTATCTCTAAGGCCCTTTTTTGCCCTAAACCTTTTACACCTCCTGGATTATAGTCAGTACCTACAAGTATTGCTAGACAGATTAATTGCTCTTTGTTTATTTTTAATTCTTTCAAAACCTCCTTAAAATCTATTATTTCAGGATTAATATCTATGTAAAGTCCCGAATTTGTTTTTCTTCTTCTGGCTAATGTTAAATTACGCACTAGATAAGGAGCTCCGTAAAGAATTGAATCATAATCTTGGGAGGCTGCTGCCCAAACTACGCCTTCTCTTGCTAGAACAGATGCCTCTGCCTCTCCTTCCCCTTGAGCTTGAATAACTGGAATTCCGAGTGCAATTAATAATTCTTTACTCTCCCTTATTATTTCGTCAGTTATTTTTACGAATCTGCCGCTATATTTTTCCATACCTGCGATATCTCCTGCAGATTTTGCTGCTTCGAATTTTCCTTCGGCTAACATTTTTGCTTCCCTTCTTTTTTTAAGCTCTGCTTCTTTTAGTTTTGGAGGCTTTCCATCAAAAATGTAGACCAGTTTTATTCCATCCATCAATAACCTTATATTTCTATAGAAAAGACCTGAAAGATGAGAAGTTATGTTTCCTTTAGAATCCATTAATGGAGTTCCGTCTGGTTGTTTTATAGAAGTTAAAAATTGATAAAGAGTATTGAATGCATCGACCGCTATAACTTTTCCCCGTAAATCCTTCATAGAGATTTCTTTTTTTGGAATTATGTCTGATATATTTACCCCCATTAATTAATTAAGAGATTTGAGTTGATAAATTAATTGGTTCTTTGTCTTCTTTGAGAATCGTAAAAATCTAAAACCTTTCTTGCTATGCCTAAATTACCAGAAGGTTTTGGATCATGTAACTTTGTTAATTCTTCTGCCAAAAAATACAATCTTGAATCCTCAAAATCTCTTTCAAACAAATGTAATCTTTTTCCATTCTCTCTATAAATTTTATCATTTATTTCAAAAGCATAGTTTTCAATGTCTAGACTTCCTTCTCTTTTTAATCTATTTACAGCATCTCCAATAGTCCTATTCCTTTGATCTCTATGTTTTTTAGAACTATAACATCCCCTAGCAATAACTTGCCTAACCGCTGATTCTGGAGTTGCTGCTACAGTTATTTCTATATTCTCTATTGGTGAAATACTTCTGAATTCTACAATTGGAAGTAGAACTGCGTATAGTGTGTTGATTTGGTTTTCACTTTCTGCCATACCCTCATAAAGAGCTAATTTGTTTATAAATCTTTTGTTTGTTGTATCTTAGAAGGGGTTACAACTGGCTTGAACTTTGACTGCTCAAAAAGCATATAAATCTAGATAGTATTCCTTTTTTATGAAAATAAAATTTGTTCCTATAGATTTTAGTAGTTTTGACTTTGAAGGGCGAAATATTGTTAGAATTATTGGTAGGACTGAAAATGGGAAGCGAATTTGTATATTAGATTCATACGAGCCTAA
This sequence comes from Nanobdellota archaeon, assembly GCA_022563455.1. Taxonomy (GTDB): domain Archaea; phylum Nanobdellota; class Nanobdellia; order Pacearchaeales; family GW2011-AR1; genus JAGVXH01. The sequence goes on from JADFNI010000042.1 coordinate 1,533, forward strand.
TTTTTGGATTATAATGAAGGACGATTCAAAGAGGGCTGTGGACAAAGTTCTCTTGAAACTTTCAAAGATTGATGTTAAAGATTGTGTTGGAAGTGGCGTGGTTTTAAAAACAAAAGTGCTAGACAAGAAATTTCTTGGAAAAAGTGTTAGGGTTATAAGAGTCTATATTCAAAATCATAAGGACTTGGGAGAATTTACAAAAGCTCTAGGGGATATGAATGAGATTGAATATAGACGGGAGATGGATATAAATATTATTACTAAATATATTAAAGAGCGAGAAGTTGAACCACTTGTATGGCATGAAATTGAGGTTGTCCCATTGGGTCTCGAGGATTTTGGAGGTTATGTGGATTTTGTTAATATAGATTCTTGTTATTCTGCTAAATCTTTTAAGAAGCTAAAGGACGAAAAAGCGTTTGTTCCAAAGATTCTGTCATACGATATAGAGACTAGCGAATTTGATAGTTCTAAAGGTGAAATTTTGAGTATTGGGATTCATGGAAGTAAAATTTCTAAAGTTTTCACTTGGAAGAAGACGACTGGTGGTTCGAAATTTTTAGAATTTTTTAAGGATGAGGCTGCTATGCTCGAAGGCTTTGTTTTATTTGTTAAAGAATATGAACCAGATATTTTGACAGGTTATTTTTCTGATGGATTTGATCTTCCTTATTTGAAGGCTCGCTCTAAATCGAAAAAGATTAGACTTGCACTAGGAGTGGACTCAAGTGAACCTGTGTTTTCTAGAGGTAGAATTCCTACTGGACGTATAAGCGGAGTTGTTCATGTTGATTTGTTTAGATTTATCGATGCTGTTTTTGCGCAATACATGCAGACTGAATCAATGGGACTTAATGGAGTTGCAAAGGAGCTTATTGGTGAAGGAAAAGATGACTTTGATTTTAACAAACTTACAACTGGGAAAATGACCAATAAGGACTGGAACGAATTTTTTTCCTATAATTTACAGGATGCTGTTATAACTTATAAACTTGCTAGAAAAATTTGGCCAGACATGGTTGAATTTGCTTCCATTCTTAAGGAGCCTTTATTTAATGTGACGCGAAACCGAATGGCTGCGATGGTTGAAAATCATATAATCCATAATCTTGATCGATTTGAAGAAATTGGGGAACGGCGACCCACTAACGAAGATATTGCGAAAAGAAGAGCTAAAGGGAAATTTGAGGGAGCTTTGGTGTTTGAGCCAAAAGCTGGACTTTATGAGGATATTTGTGTTTTTGATTTTACTAGTATGCATGCAAGCATAATTGTTTCTTTGAATCTTTCAAAGTCTACATTATTAGAAAAAAAAGAAAAAGGAGCGATAAGCACTCCAGAGTTTTTACTTGATGGAAAAAGAAAAGTGTTTTATTTTTCTAAGAAGCCTGGTTTTTTTAGTATTTTGCTGTCCGAGATTGTTGAAAAGAGGAAGAAGTATAAAGCCGAATATAATCATGACAAAAATTTATTTACAAGAGCTAGATCTAATGCATATAAACTTCTTGCGAATGCTAGTTATGGATATCTTGCTTATTTTGGTGGGCGTTATTATTCTCGAGAATCAGCTGCCTCCACCCTAGCCTTTGTTCGAAAATTCACTACGGACTCCATGTCAAAAATTGAAAAGGCTGGATATGGGATAATTTTTTCGGATACGGATTCTATTGGGTTTACACTTAATGGAAAAAGTCACAATGAAACTTTGAGATTTTTGAAGGAACTTAATTCTGGACTGCCTGGAATAATGGAATTAGATCTTGAAGACTTTTATAAGAGGGGACTTTTTGTAACTAATAGGTCTAAGACTGCTGGCGCTAAAAAGAAATATGCTTTTCTTGATTCTAATGATAAACTAAAAATTAGGGGATTTGAAACTGTTAGAAGAGATTGGTGTATGCTTACAAGAAATCTTCAAAGTAAGGTTTTGTCTTCAATTTTGATTGATGGAAATGAGAAAACTGCACTTGAGCTATTAAAAAAAACTGTTGCAGATTTGAAAAATAGAAAAGTTAATACTCTAGATTTAATTATTAAGACTCAACTTAGAAGACCTATTAATGAATATAAGTCTATTGGACCTCATGTTGTTGCTGCAAAAAAAATGGAGGCAGCTGGGGTCAAGATCGGAGTTGGACAGATTATAGAATATTTTATTGGAGGAAATAATGGTCGAGGGAAACGAGTTGGAGATAGAGTGTACTTAAAAGACGAAAAAGTGAAGTATGACATAGAATATTATTTAAACAACCAAGTATTGCCTGCTGTTGAAAATATATTTGATGTTTTTGGAATTAATGTTAATGAGATTGTGGAAGGTTCTACTCAGAAGAAGTTGTTTTGATTTTTGGAGAAGACTTTTATAGTTATATTGGTATTTTATTACATGAATAAAAGAGAAACGGTGTTTCATGAACTAAAAGAGCATTTGCCTTTTACATTTGTTATTAGCCTAATTGTTGGAGGAATTGTTGCTTGGATTTTTTTGGTGGATGCCACCCTAATTAAATATTCTGAAGAATTTTTTGATGTTCTTCACCCAGTTCATATTTTATTTTCTGCGGCTGCAACTAGTGCTATTTATTATAAGTATTGCAAAAATTTATTCCAAAGTATTATTATTGGAATTTTTGGAGCAATCCTTGTAGGAACTATAAGTGATGTTTTGTTTCCTTATATTTCTGGAAATTTATTTTTATTAAATACTAGTTTTCATTTACCAATTTTTGAGGTACCTTTTTTAATTCTTGGAGTTGCCTTGGTTGGAAGTGTTGCTGGAATATATTTTGGAGGGTTTAAGTTATCTCACAATTTACATGTTTTACTCTCTATTCTTGCAAGTTTATTTTACCTACTTGCTTTTAGTTTTGAAATAAGTTTGATTGCCATATTTTTAATTTCCTTAATTTTATTTTTGTTCGTCTTTATTCCTTGTTGTATTTCCGATATTGTATTTCCGATATTATTTTTGAAGAAGCCTTGTCGGATTCATGGACAGTGGCATGAGCATTGATTTAGGTTATTACAGTATATGAATCTTTAAATAATAAAAATAGATCTTTTTAATATGGCTGAAGTAATTGAAGTTACTGGTAGAGTTATATCTATTGAGAGATCTAACCCTTTTACAAATTTTGGTGTAAGTTATCTTAATAAAATTAAAATTGAGACACTAATTGATCTTCTTGAAGAAGATGGAGTGAATATTAGTAGAATTAACTCATTTAAAGATTTCTTTTATCTTGATGGACGTAGTTTGAGATTTGGAGGTATGCAAAATATTGATCTTAATTCAGTTACGCAAACTGAGAAAAAAATAGAAGTGGTTGGATATACTTTTAAAGATGAACGGAGAACTTCTAAAATAGTCTTAAAAAGTTATCGAAGATCAAAAGATATTGACTCTTTTGGATTTGATTCTAGTTATAGACCGGGTATATATGAAGAAGGAATTCTTTGTTGTATATCATTAAAAGGGGTAGCTAGCCATCTAAAATTAGCACGTGTTTTAACAAGTTTAACTGACTTTCTTAAAAATTAAATTATCACTCAAACTTGTATTTAATATAATCTACTAATGAATTTCCTGCGAGTTTTACGCTTGAAGGACCATTTCTAATATAAAATTCTTCAACTCCGTCAATTTTTAAGAAAACTTGTTTTTTACTTTCTGTGACTGTCATTAATAATATTTTTTTATCTTTTATTTGAACTAGCTCGAACTTTATGAAGGGTACGAATTCGTTTCCGATATGTGACTTTATTAGATTTGTAACATGAAGACTTAATTTATCATCGCTCTCAAAATTATCTTGTTTTAATCCTAATAAATTTCCATCATTATCTACTCCCACTAATAAATTTCCACCCCTAGTATTTAGAAATGCAGATAAGGTTTTCAAGATTCCTAGTTCCATTCGTTTGTCGAATTCCTTAGTATGAAGGTTTGTCCTAAAAGTGGATTTGAATTCTATTTGATAATTTTCTCCGGTGTCAATTAAATCGAGAATTTTTATTTTTGGGTCAGTTATTTTTCTAGGACCTAGTAGCCATAAATTTTCTTCTATTTTTTTTGATATGAATAAACTTACCAGCGGAGATTTTCCAGTTTTGATGTAATGGAATCCATGAATCGCGACTAAGAGTCCTCCGAGAATATTTACCGCTAGGTCTTGCATGGTATCTATTAAGCCCTTTTGAAGGCTTGTGTTTAGTAATGCATCTAAAGTGAATTCAAATAATTCCCATAAAGAGCCCATTGCTACAGTAAAAGTAAATATCACAAGAGCAGCGAAGGCTGGATTTGCATTTATTCTTTTTCTTTTGTAGAGAATATGTATAATGCTAAGACCAACAAACCCTAAAGTTACTGAAGCCGTTAAAGTCATTAAGATGTCTAGACCCCAAAGCCCTTGAAAAAATCCTTTTGTTTCTCCAGTGACTAAAAGCCCATAGATAAATAGAATATAAATTATTTCTACCATTGAAGGAATTTCTAGACCAAATAATTCTTTTAGTAACCATGGAATAAAAGTTACTGCTAAGGCTATTAGAGAAATAATTTGAATTAGTGGGCTATTGCTTACAAGCGAATATATGAAAGTTAGGATTAGAATGAATCTCATTAAATTAAGAATTATGAAATGTGCTGTAAATTGTCTTTTTTTCATGTCTAATGATGTTAATTTTTATTAATAAGTATTATTGGGGTTTATTGTAGATATTGAAGATTGTGGGTTTAATTTTTTTTATTTCTTGAGAATTATAAGTAGAATGAATGGAGTTCTTTTCATAAACTATATAAGTTAATATTCGTCTTTGTTTTTATGGAAGATGTAAAACTTAAACCTAAGGAATATTCAGAATATTTGAAAGATAGGTTTCCTATTAAGGAAGGGTTTCGGACTCGAATGGAGGCTTTGCTTGGAAAAGCTGGGGCTGAAGAATTTTTTGAGATCTCTTATACTAAGACTCCAAGTTCTATTCGATGTAATACTCTTAAAATTAGTGTGACTGAGCTTCTAAATCGGTTGAAGGCTTATGGATGGAAACTTAGACAACCGTTTGAAAAAAATCCTGAAGTGATTGTAATTGAAACTAAACTTAAACCCGGGGAGCTTGGAAAGACTCGGGAGCATTTGCTTGGATTTTATTATGTTCAAGAAATAAGTTCACAGCTACCCATGCTTGTTCTTAAACCCTCTCCAGAAGAGATTATTTTAGATTTATGCGCTAGTCCTGGGAGTAAGACTACTCAAGGTGCTGCTATGATGAAGAATACTGGGACGATTATTGCTAATGAAGTAAGTATGGGAAGAATTGGGATATTGAACTCAAATCTTGAAAGATGTGGTGTTATGAATACGATTGTTACTCGTAAAGAAGGTGTTGCTCTTTGTAATAAATTGTATAAAAAAACTGAATTTCGTTTTGATAAAATTTTGGTTGATGCTCCATGTTCTGGAGAAGGGACTCTTAGGAAATCTCCAAAGACTTTTTTGATGTGGAATATTAATATGATTAAGAAGATTGCTGCAACACAAAGGAGACTTGCTGAGTCTGCTATTAAGCTATTAAAAGTTGGTGGCATTATGATTTATTCCACATGCACTCTTGCTCCTGAAGAAAATGAAATGATTGTGGATTATTTAATTAAGAAATTTGATATTGAAGTTTTGCAAATAAATTTACCTTTAAAGTTTAGGCCAGGGGTATGTGAATGGGAAGGTGTTTCGATGGATAAGTCTGTGGAAAAGTGTTTGAGGTTGTATCCGCAGGATAATGATACTGATGGATTTTTTGTTGCTAAGATTATTAAGAAAAGTGAGGGGATAAGGGAATGAAGATACAAATATTGGATAAAGCGAAGAAGAAAAAGGCTGATTTGTCTGGGGTGGAATCTAAAGAGAAACAAACCGAAATCGACCGTCTAAATGTCGAACTCGATTCTCTGCACCAAGGGATTGAAGGTGAGCTCACGGGGATGCCTCAACCGGCTATACCAAAGGAGCCCCTACGCGCGGAAGCGGAGCAGGTAGAACCTGATACGATTCTTGAAGGTTTTGAA
>JADFNI010000009.1 GCA_022563455.1 Nanobdellota archaeon
AATTGTAAGTTTGAACCCCTAACAAACTCTAAATTTTTAATTGGAACATTTATTGTTTTTAAGATTGTAATTATTGCTTCTTTATAATAATCAAATTTGCTGTTTACCTCTTCCCAAGAAATTCCATCGAGTGCTGCATGTAAATCTGCAACTAAAATTTTAACTTTACAATCAGCTTTTAAAAAATCTGCAATTTTTAACATTGGGAAAAAGTATGCAATAGATATACTTCCTGTAGTTGCTGTTCCCCAATAAACTGAAAAATTTTGATTAGAGTTAATTTTTTCTTTTAATTCCTTTTCCCCAATTATTTCTTGGAGGTTTCTAGTTATTAGATCTAGTTTCTCTTTACTATTCATGAACTAATATGCTTTAGGCGATATATAAAGTTTTTTGGTTCCTTACATCCTCTCCAACTTTCTTATTCGGTCTTCAAGGCGTGGATGTGTGCTGAACCATTCTCTTTTCTTTGATGGCTTTGATAAGAACAATGGAGCTACTGCACCTGAAACTTCCATTTCTGAATTTCCTTTTATTTTCTTTAGTGCATTTATTAATCCAGTTGGACTTCTTGTGAATTTTACTGCTGAAGAATCTGCTGCGTATTCTCGTTTTCTTGAAATTGCGAACTGCACTATTGCGACCAATATTGGAGATAGGATTGCTAAGACTACTGCAATTACCATGATTACTACTCCGCCATTATTATTGTTGCTCCTGTGTCCGCCCCCTAGAGAGCTCCAGAAAAGACTTCGAAGAAAAATTTGAGAAATTATTGAAATCATTCCGACGAGAACTGCAGTTAGCGTCATGAATCTAATGTCATAGTTTGCAATGTGGGAAAGTTCGTGAGATAATACTCCTTCTAATTCATGTTTTGATAATTTTTGGAGTGCTCCCGTTGTTACGCAAATTACTGCATGTTTTGGATCCCTGCCACTTGCGAATGCGTTGATTTGAGGATTGTCCATTACGTAGAGTTTTGGTTTTGGAAGGCCTGAAGCTAAACATAAACCTTCTACAGTATTATTGTACTGCCTAAACTCTGGTCCCGTTGCTTTTTTTGCTTTTACGGATGCAATTGCTAAATCTGCTGATTTGTAGAAACCAACTGTTACATAGATTATTGAGATTATAGTTCCGAAGATTAATATTATGAAGAAAAGATCTCCACCGAAGACAAAACCAATTGAATATACTAATGCTAGAAGAACTGCTAGGACAATTCCTATTAGGAAGAAAGATTGAATTTTATTTTTTCTTATTTCATCGTGGAAGGATAAACGTACTGGTTCCATATAATGAATAGAAAACTTGTATTTTTATATCTTTATCTATCTAATTGGATACTGAAAATCTGGATTAATATATCTTGTTTCATCAATGATAGGAGCATCCCTGGATACATTTCGCATATCATAAATAACTGCTAGCCTTCTTATATGAAGTTTAGTATCTCCACTACTGGATGGTCTAATTTTATAGGCTAGACGACGATTTGAAATATCACTAAGATATGTTACCGCTGTTTTAGGTTTAATCTTTTGCCTTTCTGAAAGCTTTTCTGCAAAAAATTCTCTTCGTCCTTTTAATAACTTAAAAATTGAATCTGAGATATTATTGCATATATCCTTTTCAAGTTTCTCTTGTTCTTCTGTAGTTCGCATTTAATTAGGACTATTATTTAATTTCTTCATTTCTTTTGAATTTAAAATAATAAATTTCATTAATAAAAAAATAATAAATTGAGTTTTTATATATTAATATAATTAAAGATATACTTAATTATTTCTATCCCACCTATATACTTAAATATAGATGTTATATAATATATTATTTAATAATGGTTATTTGAATATATCTGTTGAAATATTATTCAAAATCAATTTTTGGAACAGCTTTTTCTTCTTCTGTAATTTTCAGATAATCTCTTTTCTTGAATCCGTACATATTTGCAAACCACATTCCAGGAATTGTTTCTCGTCCCACATTATAAGACATTATTCCGTCGTTGTAGTATTGTCTAGCATATGCTACTTTATCTTCTATAGCAGATAATTCTTGTTGTAAGTGAAGAAAGTTTGTGTTTGCTTTTAAGTCTGGATAAGCTTCTGCTATTGCAAAAATTGATTTGAGAGCTGTTTGTAATTGGTTGCCAGCTTTTACTTTGTCTTCTATTCCTTTTGCACCCATTAATGCTTTTCTAGCGTTTGTTACTTCAGCTATTATTTTTCTTTCGTGTTTCATATAGCCTTTTACTGAATTTAATAGACCTGGAATAAGATCTGATCTTTTCTTTAATTGGACTGAAATTTGTGCTAAGGAGTTATCAATTTGTTGAGCTAACCTTATAAATTTGTTGTAATATATAAAAAAACTTAGGGCTACTATTGCCACAACTGCTCCACCTATCCAATATACTACCATAATCACCATGGTTTGATTAAGTTTATAAAGTTTCCTTGTCTTTTTTTTCGATGGAGAACAGTAAAAATATACTTATCTGGGTTGCTGTTTTAATTCTTATTTTGTCACTTTTGTATTTTGTATTTTCTACTGGAGCTTTTACTGGAAATGTTGTTGAGGGAAAAGAAGAAGTGATTAAAACTGGAGAGGTAATACCTGGAGTGTTTGGAATAAGTAGTCCTAGCGAGGGAAGGGTATATGGATGTTCTAGAACTGGATGAATAATAGATTTTCCGAAAAACTTAAATAGATTAGTTAACTATAGTTAACATGTATTCTTTGCCTCAGGAAATTGAAGTATGGTATATTATACCTGCTATTAGAAAAGAGATAGCTAGGCTTCTTACAGAGAAATACGGGCTTAGTTATGAGGTCGCTGGGAAGTCTCTTGGGATTAGTAAGGCTGCTATTAGTCAGTACTTATCCAATAAGAGGGCTAATAAAATTAAACTAAGTTTGGACGTTCAATGTGAGATTAAAAAGTCTAGTGAGATTATTAATCAGAATAATAAAATGGCTTTAATTGAGATCCAGAGAATTTTAAAGTATATGAAGGAGAACAAGTATTCTTGTGAAACTTGTAAAGAATATAATAAGGGGGTTATGGAATACTGCAACGCAGATCCTAGTTCCTATGGAGGATAAAATTGGAAGTGGCGGAAAATTTAGCCTCATGGAAGAAGAAGAAGAAGAAGAAGAAGAACCCCAGAAAGTGATGGAAGAAAAACCAAGGAGTGATACTGAGCAAATAACAAAAGACTCTACAATTGCAGAATTAATAGACAAGGATCCTGGTTTTGCAAAAAAATTGACTAGTCAAGGGCTTGGGTGTGCTGGATGTCCTATGAGTCAGTTTGAAACAATTGAACAAGGAGCACGAACTCATGGAATGGATCCCGAAGAACTTATAAAGCAATTAAATTCTATGACTGAAGGAGAATATGAAGAATATGACTAATAATACAATTTATTTAGATAATGCAGCGACTACGAAAGTTGATTCAGAAGTTCTAGAAGTTATGATGCCATATTTTTCAGAGGTTTACGGAAATCCAGGGAGCATGCATAGTGAAGGACTTAGTGCTGGAAAGGCACTTGATGAATCTAGAAAAAATATTAGTGAGATATTAAACTGTAAAGCTGATGAAGTTATTTTTACAGGTGGTGGGACTGAATCTGTTAATCTTGCAATAAAGGGTGTCGCATGGCATTATGGAATGAAACTTAACAAAGGAAAGCATATTATCACTCAGAAGACTGAGCACGACGCCGTTCTTGAGACATGTGAATATTTAGAAAGGAATGGATTTGAGGTTACTTATTTAGATGTGGACAGATATGGGATGGTTAGTTTGGACGACTTGAAAGCAGCAATTAGGGAAGATACTATTTTAGTTTCTATAATGTATGTTAATAATGAAATTGGAACAATTCAACCGATAAAAGAAATTGCTGAAATTTGTAAGGAGAAAAAAGTTTTGTTTCATACAGATGCGTGCCAGGCTGCTAGTTCACTTAATTTGGATGTGAAGGGTCTCGGTGTTGATTTACTTACTCTTAATGCTAGTAAAGTTTATGGTCCTAAGGGTGTTGGGCTTTTATATAAGAGAATGGGTGTAATGCTCACCCCACTTATACATGGAGGAGGTCAAGAGAAAAAAATGAGGAGTGGAACCGAAAATATTCCTTTGATTGTTGGATTTGCAAAGGCGCTTGAAATTGCTGAAGAAATTAAGGTTAAAGAAAATATTAGAATTGGTAAACTTTCCAATAAATTAATTAATGAGATTTTAGGAACTATTCCGAAGGCTTTTTTAAACGGTCACCCCACTAAGAGAATTCCTAGTAATGTTAATATTACTATGTTAGATGTTGAGGGAGAGGCAATACTTTTATATTTAGATCATGAAGGAATATGTGCTAGTAGTGGTTCTGCTTGTACTAGTCAGACGCTTGATCCTAGTCATGTGATTCTTGCAACTGGGCTTCCCTACGAGGCTGCACATGGGAGTTTAAGATTTAGTTTGGGTCGAGGTACTACTGAAGAAAATATTGACAAACTTTTAGATGTACTTCCTGGAATAATTGAAAGGCTTAGAGATATTTCTCCAGTGAAGCTTAATCCTGAAGACTTTAAGGAATACTTAACAGAAGAAAATATGAAGATTAGCATGGAATATATGGAACTAAAAAAAGAGGAAAGAATGAAAACAACTATTGCATTAGAAATTAAAAATGAGGTTAGAAAATGAGTGAACAGGAATCTATTAAACCAAAAGCTCACTTTGATGTAAAAGCTACTGTTGACTCAAAGAAATGGTTTTATAATGAGGTTGTAAAAGAGCATTTCTTCAATCCTAAGAATTTAATTAGGGACGAAGATGTTGCTTTAAGGTATGATAAGGAAGCTGATGGTGTTGGAGAGGTTGGAAGTCCTGCATGTCTAAGTGGAGATACTATGATAGCTGTTGCAGATGGAAGAAATGAATTATCAATAAAGCAACTTACTCTTGAAAATAAAGATGTTGATATATATTGTTATGATGGAGAGAAAATTAATATAAGTAAAGCTATAAATTTTAGGAAAACTGAAGAAAATGCTGAATTAATTAAAATTAATTTAGAAGATGGTAGTAATTTTAAGGCAACTATGGATCATAAAATTATGCTTAGAAGTGGAGAATATATAGAAGTTAAGGATTTAAAAGAGGGAATGAGTTTAATGCCATTTCATAAAGTTATAAGAAAGGGATATTTTCATGTTTATGATAACAGAGGAAATAGATTTAGAGAGCATGAAATGATATTTGAGAATCATAATGGACCAATTGAAAATTTTGGAATTGAAAAACCAAATATTCATCATATAGATGAAAATAAATTAAATAATAATATTAAAAATTTACAATTACTCTCAGCTAAAGAGCACTCAAAACTTCATAGTATTAAACATAAGGATCACCTTAAAGGGGTTGTAAGAGATATAAAGGGAGATAAAAATCCAATGAGGGAATGGTGGAACAAAGCTAGTGAACAAGAAAAACTTTTATATAAAATGACTATGTCGTTTGCAACATCTGGGGAGAGAAATGGTAGATGGAAAAACATTTCTAATGAACAAATTTTAAAGAAAGCATATGAATATTTTATAATTGGTGAAGTAAAACTTAATAATGAAAATTGGAGAGGATTTGCAAAGGGGGATAATCTTCCACAGTGCGTTGATCCACGATTTAAATCATTTAATAAATTTAAAGAGCAAGTTGTATCTTACAATCATAGAATATTATCAATTGAAAAATGTAATAATGAAGATGTTTATAATTTTACTGTAGAATCTCATAATAATTATGCTATAATTACTAATAATAATGGAATGTATAGTGGTATAATTGTGAAAAATTGTGGAGATATGATGAAGATTTGGGTGATGGTTGATTCTAAGGCTGACCGAATAACTGATTTTAAATGGCAGACCTTTGGGTGTGCGTCAGCAATTGGATCAACTTCAATGCTTTCTGTTATGATCTTAGAAAATGGTGGAAGAACTATTGAGGAAGCTCTTGCTATTAAGCCACAAGATATCGCAAACAGGCTTGAGGGACTACCTCAAAGAAAGTTTCATTGTTCAGTTCTTGGAGATAAGGCTCTTCAATATGCACTTAATGATTATTTTAAGAAGACTGGGCAGAATGATCGGATAAAGATGGAAGGTGCGAAGATAATTGATAAGATATTAAAGATTACTGATAAAGACATTGAAGAGGCTGTACTTGAGGGTGCAACGAATTTAGAAGAAGTTCAAAAAAAGACTAAAGTTGGTGTTCAAGATAAAAGCTGTATTCCTGAGGTTGAGCAACTGATTAGATTTTATATGGAAAAGTATTTTTAGATAAAAATAATATTTTTGGGTTAAAAATTGTTTAAAAAAATAAAGAAATAATGAACCTTCCCTCTCCCTAAATAAGAAAGGTTCATTGAATATGATTAAAAAAGTTTATCTTTTCTTTTTCTTAACAACTTTCTTCTTTTTAGCAGCTGGCTTTTTACTCACAGCTTTTTTCTTTTTTGCTGCTGGCTTCTTTTTAGCGACTTTCTTTTTCTTCTTACCACCTCTTGCCATCTTAGCCTCGCACACGTTTCCCTTACCATCTACGTAATACAAGAAACCAGATTTTCTGCTAACGATATTTTTTGCAATAATTTTTCCCATTTGATAACCTCCTTTTTACCTCTTAACTGACATGTTTAATTTAGTTAAAATTTATATTTAAATGTTTCTATTCATAGTTTCAATTTTTCCGTCGGTAGTTTGTTATTTTATAGTAGTCTTTGGAATTTCTAGAAGATACTTTCCCCTTCCAGAATAGTTGAATCTTGAGGGTTTAGCGTCTATAACTTTTGTTGAATTCATATTTTTATCCAACCAAATTGCTGTGAATGGCTTACAAAAGAAAGAATGAATTGAAAGATTTTTTTCTTTGTTGTAAATGAATAATAATGGCACTGGATTTTTTTGAAAGATTAGACCTCTAAATTTTTTCCAGGAGGTATCACATATTTCTGCATTAATTGAATAATGTTTCCCTTCGATGTTGTAGACTACTTTTTTCATTTGAACTATTTTTCTTTTTCTTTCATTACCTCTTCTAGAATTGCCATCCTTATATATAGTCCGTTTTCTGCTTGTCTGAAGTATGCAATTCTGGAATCGTTTTGTTCTGTTTTTATAGATAAATTTATTTCCTCGACGTGTGGAAGTGGATGCATTATTATTGCTCCTTCTTTTATCAAATTTAAATTTGATTCATTTAATACAAATTTTCCCTTCGCTAACTCATATTCTTCTTTATTTATTCTCTCTTTTTGAATTCTTGTCATATATATTACGTCGACCATTGGTAAAACTTCTTCCAAGTTATCAACTTCTATAAATTTTGTGTTATGTTTTAATAAATATTCTTTTATGTCGTCTTTCATCTTTAGGTTTTCTGGAGAAACAAAAATTAGTTCTATACCTGTGAACTTTCCTAGAAGGTAACAAAGAGAACGTATAGTTCTTCCATATTTTAAATCTCCAACTGCAGCAATTTTTAAATTTTCTAAACTTCCAAATTCCCTATAAAGTGTATATGAATCGAGGATAGCTTGGGTTGGGTGTTGACCGGATCCTTCTCCTGCATTAATGACTGGAACAGAGCTTATACATGCGGCTAATTTTGAAGAGCCTTCTATACTGTTTCGAAGAATTATTACGTCTGAATACCCTGCTATGACTCTTATTGAATCTTCTAAGGATTCTCCTTTTGATACCGAAGAAAATTCTCTCGCATTTTCTGTTCCCATTACAGATCCTCCAAGTTTCAACATTGCTGCTTCAAAGCTTAGTCTTGTTCTTGTACTTGGTTCATAGAATAAGCTTGTTAGAATTTTCCCTTTTAAGAAGTTTGATGGATTCTCTCGAAGCTGATCTGCTCGTTTAAATAATTTTAATAAAATTCCCCTTGATAACTGCTGTGCTTCTATAATATGCATCACCATTTTGCTTTTGAAGTTTAGTTCTTTTATAAAATTGATTGTGGAATAATGAGGCTTACTAAAAACGACAATCATATAAAGAGCTGATGCCTTTATTTACTATATTTTCTTTTAACTAGTCATTATCTCAAACTCATCATTCGCCCTGAAAATTCATTATGTCTTTTATTTGTGAATTTCGGGCAAATAATTCGCCATCTCGCTCGATGGAATTAAGAAGTCATTATCTCAAACTCATCATTCGCCCTGAAAATTCATTATGTCTTTTATTTGTGAATTTCGGGCAAATAATTCGCCATCTCGCTCGATGGAATTAAGAAGTCATTATCTCAATTCCATCTCGATGCTTTAATGGGTGGTCTTTTCCTACAGGTTGCTTAGTTCTAACATCTATTGCTTTTATGAAATTGTCTCCTATGTCTGTATGAAGGTGATATGCAAAATCTAAAGCAGTGGAATTTTCTTTTAACAAAAAGCAATCTGGGAGAATGTTTCCCTTAGAGTCTGCTAATTTTGAACCTGCTGGGAAAATTGCAATTCTTTTTAGAAGGTTAAATACTGATTCATCTAAAACTTCTTGAACACCAGTTGAACCTAATTTATCTAGGACGTTTTCTTTGATTAGCATTAGTGCTGCCTTTTGTTTTTCGTTTACTTTATCCTCGTTAATTTTGAAACTAGCGCTACCCTGTATATATTCTATAAGATTTGTATTTGCAGCTGATCTCAATGATAATTCTGCGTCACTTGAACATGGAATTATTAAAATATCTGGAAAGCTTTCTTTTAATTTTTCTAGATTCTCTAATGCTCCTGGTTTATCTATTTTGTTTGCTGCGATCAACATTGGTTTTGTTATGTGTCTTAATCCTCTTGAAAAATTTGCTACTTCTTCATTTGTCCATTTTGTGGGAGTTAAAGGATCTAATTTTAATTTTATTAAAACTTCCCTTACATCATCTTCGGTTACTTTTAATCCTGAAAATTGTTTAGCGATTTCTTTTGCAAAGTTTAACTTTGTTGACTGTATTGTCCTTGTTAATTTTGCCCATACTTTTTCTAAGATACTCTGGTACCATTTATCCAATTCTCCTTCTAGCATTTTTACATCTTTTATAGGATCTCCAACTCCTTCTTTTCCCTCTGCGTCGGTTGTTCCTGAGATATCTACTATTTGTATAAACATATCTGCTTGTCTAAGACTATCTAAAAATTTGTTTCCCAATCCTTTTCCAGTACTTGCCCCTTCAACTAAACCTGCAACGTCCATTAATTCTACTGGAACAAATCTTGTAACTCCAGTGCAAAATCCTGTCCTGGGACTACACCTAACATTTAATTCCTTGCATAGAGCATCTACCCTGACGTAGCCCATGCCGTGATTTGGTTCTATTGTTGCGAAAGGATAAGATGCTATAAGTACGTCTGCCATTGTTGCGGCTTTGAAGAAAGTTGACTTTCCGGATGACGGTTTTCCTACTAATCCTAGTAACATAGAACTTTGAAAATATAAAGGTTTTAATTTGTTTTGGTTGGACCAATTTTATATCCTCTTAGAAACATGTTTAACTTCTTTTCAGAACCTGAATTTTCGAACATTTTATCTGAGATATCCATAACATCTCCGTTTTCTATTACTAATCTTCCTACAGCCTCGTGGGTAAAATCCTTACTAAGAAATCCTGCTGAATATGCTTTAACTACCTCTGCTGCTAGTACACATCGATCTTCTGAAAGTGTGATTATTCCGCTTTTGTCCATGTAAGTAATTGACAATGTTCCTCCAACACCATGATTAATTTTTGATGCTGCATTTGTTGCTTCTATGAGAGATAATAAACCTTCCTTTGGACAAATAGAACTTCTTCTTTCCCTAGGTAGTTCTGAAAAGAAATTAGATAAGCTTTTATTTGATTCATCTGAGCCACTGCCAATGCTTTGATAAGGAATTGGAGACATAGATCCCCCAAATCTAGTTTCTAGACAATAAATATTAAATCTACCATCTTCAATACCTCCAAGTAATATACTTGTGTCTAATAGATTATCCGATGTACCTATGCAAGCAATAGCGTTAGATTTTGCTGCTTCATCAATTTTTTGACCAGATCTTAGAGTTCCAGACTGAACTTCTTCTAGAGTTAGTCCAGTGTTTGCATATAAGTATTCTGACTTTTTATTAGTTTTATGATTTAGAAGTTCATTTATTGTAGTTTCATAAATATTATGAAGTTCTCTTGGAGAATTTTCATCCTGACTTCTGAGATTCCTTTTTATTCCTTCATAGACTTCTAGAATAAATCCTGCATTACCACTTCCACCATATATAACTCCATCATCTAGGATATGTAATTTCTCACTTACATTATATTTTCTTCCTCCTGAAGAAGCTTGTTCATCAGCTACGGCCGCTCCTGAGGTTCCAAAGGACATCATATTTATTGCAGTCATCTTATCATAATCTTAGTCTGTTTGTTTATAAATGTTACCATTCTAGAGTTATTATAATTTGTGTTAATTGTTGTAATGATATATCCTTGTTAAAAATGTTTGTGGGCTATGTTAATTTGTAGTTTATATCATCTATATGTCTAAGGGTAATTTACTCAGAGTTGTTGCTAGTAAATCAAAAAATGCTTTAAGAATTCTAAGTCCTCTTGATTAATTTAAAACTACAAGATTTATATATTTAGTTTATTAACTTAATAGATGGAAGAGAAGCGAAAGAGGAACATTGTTAGGTCTTCTAGAAAAGGATATATTCCTTATTATTTGATGGTTGTAGTTGTTATGTTAATTATTTTGTATATTATAAGAAACGATCTTCCATTGAACCGAAATGCTCTTATTATTGCTGTTGCTTTTATGATTCTTATTTTAAAGTTGACTGAGGTACATAGGATAACTCATTATTACGAGCTTACGCCACATATGCTTTTGAAAAGTGAAGGAATATTTGTTCATAGACTTAAGAAAATGAGTTATGGATCTATGTCTCAGATTCATTTGAATAGGTCTATACTTGATAAAATTATTGGAATTGGAACTATTGAGATTGCGCAGTTTAGTGAAACTGTTAGAACTGAAATCAAAAACATTAATAAACCTGAAAAGGTACTCTATGAATTAGCTAAAAGGATAAAAAATATGCAAGAATGAGAGAACAAGAAGTAAGACAGGTTATCGCGAATCCTCATGCAAATCGTTTTTTTAGTAAGAAGTGGATAATCCTTAGTTTCATAGGTGTTGTGTTGTTGTTATTGTTTTTTGCGTTTTCTGGAATGGACTTTATTACAGGAAATGTTATTTCGATTGGAGAGGATGGAAATACTGATAATATTAGTTTAACTGAAAATTTTAAACTTTACGCGGAGCTTGACAGTCTTAAAGAAGTTCTTGAACTAAAGCAAAAAATAAAATTGATCACTATTGAAGTGTCTGGTGCTACTAATAATGTTTATCTTGGAAAAGATGGGTTTTTTGATTTGTCTGGAACTGGAACTACGAAGATCTTGCTCGAAGATTTTGATGGATCTATTTCTTTTGATGGGGATAATATATATTTGATAAAGGGAAAAGTGACAACCGTTACTATTAATGATTTTCCGACTTCATCGACGGACGATAGTATTAACGTTCGAATTGATGACTCTATGGGATATGATTTCTTGGAACTTGAAGGAGTTTATTTGAAGAAGTATGAATCTTTAAGTTCTGGGGAGGTGAAATTTGATTCTGGTAAAATTACAATGCAGCTTGACAACGAGACTGTTAGTATTCATGGATTTAGGGGAATAATGACTAGTGGAACAAATAAGATTGGTGTTCAAAGAACTGGGATTACACTTGATGGATTTGTAGAGGATGCAAACATTGGTGGAGATTTCGAGATTAGTTTGGTAAAGACTGGTTAAATTAATAATTAGAGATTATATATTCCAATATCGCTTGTTGTCCTTTCATGAAATCCTTTAGAATTATATTCATGTATAAAAGTTCTATAAGGTATAAAAGTTACTGAATATCCGTCTTCTCCTGTATCGCTTTTAATTTCTCCCCATTTTTCCACTTCGATTCTTATTAAGGGATTTCCACCTAGATCTACAGTAAAATGTTTAATTAATCTATAATCTCCTGTTTGTTCTATTTTTTCTGGAATTCCCTCATCTTTTTTACAACGATCAATATCTTCTAAAGATATATTTCTACATTTAAAATTATGATATGCAATTACTAATTTTGATATTAAATTTCCCATATTTTTTAAGGAATTTTTATCTTTATAAATTCGCCCATAGTTGTAAAGCACTTTATGCTTAGGATGAACCCTGCTGTTCTGTTAAAAAAGTCTATAGATTTAAACTCAAGATTGTAATAAAGTCTAGAAAATGTTTATTATTTATTTTTATAATATATTAAAGTTTAAAATGGGGATGTTTTTCTTGGTATTTTTTCCTCTTTTCTTTAAGTTTTCTTATTTTTATAGATTCAAAGGCTATCGAAATTCCAAAAATTATAAACATGGAAATTGCTATATGGGGGGCCCAGTAAAAATCGTCAAAATAGAATTTTAGAATTATTGCGATAACACCTACGATTGATAATTCGGTTCTTATGTACGCTAATATTGTCCGTTCTTCTGAAAGAGCGTTTCTTTCATTTGATAAGAAAGTTCTCTCCATGGAATTTTTTTCAGATATTTTCATTTTAACCTCTTCTTATTTCTATTTAAGATAATGTATATTTATAAATTCTTTGACTCTTCATCAACTCTAGTTAAGACTTCCTCAAGTGTTCCATTAAATGGCCCATTTGATTCAATAGACATGGTTGCAGTCATTGAAGCAAATTTTATGCAGTTATAAGGGGAATACTTTAACCCTTTAGCTTTTAGAAATCCTGCCATATAAGAATCCCCTGCTCCAGTTGTGCTGACTAAGTTGTTTGTTGGAAAAGCGTTTATCACATATTCGCTATTGCCAAAAAATAAGCGGGATCCCTTGCTTCCTGTAGTTACTATAACATTTTTTACTCCAGCCTCTTTCAGCAGATATTTTGCCCCGTCTACTATCTTTGCTTTTCCACTAATAAATTCCAATTCCCATTTATCAAAGAATACACAATCAATGGAAGGGAGTGTGTCAATTACACTTTTTCGCTTGTCCCATACTATTTCATCCTCCTGTCCATATCTGAACATTCCTTGAGAAGCTAAGACTAGCTTTGTGTTTCCACCTTTTAAATGTCTTGAATATTCTTTGATTGTTAGTGAAGAAATATTATCGTTGAACAACGGTTCAAAAACAACGTAGTCAAATCTAGATAATGTTTCTGGGTGGACTATATCTCCTGCAATATGTTCAAGATCAAATTTAAAATCTTTATTGTTTAGTGCATCATTATCATTATATGATCCGAAGACAGTTGTTTGAACTCCCAATGAGGCAAGTGCCTGCCCAGTAGAATACGCAACCCCCCTAGCCTGTTCAGTTCTTTTTTCTCCAAGGATAGTGATCTCCTTACAAATTGGACCAATTATTGCTACATACATTTACTTAGCGATAATTAACAGTTTATTAATTTAGTTATAGTTGGATAGATACATTTTATTAATGAAATAGCAATCTAAAATTATGAGGTTGATATTTGTAAGGCATGAGCAAACATTATCAAATACATAAGATGTTCTGTTGAAGAAATTTTAGCTGTTGTTTTCATTGTAGCCCCTTTTATATTTACCTAAGATGAATTATTTATAAATTCTTTTATGCCTCTTTCATTAGCCTATCCAAAACATACTTACGCGATTTTTTAAACACTCCTTTTTCCTCCAACCCGATTGTTGCTGCCATTGCAGCAAATCTTCCCTGTTCTACAGGATCAATATATGCATCCTTGCCTGAAAAATATCCCGCCATAAAAGTATCCCCTGCTCCAGTTGTGTCAACTATTTTTCTTGGTTTAAATGCTTTTATCTTATATACAGTATCACTTCCAAGAAATAACTGCGATCCATCCCTACCTAGTGTAACAACTACATTCTTTACTCCCATATCTTGGAGACTTCTTGCGCCATATTCTACAATATCTTCTCCACTAATGAATTTTAATTCTTCATCGTCTAAAAAGATATAGTCCAGGTATGGTATTGCTCTAAGAACATTTTCTGGATTTCTTTTTACAATTCCTCCTCCCTCAGTATATCTAATCATACCCTGGGGGAGAAGCACAGTTTGAGTTCTAGTATTTCTTAGTGCACCTGAAAATTCCTTAATTGCTGATGCAAATATATTATCATAAGATAGAGGTCCATAAATAAAATAGTCCAATCCAGTTAGGGAATTGAGTCGAATATCTTCAGGAGTAATATTATTTGGAGTTCCAATTCTTTGCATCCTTAAATCAGGATTTTTAATATCTGGATATATATTTTTAAATTTTATTGTACCATTACTCCCTGTATGAATAAAATCAAACCCAAATCCACTTGCCCATTCAACATCTTCAGAACCACAAGATCCAAATACAATAGTTTCAACCCCTAAGGATTCAAAAGTCCTCCCTGAGTAATAGGTAACCCCTCCAGGCAACTCAGTGCTCTTTCCTTTAATTGTGTTCACATCCTTACAAATTGGACCAACTACAGCTACTTTCATCTTCTCTTTGAGGATAGGATATTTATAAAGAATATCCTACTAGATAATATATATTCAAAAAGTTTATATATCTGATTTAATTATTTGCTTAATGAATTTGGTGACGGCGTTAGGATTTCTTGCAGCATTACTTACTACGATTGCTTTTATACCGCAAGTTATCAAAAGTTGGAAAACTAAAAAAACAAAGGACGTATCTTTAGCTATGTTTATTATTTTAGTCGTTGGAATTTTTCTATGGTTAATCTATGGATTATTAGTTAAAGATCTTCCGCTAATTGTCGCGAATCTAATTACGTTTATTTTAGTATCTTCCATATTATTTTTAAAATTAAAACATAGTTAATCGAATCAGGTTTAATGAATACGAAACGTTTTAAAATCTAAAAACTATATAATCTCATGAGATTGATATTTGTTAGACACGGTCAAACAATATCTAATATAAAAGATATTTGTGATGATGATCCTTTGGTAAAAACAGTTTTGACTAAGAAAGGTGAGAAACAGGCGCAGAAAGCTGCAGAAAAGTTAAAGGATAAGAAAATTGATATTATTTTTACTTCTGAATTTTTTAGAACTAACGAGACTGCACATATAATTAATAAATATCATAATGCTAAAATAAAAGTAGATAAAAGACTTGATGACCGAAAAACTGGTTTTACTGGAGAATCGGAAAAAAAATTTATTAAATATTTAAAAGACTCTGGAGATTTTTGGAATGCAAAGCATGGTGATGGAGAATCTTTTGAGGATGAAAAGAAGAGGGTAATAAATTTTATAGAATATTTAAAAAATTTGCATTATATGGATGTTATGATTGTTACACATGGTGAATCAATTAAAATTATAAAAGGCTATTTTGATAACCTTAGTAATCAGGAAATGTTGAATCTTAAGATAAATAATTGTAGCATCCACAATTATAAAATATAAAATGGTTTTAAAAATTGCTCATAAAGGGGCCTCTAAATATGCTCCAGAAAATACCTTGGAAGCTTTTAATAAAGCAACAAAATTAAATGTTGATATAGTTGAATTTGATGTGCATCTTACAAAGGATAAAAAGGTTGTGATAATGCATGATCATAATATAAAAAATGCAACTGGGGAAAGTGGATGGATTAAAAATCTTACGCTAAAGGAATTGAAAAAATTTCATGAACCAAATGGCGAATCAGTACCGATGCTACAGGAAGTAATAGATATATTAAGAAAATATGTTATTTGTAAAATTGATATAAAAGATAAATCAATGCATAAATATATATTAAAAATAATTAAAAATAATAAATTAAAAAATGTGATAATAACTTGTGATTATCATTCAGTTATTGGAGAAATTAAAAAATCTAATCCTGAAATAAAATGTGCCGTTGGTGGTGTAAGGGATAAATCTGTTAAAAAAGCAATACGAGATGCATTAAGGGTAAAGGCTGATATCATTGACGCCAATTATCTAATTGTAACAAAAAAGCTAATTGATGAAGCACATAAAAATGGTTTGGAAATTAACGCTTGGACAGTAGATGATTTGAAGACGATAAAAAAATTGAAAAAATTAGGTGTTGACGCAATTACTAGTAATTCTGCTTGGAGTTGACAGTACTGTGAGTAATTGCGCGGATAAAATTTGAATAAATGTAATTGTCCAACAGATGCATGAGCAAACGCGAGATTTGAACTCTTGGGACTTTTGACAAAGTTGGACATTATATATTCTATTTGTAAATCTTATCATGATGATCAAAGTCTTCGAGTGTTACTGTTTTTGAACTTTCATTAACTGAAAATGTCAAAACAAAATTTTTGTCAATATGGACTCGTTTTAAATGATTCAATGGTTTTCTAAGATTTTTATAATGATTTGGGTTTAGAATAATCTCCTTAGACTTTTTTATAATGATGTCAAATAGTTTCTTGTTTTTCTTAAATATCTTTTCTAGTTTTTTATCTAATGCATTATTTATTTCCAGAGTGTACATTAAATATACCTCTTCTCAAAATCTTCAATTGTTCCAACGTGAGTTGGTTTTTCCCCCTTTTGTTTAAGCATCTTTTTAATGAATTCTGGTCTAAGTTCTGGTTCCATCATATCAGCACCATATTCTTCGACAATAAAATTAATTGCAGCAGATTTATCATTTAGACTCTGTCTAGCTTTAATTATATTTAGAATTTGATTTGTTTCTTTTGTTATGTCAATTATTGCTTTTACCATTTTGTTAATAGCATGTTAATAGCATGTTAATATATAAAACTTTCGGTTATTTTTATGAAATTTGAACTTTGGATTGAAATAATTCCTCCTGAGTATTACGCCCAACTACTCAATAGAAAGTATTAGGATTAGGTAATTTATAAAGACTTTAGAATCTAAGTGGATGAATTGAATTAATGAGATATATAGTAAAATATAACATATGTGGATATTAACCATAAGACTTATAAATAAGTGTTCTATTAATTAACTATGATAAAAAATTTACTGAAAGAATCTCCTTTAATGCAATCTTCCTATGATAGATTTTTGACAACTCTAAAGAATCAAGTAAGATTCACAATTGTGCAAGCCTTGATTAGTAAGCCAAAGAATGTAAGTCAATTAACTTCTGAACTAAATATCCATCAGACAACTGTGTCACACGGATTAAGGAGGTTGCTAGATTGTGGATTTGTTTTTGTTGAAAGAAATGGCAAAGAACGAATCTATTCTGTCAATAGAAAAACAATAAAACCACTGATAGAGCTAATGGAGAATCATGTTAATACTTATTGCAAGAGGTGTTTTAAAAAATGAAAAAAATATCTATTGAAATCGTAACTGCTCAGGGATGTGCAAAATGTGAAAAGGCGAATGAAAAAATAAGAGGCTTAATGAAGGGCGTTAAGGGAGTTACTATCAAGGAAATAAATCTTATTGAAAATCCTGAAATTGCTGTAAAATATGGGATAATGAGTACTCCTGCCATAATTATTAATCATAAATTGGAATTCACAGGGATACCTGATGAAGACGATTTAAAAAAAATCATAGAAAATAAAAATGAGAATTAAGAAAGGCTATTTGGTCTTGAGCCTGATATTATTAGGCATAATTATAGTAGCGGCAAGCGGGTTTTATATATGGAATAATCAGATTGTATCAAATATTGGAAATTTAAGTCAATTTTCATTTTATCTCATCTTAGGATTTGCTTTTTTTGCAGGGATAATCTCATTTTTCTCACCATGTGGCTTAGCCTTATTGCCAGCATTTCTTAGTTATAATATGGCAATGGTGGATGATAAGCAAAACCCGGATGAAACAAAGAAAAGAGTTCTAAAGATAGGTATTTTTTCTGCTTTGGGGATTATCACATTTTATATTCTTCTAGGAATAATATTTTCATTATTTGGAGTAGCAATAGGTCAGTATCTAAAATATTTTCAGTATGCTATTGCAATACTTTTCGTAGTGTTTGGAATTATGCTTGTAAAGAATTATGCTCCTTCAAATAAACTGTTTGATAAATTGCGAGAGAAAGTTCATTCTAAGGCAGTAAGTAGTTCTGGTTATAAGGGATTTTATATTTTTGGATTTGCTTATGGTCTTGATATTATTGGGTGTCTTTTCCCTCTAATTGCTGCATTAGTATTAATTCCTATAGCAACTGGAAATTTAGTGGTTGGAATCTCAGCATTCTTGTCTTACTCCCTAGCATTGACTATTACATTGAGCGTGTTTTCTTATTTGATTATCTATTCAAAAAAGTCTTTAGTTTCAGATGTGTTGAAGTCTACTGAAAAGATAAAAAGATGGATGGGAATTGGTTTGATTATTGGTGGAGTAGCTTTACTACTTTATTACACGTTTTTTGGGATGGTGATAAGTTAAAATGGCAGAAAAGGAATACATAGAGGTTAATATAAGGATATTAATCATAGGATTGATTTCGGGAGTCATCGCATCGTTATGGGCCGTCTTTCCATTTTTTGTTAGTGGTGTTGGCAATCTCCTATACGTAACAGTTGCTTTAGGTATATTTTTCTTATTAATGTTTGGAGAATTTAATAAAAAGACATTGATAAAATCAGGCTCATTAGCTTTAGGGATATTTCTATTAATTTCTTATGTAGCGGTTCCATTTGCAAGCGGTCTTTTGGTGAGTGATACTATTGATACTTCTCAATATAATAATGGGAGCTACGCGAAAATAAATTTGGCTTTACCGGGCCTATTTTGTGGAGGGTGTGCTTATAGTTCTGAGAATGCATTAAAAGGAACACTTGGTGTTATGGACGCAAGAGTTGATTTTGATTCAAAAAGCGGGGTTGTGGTTTATGATCCAAGCATCGTTACTCCAGAAGAACTCGTTTCTAATAGTCTCATTCAAGCGTATGATGGAGAAATAATAGGATGAAAAAACAAACAAGAGATATGATATTAATTCTTATGGGAATTATTATAGTAGCACTAGTAGGATATTTTATTTTTATTAAATATATGACAGTCTTTGTTCCAAACATCTCAAGCTATAGTCTAATTTTAATAGCAATAGTTGCAGGAATTGCAGCATTCTTTAATCCTTGTAATTTTGCCGTCTTACCATCCTACCTATCCTATAACTATTCTCTAAGTGAGGAAACATCGAAAACTTCCAAAAATAAATTCAAATCTATTTTGGTTTATGGTCTTGTAGCTGCCTTGGGCATAATAGTCTTCAATCTTATTCTTGGCTCATTAATAGGATTGTTAGGAGCAGGATTTGGTAAATCATTTGCCTTAGCAGGAGATACTCCAAATTTAATTGTTAGAATATTTAGGGGAGTGATAGGCTCTATTTTGATAGTTTTCGGTTTTTTGCATCTTTCAGGTAGGGGAGTACAATTTAAGTTTATAAGTAAAATTTCACAAAGTCTTTCTTCATCAAAACAAACGAATCCATACATAGGATTATTTAGTTTTGGATTTTTTTATAACGCAATTGGTATTGGGTGTAGTGGTCCGATACTTGCTGGTTTAACGGTCTTTGCTTTTGCATCTGGAGGATTTTACACAGCATTATTCGCATTTCTCTTATTCTCACTAACAATGGCTGTTCTAATGATTTTAATTTCTCTTCTCACAGGATTGTCAAAGGGCAATTTAATTTCTAAGATTGGAACTTCTACATTAGCTATTAAGAAAATTAGTGGAACAATTATGATATTGGTAGGGTTATTATTACTATTCTCTTCTATATTTGTGAAAGAATTCGTAAGGGTGTTGTTCCCATCATAACTTACAAACTTTATCCTACGCTGCATGAGCAAACGCGAGATTTGAACTATGAGGTTATTTTTTGCTCTGGATCTTTAATATAGTGAGACGGTCACCTAATTAATTATTTTTGGTTCAAATTACTTTAAAACTATTCCCATTAAAATATAATTTCTATCATATTTTTTAGAAATTTTCTTAAATCCTAAATTTCTAAAAAAGAGGGGAATTTTTGTAGAGATTATAATCAATTTTGCTATTGGATCTTTAATTTTTCTTACTTCTTTAATCAAATGCCTAACAATATTCTTGCCAACACCCTTATTTTTAAAATTGGGATGAACACTTAGCCAAAATATATCATAAACATTATTATCTACCCAAGATGGAATAAATCCTCCACACCCAGCTAATTTTCCTTTTTCTTCAGCTACAAGATAAGTTGGCTTAATCAAAGATTTAGAAAACATTTCATTAATCTCTTTTCGAGCCAAAGTTTTAGAATACTTTGGACTATTAAGTTTCATAATGTTTAATATTTGGAGACTATCTTTCTTTGTTGCTTTTCTTATTTTCATAATTTAGTCAGTCTAATAGATTATAAAAACCTGCACATAATTAGTATATTGTGCAGTTTTTGGATCAATTAATGTTTTAGAATTTATATTCAATTCCAGAAGATAACCTTGGACTTTTATCAGCCATTTTACCACCTATTGGAATTCCAGCTCCAACATAGAATGTTAAATTTCCTTTTCTATATACTCCATCTAAATCAAGAGTAGTTTTACTATCTCTTACATCACTAGTTTCACCAAATGAATGCGATGTTCCAATGGATCCTCCAAATTCATCTTTACCAAATTTTCTTGAATGCATATACGCTAAAATCCCTCCAAAATTAACCGACTCAGAAAAGGGATCCTTACTCAGTCCTCCATCTAAAATAAATGAAAATCCAGATCTAGCTCTATCGGCAGGAGTTGGTGTTGTAATCCTAAGTCCTAGAGGAATTACCGCATAATGATTTTCTTCTTCATCAGTCACATTTCTTCCAACAAACCACGTACCACCAGGTTTATCTGTAGTAGGATTTTGGGCAAAAATAACTTGTCCCCAATAATTGCTAGAATCATGCCTATCATTCCAATTTCCACTTCCTAAAAGTCTAAGGCCCCAGTCTCCTTTATGACGAATATAAAGCGCCCTAATCCCCTTATCTGTGCTTCCATCAGGATTATTAGTTAGTACAAAGGCTCCTCCAAGAGTATCCCTGTCTGTTAAATCTAATTCTCCAGTTAGATGATATTGATTGGTTCTTCCAGATTCGTCACTAACGCTGTCAAATCCAAACCCAACTAAGACATTATCATTAACCTGTAAATTAAGACCTCCGCCAAGGTGTCTTGCTTTTGTTGGATTAAATCTTTCACTATAATCTAAAGTTACTTGTAAATTTCCTAGAAGTCCTGGAGCACTAGACATTTTATGTAGTGTTTCTACACCGATTCCATTAATACCGTCTATAGCACCATATAATAACATTCTAGTATCTACACCGCCAATTTTTTGTCTAGGAACCCTTAAACCCCCGAGGGTATAATGATTATCAACACTTCCATCAATAACTTCCGTAATATCTCTAAATCTTAAATCTTCTACAAATTCTCCACCAGTTCTAGATCTATCTCCATTGTAAGTTCCTTTAGAAGCAGTTGCAAAAACATTTTCAATTGTATATGGGGAAGATCCTGATACATCTCCAGAATAATTAGTT
This sequence comes from Nanobdellota archaeon, assembly GCA_022563455.1. GTDB lineage: Archaea > Nanobdellota > Nanobdellia > Pacearchaeales > GW2011-AR1 > JAGVXH01. Next base: position 21,683 of record JADFNI010000009.1, read on the forward strand.
TCAACCCTATAATCTCGATTCCTAAGGTTTACAACAGACTCGTCTGCAATAGCACCATTTCCTCCCAATACTGAGATTAATGAAGTAGCTAAAACAGCTTTATCTAAACCATTTTTTAATATTTTCTTAAGCCCCATATTAGGAGAGGGTTTGGTTGGGTTTATAAGATTTTCTACCTGTTACCATTAGATAGTTAAGATATTTATTACTATACATTCATACAAAAACCTGCATATAATTTGTATTTTGTGCAGTTATGGAAGGTGTCTCAATGTAGTCGGAAGGTATTCTAGAATAGATTTTACAGCTTTATTAATTGTTAATTTATCATTATCTAAAATCAATCCGCTCTTAATATGTCCTAAATAAAAATAATTATACCATTTTGTTACTTCTTTTTTTGAAATCTTCTTTTTTCTAATATCATCTCTTAGTATGGATGTCTTTAACTTGACATTAAGGCTAACTAAGTAAAAATCTCCATTAAATTTATCGGACAATGTTTTCATCTCATTTATTTTTTTATTTGCATCACGCCCTCCAAATACCCCCTCTACAATTACATTATAATTATTCTTTAAATAATATTTAACTATTTCTTTAATAGTTGCCTTAGACCTATCCTTTTTTTGTTTAATATTAACAAAGTGAAAACCATAATTTACTGTATCTTTTGGAATCACAATAGTTCCCTTGGATAATTTTTTTGCTACTAATAATGCTAGCGTACTTTTTCCAGATCCTGGAGGACCCCTCAATATAATAAGTTTTACCATGTTTAATGATTAGATTGAAAGTATTTAAAGAATTCTTTACCTAATTGATTTGAACATCCCTAGATTTGAACTCTGGGTGTTATTTTTTGCTTCGGACCCTCACTAATTCTTTATCAGCGATGGTAAAAAGGTATGAGCAAACGCGAGATTTGAACTCTGAACCTAGGACCCAGTGAGACATATTTTCTTTAACGATTCTAAACCTTATCCTCAAGAGATCTTCTGTATCCAGAAAGTTTGTCTTTAACTGTCCTTGCAGTCCTAACTTCCTCACAATTATGATATTCTATATTTAATTCCAGAGCAATTAGTACATTATCATTATTGTAAGAACCTTTTTGAAATTCTGGAAGAAAAGTTAATGCGTGAGCATATTCTATTTCAGGTATTCTCCCAGTTACCCATGGTATTTGACCCCGATTTAGTGTAGCATTATAACCCCCTTTGCGACTATCTTCACCCCATTGTTCCGCAGTTCTTCCAAATATTCCTAATCCTTCTTCGTATGTTTTACGGCCTCCCTTAAGACCAGAAATACGACTATCTTCACTCATTTGTTCCGCAGTTCTTCCAAATATTCCTAATCCTTCTTTGTATGTTTTGTAGCCCCCTTTGCGACCATCTTCACTCATTTGTTCCGCAGTTCTTCCATGAACGCCTAATCCTTCTTCGCGTGCAAATTGACCATATTTTTGACGATGTTGTCTTGCTAATACTTCTCTCTCTTCATTATCAGGGATTAATCCATCATAGCACTCTAATCCAAATTTACCTTCATGACCTGAGATTGCATTTTGAACACCTTTAAGCGCCACATTTCCATAAACTCTATATTCTTGTTTTACATTTAATCTATCGCTAATTGAAATTAAAGATTCTCCTTCCCTATAAAAATCGGCTATTTCTGGATGTTCTTGTTTCAGAGATCTACCTAAAATAATACTTCTTTTAATAGCTGCAATTTGTGGGGGGGATAATTCTTTAGCTTTCATAAAAAAATTAGAAAATAGGACTTTAAAAATTAACCCATTATTTCTAAGTGAGCCTACGGAGATTTGAACTCCGGACCTCTGGCTTTCTTCGAGTGAAGAAATTATAAGATTCTTATGAATCCCACTCATATAAGACCAGCGCTCTAACCTGGCTGAGCTATAGGCTCTTTGTTTTTGTTGAAAACTTAGAAAAAGTCTTTTCCTAAGCCTGTTTTCATAAAATTTTGTTGATATATAAATCTTGTTAAGATAATTAGAATATCAAATAATGTAATGCAACCCCACAAACTAATCCGGCTAAAGAACCTGTAATAAACCTTAAAGGATTATTGCTTTCTCTTAAACGAAAGAATTGAGTTACAGAGTCAAAAATTAATGGACTAACAAAAATTAATGTTAGTAATAGCGTTTGGCTTTTGGTCAAGGATATATTAAAAATAATAGATATAAGAAAGCCTATAATTAAAAATAAATAAAGTCCAAAACATCTTGAACATAACGACATTGGCTTTTTCCCAAAAATAAAAGTTCTGTCAAGTCTTTGATGACATATCCAAAATGGTAATTTCATTTTACGCCGAAGCACCGATTGCAATTAAAATTGCCAAAACAATTAAAATTCCGATACAACAACCTGCACTTTTTCCAATACTATTGAAGAAACCCCCTCCATTTGCATTAACTACAGTTGTTTGAGTGTGGTGATGGTGAACTTCTTTTTCTCCATGGTGAGTTTTTCCCATATTCAATTGTAGGATTTATAATATAAAAACCTTTCTTAGAACTGAAAGATTGTCCTGACGCAGGACATGAAGGATTAGGAGATATTTAGAAATATTTTGGAAGACTAGACAAAGAACTATTTTTATGGAAATATTATAAAAATAGTTAATTATTTAAACGATAATTATTTTATTCTTAGATGCCAACAAAATACGACGTATTTGCCAAGATTATTGAAAAAGCCCCTTGCAATCCTCGAGATTTAGGGTTTGATACTCCGGTGTATATACATATTGACTCTTTAATAAGAATGGGTTGGCTAAAGAAATTGGAGAAAGGAATCCTAGTCCCTATATTCAGTAAGCGCACAAAAGAAGCATTTGATATAATAAAGTGGTCTTTAAAAAATAGTATAAATCCAAATATTTGGTTTAGTGGGAATTTTAAGAATATCTTAAATGTACTAGTTAAAGAAAGCCCCAGAATAAATCCAAAACAACTTTCGGCTAATGCAATAAATAATTCCTTAATTGATTTTCTTGTTAAGAATCAGTTTATCTTGATTTATCAAAAGACTCCTAAACTCGGTACATTACTAAACCATAAAATGTTTGATTTTCTTAAGGAATACAATAAACAAAAAGTGTATATTAAAGAAAACTACCTCCCGTTTAAAAAAATTAAGGAATTAGTATTAAAAACAAAAAGAAATGAAATTAATCCTTTTGGATTAAAGCTTTTTGAATTTTTAACTGGTTCTGCTCAATTGGAAGGTGGAACTGTGACAATCGGAGAAACTGTAGAAATTTTAACAAGAGATATTTATCCAGACAAACCTCCAAAAGATATTCAAATGGTTAAAAACCTCAATGAGGCATTTGGTTATATTCTTGAACACTTAGATGAAGATTTAACAATTAAACATATCAAGGAATTAAATAAGCTTTCTTTATTTTCATTACATAAGGGCGCTGGGCAGTTCAAGAAATCTCATAACAAGATAGCTGGAAATCCAAGTTTTAAAACAGCAAGGCCAAAAGAAGTTGAGCCATTATTAATTAACTTTTGTAAAAAATTCAATTCTATTGACTCTAGAGAGAAGGCACTGAATGAAGTAGGATTTATTCATAATGAATTCCAATATATCCACCCGTTTCCAGATGGCAATAGCCGGACCACCCGCCTAATCTTTAATTGGTTGTTGATGAGATTTAAGCTACCAATTTTAATCTTAAAAAAAGGAGCTTTTGAAAAATATATGTCTTTAACCAAAATGTCGAAGACTCGTAACGATTTTGATCTAAGAAGTTTCCTCCTTCATGTGATTTATCACGAAGAATTGCTCAAAAATGATTAATTTTTATAAAAATTTTATAAAAATACTTAATTAATAAACCTTATGCCGTTGCTTTCTTTTATATAAAAAGAAAGCAGAGGAAGTATTTAAATTTAAGTTAAATTGACTTTGATATTTATAGTCTTGGACAAAAATTACTCGGCCGATCTATAGGCTCCTCGTAATTAATCAAGCTAGAAGACTTAAAAAGCTTTGTTCTTACTTTTTGCAAATAGCTAAAACTTTAGAGTTATCTTTGGATGGATAGACTCCCACAGTTCCAAAATGAATATTTAAAAAGACACCTAAATCCTCAATGTCATATTTATATGCAACTATGATAATTATCTGATCACCTTTTTGAAATTTGACTTCTTTGCCATGAAATGAAATCTCTTTGTTAACTAAAAG
>JADFNI010000043.1 GCA_022563455.1 Nanobdellota archaeon
AAACTTGCGTCGATTTTAGTTAGGCATACAATTGGTTTTGGTATTTTGGAAGTTCTTTTGCAGGATGAAAATTTACAGGATTTAATGGTTAATGCTCCTGTATCTTTGTCTTCAATATTTATTAAACATAATGAATACGGAGAATGTGTGACTAATGTAATTCCTTCTCAAGAGGACGCGGATTCTTGGGCTGCAAAATTTAGAGTTTCTAGTGGCCGGGCACTGGACGAGGCGAATCCTATACTTGATACGAGTCTTACCTTGGAAGACTTTTCAGCGAGGGTAGCGATTATTCAACAACCTTTGTCGGCTGGAGGACTTGCATATACTCTTAGGCGGCATCGAAATAAGCCTTGGACTTTGCCTTTGTTTATTAAAAATGGAATGATTGATTCTCTTGGGGCTGGACTGCTTAGTTTTATGATTGATGGGGCAAGGACACTTCTTGTTGCTGGAACTCGGTCAAGCGGAAAGACGTCGCTTCTTGGAAGCTTGCTGTTGGAAATAATGCCAAGTCATCGAATAATAACTATTGAAGATACGCTAGAACTTCCCGTTGCTGCTATGAGAAAACTTGACTATGACATTTTATCTATGAAGGTTAGAAGTGCACTTGGGGGAGAATCTACTGAAGTCTCTGCTGAAGAGGGCATTCGGGCAAGTCTTCGTCTTGGGGATTCATCTTTGATTGTTGGTGAAATTAGGTCTGGAGAGGCGAAGGCTCTTTATGAAGCAATGAGAATTGGAGCTCTTGCAAACGTTGTTGCTGGGACGATTCACGGCGGGAGTCCTTATGCTGTGTTTGACAGGGTAGTTAATGACCTTGGAGTTCCTGTAACCTCATTTAAGGCAACAGACTTGATAATTGTTGCAAATCCTATTAAATCTCCTGATGGGCTTAGTTCTTGGAGGAGGGTTCTTCAAATAACTGAGGTGAGAAAGCATTGGACTAAGGATCCTCTTGAAGAAGGAGGGTTTGTTGATTTGATGAAGTACAATGTAGAAAAGGATATCTTAGAACCTACAATTGAACTTCAAAATGGGGACTCAGAGATTATGAAGGATATTGCTTCAAATGTTAAAGGATGGGCTGGAGACTGGGATGCTGTTTGGGATAATGTTGTGCTTCGGCAAAAAATTAAGCAAGAGACTGTGGATTTTGCTGAGAGGACAAATAATTCTGAGATATTAGAGTCGGAATTTACTGTTATGTCGAATAATGCATTTCATCAAATATCTAATGAAGTAACTAAAGATATTGGGCTTCCGACAAGTGAGGTGGTATTTCCGAAATGGAAGCGATGGCTTGAGACAGAGGCTAGGCGTGTTGGGGTTTAAGAGATATTTTATAAAGTAACTAAACGTTACTTTTAGTAACTTAAGATGGGAGACTCTGTTGTGAAGATTGATTCTGAGTTGTTAGACTCTGTAGGAGAATTTATTAAATTAGATTCTAATAAATTTAAATACGTTAATAAAAAGCAGTTTGTTGATATTGCGGTTGCTGATTATTTGAAGAAGGAGAAAATAAAGGTGGTGAAGAAGAGATGACGAGTACTGATGACATACTAAAAAAGTATGGAGCAAAAATAGAAAGACAGATGGGAAACTATAATTCGAGAAATTCTGAAAAGTTTCGAGAATCAAAAAGTTATTCTGAATTTAAAAAATCCCTAGTTCCAGAACTTACACGATATGAAAGATGGTGTAAAAGTCTTGGAAATTCAATATCATTTAAGGTTGGAGAAAAAGATAAAGCTCGAATTTCTAGGTCTATTGAAATTGCTCACTTGAATGTTACACCTGGAGAGGTTGTTGCTTTATCTGCGGTTATTTTGTTTGGGGTGTTGTTTGGAGGGATTTTATTAATTGTTGCAGGATGGCTTTTATTTACTGAAGGAACTTTTGAGACCTTTCCATTAATGCTTCTATTTTTGATATTTATGTTATCTATCTTTTTGTTTGCTTATTCGTCTAATGCGCCTCAGAGGCTTGCTATGAAATGGAGGCTTAAAGCTAGTAGTCAAATGGTTCCTGCGATTTTATATATTGTAATTTATATGAAACATACTTCAAATTTGGAAAAAGCAATTTCTTTTGCAGCGGAGCATCTGAAACCTCCACTAGCTGACGATTTTCGGAAAATCTTTTGGGATGTTGAAGTTGGGAGATTCTCGATGATGAAAGATAGCCTTGACAATTATTTGAATGGATGGAAGGATTATAGTATTGAATTTATTGAGGCGTTTCATTTGATTGAGTCTAGTCTTTATGAACCTGAAGAAGCTCGAAGAGTTGAAGTGCTTGAGAAGAGTTTGCAGGTTATTTTGGAAGGAGTTTATGACAAGATGCTTAAATATACTCATGATGTTAAAGCTCCTTTGACGAATGTTTACATGCTTGGAATTGTTCTTCCGACTTTAGCTCTTGCAATTTTACCTCTTGCTTCGACTATGCTTGGAGGAGCGATAAAATGGTTTCACGTTTTACTTTTATTTAATATTTTGATTCCTTTTGCAGTTATTTATTTGACTGGAAAAGTTTTGATGCAGCGCCCTGGCGGATATGGGAATTCAGGGCTTATAGAAAAGAATCCTCTTTATAGTAAATATCTTAGTAATAAGGCGTATATTAAGGGGATCTTACTTGCTGCTCCTCTGTTTTTTATAGGTCTTATTCCATTTTTTATGAGGTACACTCCAATCCCTAACTGGATTGGAATTAAAAGAGATTATGCTTGGTCTGAACTTGGAATTTCTTTTTTAGGAAATAGTGGGGCCTTTGGGATTATATCTAGTGATGGAACTATATACGGACCTTCGGGAGCTTTGTCTTTGGTGCTTAGTCTTTTTATTCCGTTAGCTATAGCGATTGTTTTTATTGTTGTCTATAAGGCGAAGACGAAGGAGCTTATAATTGAAAGAGATAAATATAAGGACGTTGAGCGAGAATTTACTTCTTCCCTATTTCAATTGGGAAATAGAATTGGGGATGGATTTCCAGCAGAAATTGCATTTGCTAAAACTATGGACTCTACTAAGGGGACTGCCACTGAAGGGTTTTTTAGGATAGTTAATGAAAATATTCAACAACTTGGAATGAGCCTTGAGCGAGCACTTTTTGATTCAAAACGTGGAGCCGTGATTTTTTATCCTTCTGAAATTGTTGCTACGTCTATGAGGGTCTTAGTTGAGTCTGTTAAGAAAGGACTAAAAGTTGCTGCTCGAAGTCTTATGTCTATTAGTGAATATGTTAAGAACATTAAGAAAATTAATGACCGGCTCAACGATTTGCTTGCGGAAATATTGTCGGACATGAAGGCTAATATGACTTTTTTGGCCCCGCTTTTGTCAGGGATCATTGTTGGTTTAGCTGGAATGATTACAGGGATTTTGGGAAGTCTTGGAGAAATAACTGCTAATGCAGGAGAAGGATCTGGAATTGGAGGGGTTGGGAATTTACTTGGTACCTTTGATGTTGTGAATATGATTCCAACTTATTGGTTGCAGATTGTTGTCGGAATTTATTTGATTCAAATTGTATTTATCTTGACGTCGACGTTAGTTACTATTAAGTCTGGAAGGGATGAACTCGAACAGACTAGTGAAACTTCAAAGAACTTGAAAAAGACGATGATATTATATTTTATTGTAGCTCTTATTTCGATAATAGCTCTCACCCTTATTGGGGCGGCAGCTCTTAGTGGGCTTGGTTAGTGAAAAGTTTATAAATGGGAAAGATATATTGTAATATGGAGCTAAGGAGGATTGATAGACGTGGACAGCAGATGACGCTTACAACATTAATTTTGATTGTTCTTGGGATTGCTGTTCTTGTGTTTTTGATTTTTGGGTTTTCTACGGGGTGGAAAAATTTAATTGAGAAAATTGGGATTTACGGTGGAGGATCGTCTAATATAGATGATATTCGAAAATCTTGTGAGGTTGCCTGTAGTTCTGAGAGTTCATATGCCTTTTGTGAGCAAAATAGGACTATGAAATATGGAGAATCTGTTGCGATTGGGACTGAGAGTGTAACCTCTGTTTCTGGATCTTGTCAAGATGTGGTTGATGGTGAAAATGAGTATCCCAAGATTAATATTGCTGCATGTCCAGGTCTTTGCAATTAGGCTTCGTAATATTTATTAAGGTTAGTTTGTTTTGTTTTTGATGGAGATGAGACAATTGGCTAGGCTTGTTATTGCTGTTCTCGTGTTGATTATTCTTGTTGGAGGGGTAATTACTCTTTTTAAGGAGGGTGGGGGGAATTTGCTTGCAGATATTCGTAATGTCTTTAGGTTTGGTGATGCATGATTCTCCAAAAGAGGGGGCAAGGTTTGGTGACAAATAAGATTGTTGGGATTGCATTAATTTTATTTGTTTTTATACTGGTTGTCTTATTTGTTTCAGGGAATTTGAGAGGAAGTATAGGGACATTGGAATCTAAGGTGGGGGATCTTAATTTATTTTTTAATAGCTTAACTGGGAGATCATATGAGACTCAATGTAATACTAACCCTGTTAGTAGTTTATCTGATGGAGAGGATTTTTTGAGATCTATTAGTATTTTTGGAATTGATCATTCTAGGTCGATCATTAAAAGTTGTAAGGGATTTGAATGTACTCTTAATCTTACTGAGGTTGAAAATTATCGGCTTAGCAAGGGGAAATTTTTTAGGCAAGACTCTGGTCCATGGGAGCCTAACAATTGGTTTATTGAGGGATCTTTAGTGAATTCTAGAATTCATTACGAACTTTATCATGGAATTCTTGATTTAATGAGGAGAGAAGGTTTGAAAGGTATTTATGACAGGGGAATTTCTGGAGAGTTTGTTTTAGTTGGTAAGCGGCTTTCCTTGCCAGGGCAGGAGTCTCGAACGATTGCTTATTGGTATGGGGGACGGTGGATTGTTGGAGGCGAAGAAAAGGTTTATTATTTCGGGAAGGATGATTCTCTTGCATTGGATAAATTTTATTCTATTATTAATTATGGGCTTACTTATCCAGATATATATTTTTCTGCAGACGGGAGTAAAATTGGAAGCTTTGAAGATGTTTCGATTGATGAGCTAGCTCCTATAGATTCTCTTTTGGAATTTGAAGATTCACAGATTGATACGGATCTAGAACTTGAATCACTCAAGAAATTATTTGGATTGGTTAAGGAAAAATATTTGGAGAAAAATAAACTTAGTGAGGTGGAGATGGATAGGTTTAGATCTTTAAATGGAAAGACTGTTAGTGCTCTTGGGGTTAGTTACAATGTGGAAGTTGAATCTGAAGATGGATATCCATTGATTAAACTTATTGGTCCTGAGACTTATTATCTTAATTATGATATATCTTCTAAATTTTATAGTGACTTTGCCGTTTATGAAAATGGAGAAAAGGGCTATGATATTGGGGGGAGCGGTTTATCTAAGAGAAATTATCCACGACTAGTTTATGGCGAACTCTTTTCTTCTTCGAAGGGGGAATTTAAGCTTAGGTATTACCCAGGTGTATTTACTGATTCTTCTGGCGAAGTTGTTGGAGATCCTAATACATATAAACTTCTGGCTGATAAGTACGGGGAAGTTTATCGAGGTACTCAATCATATAAATTTTTAATTAAGAGATGTTTATGGGAATAAAAAACAGAAATGGTCAAATGCTTTCTGGAGAATTTGTAAATCTTGCTCTTTCTGCTATTGGGATAATTATTTTATTTCTTTTGTCTGTTGCAATTTATAATGCTTTTTTTGAGTCTAGAGATGAGACTTCGAAATCTTATTTGGAATTTTTGGAGGAAGAAATTTCTAATGCTCGAAATGAAGGTGGAGGGGAATTTTTTATTTGGAATATAGATTCTAAGGAGGGGTCTGAATATTATCTCGTTTATTTTGGTAAAAGGCTTGTAGTTAGTTATGGTGGAATTGATTTTATTTCTAAGGGTGAGAAAAATACCGCCTGTATTTGTCTTGTGGAGTCTGAGGCCAGTTATTGCAATTCCTGTAAATCTTTTGGGAAGCCTTTAATTTTTGATGGGAGTACGGATGGGTTTGTAATTCCTCGTGGAGATCGGTATGTAATAAATTATGAGGGCGGAAGTTATGCATTTAAGACTGTTTAAGAGAGGAGCATTTACAGATAGTGTTATTTGGTGGATTTTAACTACTTTGATTATAGTTGCTGCAGTGATTGCCATTGGAAAAATCTTTTTAGGATATTTGTAACTGGATATATTTATTAAGCTATTTTGTATTCATTTTTTATGAGGTTTGACAAGGGTGAGATGAATATGATTCTAGTTTACTTTATAATTGGAATAATGATTCTTGGAATTGGGACGGTCTTTATTTTTGATTTGTATGACAAAGGGGATATAGACTTTGAGACTTGCAAGCATAGTATTATTCTTAGATCACATAATATTGAATTTAGTCCTGGAGGGTTTACGCTTGTTTCTTTTAAGGATTCGTTTCCGCTTGAATGTAGAACTTCGGTTGTAGAAATTAATGAAGGGAATGTGAATGATGCTGGGGAAATTATTGCTCGTAAAATGACTGAATGTTGGGCATTATTTGATAATGGGGATGTAAGTCCGTTTCCGGAACCTCGAATTTTAGAATTATTTAGTGAGGGTACATCTTATTCCACTTGTGTTCCATGTTCTAGAATTACATTTACTAGTGGTGCAAAAAAAATTCTTAGAGAAAAGGGCTCAATTGATTTAAGGATTGGAATGGATAACCAAATGGGTGGGGGGAAGACGTATTATCAATATTTGAATAATTATAATAGAGAAGATATTTCAAAAAAATTTATTAATGATTTTTCTTACCAAAATTTGACATATATATTTATACGAAAAATTCTAAAATATTATAAAGAATTACCCGATGAATTATTAGGTGACTGGAATGTATCAAAAGATAAAATTATTAAAATGTAGCCATATCTAAAAAATCATAAATTTTTAAACAGAAATAGAACAATAAAAAGCAATTGGAATAGATTATTAAAGTACTTTCCAGAAGTATTTGAAAAGAAAGGGGATTCAGTTCACTATGCTGCGCAAGATATGCGTTGGATACGGCTTTGCGATCCTCTCCATGTTCTGTGCTGCCTTCGTTGAGTTATACCGGATACGATTGTATCATATGAAGCAGTTTGCCGGTACATCTGTTTGTAATACATCGGACTCTCCAATGGCAGTGGATATGAGCATTTTCTGGCAAGTTCCGCAGTTCGTGTTCGTTGGAATCAGTGAGGTACTTGCTAGCATTACGGCGTTAGAGTTTTTCTATGATCAAGCGCCGTTGTCCATGCGAAGTGTGTGTTCTGCACTCAATTTGGTAACAACTGGAC
>JADFNI010000010.1 GCA_022563455.1 Nanobdellota archaeon
CCAGGTAGCCATGTTACATCCGCATCCACCGCATCCGAAAACTTTAATGTTTGCTTTTCCAGCACGAAGATCGTCAAAGTTAATAGAATTAGCCTCTGCTGTTTCGATCGCTTCTTTTGCAAAATCTAATGGCATTTCTCTTTATTTTTAACCTCCTTTCAATGTATACTTATGAATCCTGAAGGAAGTTTTTCTTTAAAAGAATATAGGTGATAAATTTTTTTAATTCAGAGGGTTTTTCTTTAAGAATCTTCTAAGATTTTCTTTAAATTTGTTTAAATCTTCTTTTGGAATTATTCCACCAGAAGCATTAAAGTGTCCGCCCACATTTCCATCAATGCCTTTTATACCTTCTTGTAGAAGTGTTGCCATATTAATTTTTTTTGACTGACTTCTGGCACTAAATGTTATTTTTCCGGAATCATTTGGGCTTGCGAAGATGAATATTTTGTCTAAGCTCTCTTCTTTTAGGCTAATTTTGTTTACAATAATTCCTTTTACTGAATATTTTGGTTCAAGATAAAAGAAAATTACACCACCTAAATCTTCTTTTTTTTGCTCAAATTCTTTTACTAATCTGTTTGCTTCATCTTCTATTGGTTTTGAATATTTTTTTATATCTTCTAAATTGTCATAGTTTGAAATATTTTGAACAAGTGGGAATGCTTTTTCTGGTTCTTTGTTTAGGTAGGTTATTGCATTTGAAATTGGAAATGCTACGGAATCTTGAAATTCTTTTCTAGTCATATTTACTTCATCAAGAGCACCCTTGATGAATTCGTCATTTTCTTTGTATAAAAAACCTGCATCTATTATAATTCCTACAAGGGATAGCCATTTTTTCCCTCCACAAAGTTCATATGCACTTCTGGCTGAGGGGATATAGCCTCTGTACATTGTTCGATATTCTATCACTCCTTCAGGTAGCTTTGCGTCGCTTGGGTGGTGGTCCATGAATAAGATTTCTTTTTTTTCATATTTTTTAAGTATTGGAGCAACGGCAGCAGAGGATAAATCTGTTGTTATGATTTTATTGAAGTTTTCAAGATTAAAGTCATCTTCAATTGAACTCCCTCTTGAATATGTGAATTGGGTAACCTTGGCTCCTTTTTTAAGACAGTAGTCAAAGAAAAGTGTGCCTGAGGTGAATCCGTCTGGATCATGATCAGTTATTATGGCCACTTTGTCAGATTCATTAATATTATTTATGAAATTTTCTGCTTGTTTTCTTATTTCTTCATTCATATTTTTAATAGAATTGGAAGTGTTTTAAGGGTTTTGTTTTTAGGATTAGTTATCTTCTAAAGAAAGTAGATAAGTTTCTTTGAATTGTTCCCATTCTTTTATTAATTCTTCTCCAACATTTGTTTTTACCACTTGTCTTCCATCTAATTTTACAGCATGCATTTTATATGGGCCATGGCCTTCAATAACTTCTTCAGGTTTAGATGAATCTATAAATATTGGATAATCTGCCATTTTTCTTAAGGCTATAATTAGATGACTCGCGCTATCATATAATTTTTTTGTAGAATCCTCTGTTATATCATAGGCTTCTCTTAAGTAAGCTTCGTGTGTTGCTGCAATTTGTACTGTTGCATAGACATACGCTTTTTCATTTTTCATTTTTGAAAGATGTCTTCTATCAATATTTTCGAATCTTTTTTTTAATAATTCTTCCAAACTCATGAAGTTTAATAGAGAATTTTGTTTTATAAATATATATGTTATTTTAGGAAAATTATTCGAATTTCTTTGCTAATTTAAATATCAAATCTTCTTCGAAGTGAGGGGCTAAGATTTGGAGCCCGACATCTTTTTCATCTACTTTTCCCATTGGAATAGAAATTGAGGGGATTCCAGATATTGAAGACAAGGTTGTGAAAATGTCATATGCATACATGTCTTCTACTGAGATTTTTTCGCCAATTTTATGAGGTGTTTTTGGAGTTGTTGGAAGAAGGATTGCATCAACTCTTGCGAATATTTTTTGGAATTCGGATTTGATATAATTTTTTGCTTTTAGAGCTTCTTTGTAATATTTTCCCTCGAACTCTGCTTTTGTAATAATTGAGCCTCCGATTATTCTTCTTATTACTTCTGGGCCTGCTGCACTCATAATTTCTTTACCAAAACGTCTTCCATCAAACTTTCTTGTTGTAGAGAAAAATTCTGTGTAAACTATGATATAATATGTTTCTAGAGCTATGTCTAAAGGAAGAGAGATCTTTTTTAGTTGCCAGTTATTCTTTTTAGCAACGGTCGTGATTTTTTCATCAAACAATTCCTGAATTTTTTCATCACATAAATTTCTAAGATCTATTATCCCTATTGTATTTTTCTTTTCTCTTACCGGTTTTTCTTCTATAGTTGTCGTATCAAAATTATCTTGACCTTTTATTATGTCGAATATTATTTTAGAGTCTTCTGAAGAGTTTGTTAATGGTCCTATGCAATCAAATGACATTGTCATATCTATTAGACCGTATCTTGAAACTGCTCCGTAAGTTGGTTTTAGTCCGGTTACGCCGCAGTGAGATGCTGGGTTTCTAATGGAGCCTCCTGTGTCTGAGCCTAATGTGAAATCGCAAAGTTCTGAGGCCATTGCTGCTGCGGAGCCTGAAGATGTTCCTCCTGGAATTAATTCTGGGTTTCGAGGATTTTTTGTTGGACCGAAAAATGAAGTTTCGCCGGATCCACCACATGCAAATTCATCCATGTTAAGCATTCCCATGAAAATTGCGTCTTCGCTGTTAAGTTTGTTAATTACTGTTGCGTTATATGGAGAGACATAACCTTGTAAGACTTCTGAAGCGCAGTTTGTTTCTTGTCCTTTTACTGAAATATTGGATTTTACTGCGAAGCAAAGGCCGGCTAACTTTCCGACACTTTTCTTTTCTTTTATTCTTTTGTCTACCTTTTTTGCTTGTTCAATAGCGTTTTCATTTAAGTTTAGGAAGATGTTTAAATCTTTTATTTTTGGCGTTGCTATTTTTTTAGAGAAATTTAGAACATTGTCTATTGCTTTTAACTTTCCAGATTTTATTTCTTTTATTTTTGTTTTGAGACTCATTTCTTCCAACTTCCTTTTTCAGCTACAATAAAATTGTCTTCTACAAATGGAGCATTTAGTAAAGTTAGATCTTTGAACTCTTGGTCAGTTGTCCAACCAGAACCCTCTTCTCTGAATCCCGAACCTCTTTCAAAATGGCCTTCCTTTGATGAAATTTTTTCCAGCTTTTTTCCAAATTTTTCCAAAAGAGTTTTTGATTCTTTTCTAATTTCTTCTTTTTCGGATTCATTTACTTTGTGATATGTGAAGTTATTTGCCATGCTTATATTTGGTGGTGGTTGTTTTTAAGTTTGGTGGAAATGTTTATAATTAGTGAATATTTAATTTATTAATGGAATCATGTATTTTTTGTAAGATAATAGGAGGTGAAGTATCCTCTGAAAAAATAACTGAAACTGATAATTTTTTGGTTTTTAGAGATATGAACGAGAAAGCTCCAGGACATTCATTGGTTGTTCCAAAGACACATATAAAGTCTTTTTTGGAAATGGATAGGGAATTATATGGTGAATTTATGGAAGTTACTAAAGCTGCTACAGAAAAAATAATGAAAGACTATAAACACGAGAGTTTTAATTTAATTATTAATGATGGGGAGGCTGCTGGACAAGTGGTGAGTCATTTACATCTACATATTATCCCTAGAAATGTGGGAGATGGTTATAAGATATGTCCTTGAATTTAATATAGATATTCTTAAGAATGCTATTTATATGTGATTTTTATGGAACCTAGAAATTTAGTCAGAGGGGTTTGTTTTAATTATCTGGATCTTTAAGGAGTTAATCTATCTCGGTCTCGGGGAAATAAAGTTGCTTCTTTAACATTATCAAGGCCGCAAATAATTTGGGTTAATCTTTCTAGACCAATGCTCCATCCTGAATGTGGAGGGGCTCCATATCTGAAGCTGTTGATATATTCTTTAAAATCTTTAGGGTTTAACTTTTTCTTTTTTAGCATTTTTATTAATAAATCTGGTAAATGAATTCTTTGTCCACCTGAACATATTTCTATTCCCCCATAAAGGGCATCGAATCCTTCACTATATTTTGCATCAGGGTTTTCATCTTTTGTCATTATATAAAATGGTTTATGGGCTGCTGGCCATGAACTAGTAAAAACAATATCTCCTGGATACATTTTGCATAAATCTTTTTCTTGTGAAGGAGAAAAATCATCTCCAAATTTTCCACCAACCTTAGCTATTGCATCTTCATATGTTAAATATACTGCATTTGGAACTTTTAAGTTTTTTATTCCAAGAATTTCTAATTCATTTTTTGACTTTTCAAGTATTTTTTTTACAATATATTTTACCACATCTTCTACATACTTCATAATTTGCAATTGATCAGTAAATGCCATTTCTATATCCATTTGCCTAATTTCATTAATGTGTCTTGTCGTATTATATTTTTCTGCCCTAAATACGGGTGTAATTAAGAATGTTTTTTCCATTGAGCAAGCTACCATTTGTTTATATAATTGGGGGGATTGTGCAAGATATGCATCTTTTTCAAAATACTTTACTTTGAAAAGATCAGTTCCTCCTTCCGAAGAAGCACTAATAATACATGGAGATTGCATTTCTATAAAGCCTTTGTTGTAAAAATATTCTCTAAATGCATTTGCGATTTCTGACTGAATTTTAAAAATACTCCCAGTTCTTCTAGTATGTAAATCTAAAAATCTATTATCAAGACGTAAAGGGAGTTCAGTTTTTGAAAAATCGGAGACGTCAATTGGGAGTGGGTCTTTTGCTTCTGCGATAACGATTATACTATCTGGAATTAATTCTTTTCCACCTGGAGCCTGCTTACTTTCCTTTAATTCTCCTGTAATTTCTACAACAGATTCTCTTTTTAATTTATCAATTAAGTTAAAAGTTTCTTCATTAGTTTTTCCTTCAATTCCTGTTACCTGGATTCTTCCGGTTACATCTCTTAAAATTAGAAATCTTATTTTTTTCAAGTCTCTAGTATCATATACCCAACCTTTTAATGTCACTTTTCCTGTTTTATCAAAAGCGTCTTTTATGTAGGTTCTATTCATCAAAGGAATAGAAATTGCCGGTTTATAAAATTGTGGGAAGAACTATATATCTAGCTATTTAGGTAAAATTATGAGAAATAAAATTGGTTTTATGTTTGTGTTGTTAGTATTTTCCATAGCTCTTGTTCAGGCCTCAGAGGAATATTCTTTTGAAAATAGTGAGCGTTTAAAGCCATTGATTGAATGGAGGGATTATGGGGATTTGGCTTTTGAGGAGGCTCAAGAGCAGGGCAAACCCGTTTTTCTTTTATTGACTGCTCCTTCATGGTGTTATTGGTGTCAGGTATATGAAAGTACAGACTATTTATTTAATCCTAGTGTTGTAGAAATTATTAACTCGAAGTTTATTCCGATTTATGTTAATGCTGATGAGAGGCAGGATTTAACTCGGCAATATTTGGAAGGTGGTTGGCCTTCTAGTACTATTATGACCCCTTTGGGAGATAGGATTTACGGGTTTTCGGGAGTTAGACCAGTTCCTGATATGATTCGTAATTTAAATGATGCGGTAATTTATGTTGCTAGCTTAAACTTGGTGTCTGAATTTTCTTATGAATATCAAGAGAAAAATATTTATGAGCCTTTCGAGGCTGAACTTAATTCGATGGTTAATTCCTATGTTAATTATAATTTAAATCAAATTGACTCTGAATATGGTGGATTTGGAATTGGACAAAAATTTCCTCAAGCACTTACATTGGATCATTTTCTGGACATATATGAAAAAACAGGAAGTGGCGAATTACTTAATGCTGTTAAACTTACTCTTGAAAATCAGTATACTCGGCTTGATGAAATAAAAACCAACTATAATTTATTTGACCCAGTTGAGGGAGGGTTTCATCGATACGGAGTTTCTAGAGACTGGTCTCCTCCACATTATGAAAAAATGCTTTATGATAATGCAAGACTTCTAAGGCTTTACCGACATCTTTTAGAAATTGAGCCTAATAATTCTCTTGCCTTAGAGATCATTTCTAAAACTGAAGAGTATATTGAACTGAATTGGTATGATTCGGATTTTGGAGGATTTTATGGAAATACTGATGTTAATGGGGAAGAAGCTTATTACGGATTGGTTGATCGCGGAGATGTAAAGGCGCGGGTTGAAAAAACTAAATTTACTGATTGGAATTCTGAAATGATTCTAACGTACTTATATTTGTATGAAATTAGTGGAGATGAAAAGTATAAGGACATGTCTAAAAAATCGCTTGACTTTTTTGCTAAGAACATGATTGGGGAATTTGGGGCATATCATTATTTTAATATTAAAGGGGAGAAAGGAGTTCGTGGGAGTTTGCTTGACAATTCTTATTTGATGCTTGCGTTTGTTCGAGGATATGAGGTATTTAGGGAGGTAGAATACTTGGATGCTGCGAAAAAACTAGCAGTTTATCAACAGAACAATTTATATGATTGGAATTCTGGTGGGTTTTTTGAGAGGAATAGTCCTGACTTGGAATTGTATGCACTTGGCGATAACGTTTTACTTAATAAGCCTGCTAGTGAGAATGGCGTTGCGGCTTTTGCTTTTCTAAAGCTTTATGGTTATACTAATGAACAATCCCATCTTCTTATGGGATACAGAACAATTGGAAACCAGATTGAAGGAACTCCTGGGATGGACCGTGGATATTATATGATTCAGGCCATTGAAGAATTTAATGAAAATAATTATTATTTAGTTTATTTAGAAATTGAGGATGAACTTAGAATAATTGAAGAAGAGGGAAAGGCGAATTTTTGGCTTACTTCACTTCTTGAGCAAAAGTTTGATTTTAGTTATTCATCTACAAAGGTTGAAGGGCCGCTTCTTTTTTTAATTTTTATATCGTTGTTTGCAGGATTTTTATCTTTTATTAGCCCTTGCACCCTTCCGATACTTCCAGCATTTGTCGCTTATTCTTTGAAGTCGTCTCATAAAAATCTTAGGGGTATGACTGTTTCTTTTTTTAGTGGATTAATTTTAGTATTTGCATTACTTGGAATGGTGGCTACTTTTGTTGGGGCTTTTTTGAAAAATAACTTAACTGTTTTTTCTGAGTTTTCTGGTCTTGTAATTATTTTTGTTGGTATTTATATATTGAGTGGTCGTGGGATACCTAATTTTAGGATTCATAATAAAGTTCCTAATGATTATTTAGGAGCTTTCTTTTTTGGTATGATTTTGGCTATTGCGTGGACTCCTTGTGTTGGGCCAATTCTTGTTGCAATATTGATTATTGCATCCACGACGACGTCTTATTTAACTGGAGGACTTTTACTTGCTAGTTATGGATTTGGGTTATCCCTTCCATTAATTTATGTTTCAACTTATCTTGGTAAACGAAAGGGGAAAGGTAAGTTTTGGAATTTTATTCGCGGGCGAGAACTAGTATTTGAATTATCTGAAGAATATAAATTTAGGATTCATTCAAGTACTTTGATTTCCGGATTATTGTTTATTATTCTTGGATATTTGATTTTTTCTGGAAAGTTATTTATTTTTAATCAATATCTTGGAGGAACAAAGTTTCAGGGATTTGTTTTTGGAATTGAAGAATGGCTACCTGGGTTTTTTGATTGAGGAAGGTTTTTAAAAGGTTATTTATTCATTGTGTCATGGAAAATATGGATACAAATGATCTTGAAGGAGCGATTGATTCTGCGAAAGAGTCTACTCGTAAAGAGGAAACTAAAATGACGCCAGAAGAAGAAAAAGGATTTCATAAGGGAGCACTGAACACTCTTACAGCTGAAAGATCTGAACTAATCAAGATGATCGGAAATGTTGAAGCTATAATGAAGGCTCATATGAATCGGCTTCGAGAACTTGGTGTTGAATTTAAATAAGTTTTTATAGTGAGGGAATTTTTAGATTATATGAATACTAGAAAGAGGAGTCTTATAATTGGAGGAATTTCTGGTGCTGTTGGTGGAGCTCTTGGAGCGGTATCTGGATCCAGCTCATGGATTGTTGTTGCTATTGTATCTGGGGTTTTTGCAGTTTTTACAGCTTGGAGTATTCATGGAGTTCTTAGGTGATGTGGAGTAATTTTTTCAAAACATCACTTACTTCAGACCCAGAAACTTGGCCCTTATATTTTCCCATGATTAAACCCATATAGGCCTGTATAGATAAATCTGGTTTTTCTTTTATTAAATTTTTTGTGACTTCATTTAGATTAATGTCTGATTTTTTGATTGATTCTTCAAAGCTTTTGCCTTGTACTAACTTTTGAAGGACGTTTTTTATGTCGCCTTTTGCAATTTCCTTGTCTACTTTTTCTAGGACTGCTTCTAAGGTATGGACGTTTAGGATTTCGGAGATTTCTTCTGGAGTTTTATTTTCTTTTATTGATAATTCTTTTTGAAATAATGTTAGGCATTTTGCGATTAATTCTTTATCACTTGTTGTGTGTGATAAAGTCTTGAAATCTTCGATCCTGTTATTTTTTAGAATTAATTTTATTAGTTCCTCATTTAACCCAAATTCGCTAAGGAAGGATTTATGTTCTGTTGCCAATTTTGGTAGGTTTTTTTTTGTTTCGTCAATTAATCTCTTTGAAATTTTAAGAAGTTCTAAATCTGTTTCAGGATACATTCTAGCGGAAGTAGGCATTGGTCTTAAGAATTGTGTCGTACCGTCTGGTAGAGATTTTCTAACTTCTAATTTGCAAGAGGAATTTTTTAGACATTCTTGTTGTCTTTTTATTTCTGTCAAAATTGTTTTTATCATTATTTTTGTATCTTGAAATCCTTTTATCTCAACTCTTTTGCTTCCCTTTATTGAAATATTTACATCTTGTCTTATTGTTCCGATTCCTCTTTTAACGTTGCATGCCCTTAAAATTTCTCCTAGCTTTAATGCAGTTTCTTTTATTTGTTCTGGAGTTTTAAGGTCTGGTTTTGTAGTTATTTCAATCAAAGGAATTCCCAATCTATCGAGGCTGTAAATTGTTTTGTCTCCAGTGGATTTTGATTTTCTAGCGGAATCTTCTTCTAATGCAATGAATTCGATTTCTACCTTGCCTGTACTTGTTTCGATATGTCCATCGTGGGCTATTAGAACCGTTCTTTGAAATCCAGCAGTGTTTGATCCATCGATTACAGTTTTTCTCATAATCTGGGTTACTGGGAAGATTTTTGCATTTAGTAAATGAGAAATTTGCAGCACAATTTTTAGAGCTTCTTTATTTATTTTATGTGGAGGTTCTTCGTCAAGCTCTACGAGGCAATTTGTATCAAAAACTTGGTATTCAAAAGTTTTATCTTTTGTTTTTTCATAAGCAGCCGCAGTATCTATGATTCCCGTTTCTCCAATTACAGGATTCAGTTTTCTTTTAATAGTATATTGTGGGGAATCGTTTCTTAAGAGAGATGGGCAGTTGCAAAATAGTTTATTTGTATTTAATTGCTGATGAATTTCTAATCCTGCAATTAACTCCAATTTCTTATATTCAGCTTCCATAAGGGATGGACCTTACATACCTTTAAATAACCTATTCTTTTATTATTGCTAGTTTGGGGAAATAAAGAAATGAAATTGAAAAAAATAAACAGTTTATCGGCTATTGGTGTTGGAATAGTTTTTACAGTATTTTATTTTGCTTTGTCTTTATTTCAAATTGGTCGGTTTTTAGTTAGTACTGGAGCGGATGTTTCTTTGATTACTTATCAAGTACTTGTTCAGACTTTTATTTTTACACCGATTGGTGGTGGTATAACTGGATTTGTGTTTGCTTTTTTAGCTATTCTTGCTTATAATAAGATTTCTAGTAAGTATCCAATTTCTTGGGAAGTAGCTAAGTAAATTTTAACAATTGAAAATTTAGTTTAAATATTGACTGGAAAATTAATTAATTAATTCAAATTCACCAAATATCTTTTGAAGAACCTCTAAATCTTTGAAATTAATTTTCATTTCTTTATCTTTTGATTCTTGCATCTGAATTTGTAATTCATTTGTATCAGAATTTTTTAATTTATTGTCAGATATCTTCTGAATTTTTTCAGACATTACCACAAAAGTATCTTTTAAGAAAAATACATCAGCATTGGTGTTTTTGCCAATTATTTTGAATCTCTTTTTATCTATAGACTGAAATTCACATTTTTGAGTATATTCAATTAATTCTCTTGTGATTTCTGAGGACATTTTTCGGGCATTGTCTACATCTCTTCTTTGTTTGGCTCCTTCTGTTTTATCTTCCGATTTTTTTGCAGATTTGTGACTCTTTTTAATATTATTTTTTACTTTTATTATAAACTTTAAATTTTCTAAGAATTTTGGAGGGAATTTTCCTTCATTTATTAATCTTTCTTCAAATTCTTTTAGGATTTCTTTTTCACCTTCCTTATTTAATAGATTTTTAAGCATTCCAAATAAATTTTTATAAATTTCCTCGATTGATTTTTCCTGAATTCTCTTTTCAATTTGTTCTCGAAGTTCTTTTAACCTTTTAATATAATCAAGTGCGTCTTTTGTTAGTTTATCAAGAGTTTTTCCATCGATGTCTCCTGGTTTAATTTTTCCATGTTCCATCCCTTTAAAATATTTTAATGAAATTTCTTCAAAGATATCTGCATACTTTTGTTCAACCATTTTTTCTTTTTTAACAAAAGTTTCTTCAAAAGATTTTACTGTATCATACACATTTCCTGGAGCTTGGCCATAGAGCATTAAAAGTCCTTGGGTCGGTGTTGAAATTCCCCAGAAAAGATCTAGTACAGCGATATCAAATATTCTTTTTTGAACGGTTTCTTTTAATTTATCCCCCGAAGACATGAACATGTCAATTGCTTCTGGACTTGGTTTAATTCTACCCATTCGAAGAAGGGATTTCCAAGGTAAAAAGGCTCCTCTGTCATAAAGTGGGATTCCATCTCTAATGAAAGTAAACATTACTGGATGGGCATCCTTTACGGCTTCCCAAAAATCAGTCATTAAATAAATTTGAGGGGAGAGTTTATTTTTAACTCCAGCAATAGCTTCAGCTTCAGCTATATAAGAATGAATAATACCTCTTAATTTTTCTTTTAATTCTAGTCTTGACATTCTTTTAACATCAGTATCATCGATTACAATGAAAACATCTATATCTGAAGTCTTTATTGTTTCATCACGGGTCACTGAACCACCGACGACATAACTTGAAACATATTTTTCAAATTTCTTTAAAACTAAGGATTTATGAATTTGAGATACTCTTATTGCACCTAAAAATCCTTTATCTAGTATAGGATATGACATTGATAGGGCTTCCATTATATCAAATTTTGAATCAAGTCCAAGATTCCATATATCTACTGGAGTCATTACATGCACCCAGAATCTATCGTTGATTTTTCTTGCAATATTTATCGCATCTATTCTTATTGTTGCAATATCTTTAAATTTTTTTTCTGGAATGATTGTTAGAATGTGAATTAACTCTCTTTTGGAATCACTCTCACTAATTCCAAATTCTTCTTCAACTTTTTTTGCAGCTCCAGTTGGAATTATTCCAATAGATTGGATAAATTTGTGCTTTTTTAAAATTTCAATCTTATATTTTTCAATTTCTTTTGTAGTTTTATCCCTTTTTTTCTTGAGACTTTCCTTAATTTCTTTAGACATTGATAAATTTCCAAGTTTTCCTTTCGGGACATAATCTTTGGATAAATTTTCTTCGACGGATCTTACGTCGGAGTCTTTCTTGTGGTGAGCTTCCATAATTTATAAAGGCTAATTTTGGTATTTAAATGTTACTCAGAAGACTTACTAAGGAAAAATTTGTTTATTATTTTGCTTGTAGAATATATGATTATTAATACGGCTGATATCCAAATTAGTGGGTAGGAGGAATTTGTATTTAGGAAGTTCAGGCAGGAGCTGTAGATGCAGTTTATGTTGGTTTCTTTTGATGTGAATAGAAGAACTACAATGGACAAGGCAACTAATTGGGCTATACTTATTTTCCATGTTGATTTGTTTTTTAGTTTAATTAGTTTTAGAGCATATAGGGATAATGGAATTGTGAATAAATGTTGTAGGCTAATTAATTTTTCTCCTACTCGACCTTCTACAAACATATATTCTGTAAATCCAAATATTGTTCGTCCTCCAATTAGGAAGTATGAAGAGAAATCTATTGCCCAGACTATCAATGGAATTATCAAAATATTTAATTGGCTTGCAAGAATTGTACCATTTCTAAGTAAAATTCCAATTCCTATGAGAAGGAGTCCTAAGTAGCAAAACCAGAATATTCCTTCCAGGTTTCCCTTTTTTATTGTGTTGTAGACCGCAAGAATTGCTAGTGTTATGAAGAATAGTCCTAAGGTGTTTAGAAACATATTATTGCGCTTTGTTAACATAGATTATTTAGGGATAATTTGTTTAAAGGCTTTTCTGATTGGAATAGTTAAGTTTTAAAAGTGAATCTTTGTTGATATTTTATAGGATCTTTTAGGTCAAAGAACCCGTAGTCTAATGGTAGAACACCTCGTTTACACCGAGGATACCCAAGTTCGATTCTTGGCGGGTTCATATTTTGGAAAATGGAAGATATGGTTTGTTATGGAAATCTTTTTAAATAAAAGTATTCTATATTGTTTATGAAAAAAGTGATTTTATTGTTAAGTATGGTTCTCCTTCTTGGAGGATTTGTTGTTGCAATGGAAGACTCTGTCACTGTTAAGACAAATGTTGGAAATGAGGTTAAAGTTTATGCTTGGCCTGTTGGTGGTGGGCCCTTGCTTAATGTTAATAAAGGTATAGCTGACGAGAACGGAGAATATGTGTCGACTTTTTTTTCGCTTACAGAACCATTAGTTAAGTTTCAAGTAATTGTTATTAAGCCAAATGGTGCAAAAATTAGGGATGATAAGTTTGAAGATTCTGTGACTGACGAAGAAATTATTTTTGATTGTTCTGAAGATCCTTGTGTAAAGAGGGATCCTAGTTTAGAAGCTTCTGTGGAAGACTCAATTCTGGACGGGGCGGCGGAAAATGTGGATGCTTCTTCTGGAGATTCAATTGAGTCTGAAGTTAGTGGTAGTGTTCGAGTCTCTGAAGATATTTTAATTACTGGAAATGCTGTTGGATTTGGGATTAGAAAGACTGATGGTTCAATTAACTATATTTATCCAGGAATTGGAATTTCTCTTTTTGCTTTATTTCTTCTTTTAAGTATCGTTGTTTCTAAGAGAAAGACTGGAAAACTTAGTTCTGAGGAAAAGGAGTTGATTGATATTGAGGGGAAGGTTAAATCTAAAGAGGACGAAATTAAAAAAGCTAAAGAAGAAAAGGGTCGCAAAGTGAGAATTGAGGAAGAAAAAAAGAAGCTTGTGGATGATGAAAAGGAGCTTAGTAGTATTACTGGAGTTTCTTCAGTTTCACAAAAAATAGAAGAGGAGAAGAGAAAGCTTGATGGTGGAGATCGGGAGCTGAGCAGTCTTAGGAGAGAAGGGGACTCTTCTCAGAATAATTCTTCTAGCGGATTTTCTGGAAATAGCGGCGGGACACCTCCAAGTGCCCCTAGCAATCCTGGAATTTAATTTAAAGAGATGATGATAAGATGGTAAATATGAAAAAAGAATTGGTTTTTGTTTTGTTGGTTTTATTTTTTAGCTCGTTTGTTTTTGCTATGGATGACCCTATAACTGTTAAGACAGATCCTGAAAACGAGGTAAAGATTTATGCTTGGCCTGTTGGAGGAGGACAACTTCTTAATTTAGGTAAGGGTCCTGCAAATGGTGAAGGATTTTTTTCGACAACTTTTTTTTCACTTAATCAACCTTTTGTTAAGTTTCAAATATTAGTTATTAATTCTAGGAATGAAAAAATTAAAGATGTGGTGTTTGATAACCAACCAATTGACCAAGCGATATTAATTGATTGTACAGTTTCTACTGGCTGTGAAATTAGTTTTGGTGGGGAATTAAGTGAGGAGGAAGCTATTGTTGAGGAAGAAATCATCGTGGAAGAAATCATCGTGGAAGAACCAGTTGTTGATCTAAGAAAATTTTCTTTTAAAGAGAGGATTGAATTTCAAGGAGCTTATGGAACTTGGCTTTATGCTGTTGGTGGGTTTTTTACTTTTGCAATTTTATTTCTTATGTGGTTTAGATTTCAACAATTTAAAGAATTTTTACTTAGGATAAATTATTTTTCAGAAGAAGGAGAATTACTTCGGCTTGAAAAGAAGATTAGGCATAAGGATAGTTTGATGGTTAGATTTAAGGAAGTGATTCTTAGAAAAAAAAGAATTAAGAGCGCTAAGTCACAGCTTAAGTCTAAAGGTAATAAACTTGAAAAGATGGTTAGATCTAAGATGAAGAAGCGTACAAGGTCTAAGTCTAAGAATAAATAGGATTGTTTTAATTTTGGTATACCCAAAGCTTTATAAGTATATTTTTTGATTTGATATTATAATTGATGAAATCAGTGGAAAGTACGAGTCCTTGGACAAATGTCGGGGGGACTTATTGTTGTTCAAGATTTTTTTAAGATATTACATAAGATGGCAACTTTTGAAAAGTTAGGACTGTCAGAAGAAGTGCTTCATGTTATTAAAGACAAGAAGTTTACTGAGGCAACCGAAATACAGGAGAAGACCATACCTTTGATTAACGAGGGTAAGGATTTGATAGCTGGCTCTGCTACAGGATCTGGGAAGACTCTCGCATTTGGTGCCGGGATAATTAAGAAATCTTTAAAGGGAGGGGGGATACAAGCTTTAATTCTTACACCCACAAGAGAACTTGCCGAACAGGTTGCGGTACATTTAGAGGAGTTTTCTTATTATAGTAAACTTGAAGTTTGTTCTGTGTATGGTGGTGTTTCAATGGAGCCTCAGACTAAAAAACTAAGTTATGCAGAGATTGTTGTGGCAACTCCAGGAAGGTTATTGGACCATTTGAATCGAAATTCTATTGATTTATCTCGTGTTAAGTTTTTGGTACTTGATGAGGCTGATCGAATGTGGGATATGGGTTTTAAAAATGATGTTGCAAAGATTGTTAATGCGTGTCCAAAGAACAGACAAACGTTGTTGTTTTCTGCTACAATTTCTGCAGAACTAGCAGATTTTAGTTCAAAATATATGAATTCTCCTACTGAAATTTCGGTTGATAATTATGTTGATGCTAGTAAACTTAAACAAGTATATTATGATGTTCCAGATAATGGTAAATTTTCTTTGCTTGTTCATTTACTCGAAAATGAGGATGCACATCTTGTTATGATTTTTTGTAATACAAGACGTAATGTAGATTTTGTTGTTAAGAATTTAAAGTTACAAGGAATTTCTGCTCAAGCAATTCATGGTGGACTTACCCAGGCTAAAAGGAATTTAGTTTTGAAGAGGTTTGATGATTCTAAAGTTAACGTTCTTGTATGTACTGATGTTGCTGCTAGAGGACTTGATATAACTAGTGTTACCCACGTATATAATTATGATACTACAAGGGATGCACGAGATTATGTTCATAGGATTGGAAGAACAGCAAGGGCTGGAAAAGAAGGAGTTGCAATAAGTATTTTGGGGAGCAGGGACTATGACAATTTTGCAAATGTTCAAAGGCATAATCCTGAATTGAAAATTGAAAATGTTACAACACCTAATTATAAGAAAGTTTTTGTAAAAGTTGGTGGAGATGATAGTCGCGGACGATTTGGAGAAAAAAGATCTTTTGGCCGTGGAGCTCCGAGGAGGGATTCTCGTGGTCCTAGAAGGGATAGTAATCGCTCATCTAGTGGAAGTTCAAGGGGACCAAGGAGAAGTAATTTTCGTAGTGGTGGGGGTGGGGGTCAAAGATCCCACGGAAATACATCTCAAAGATCTAGTGGAAATACATCTCAAAGATCTAGTGGAAATAGAAGTGGAAGATTTGGAAGAAGTGACTCAAGAGGGCCTAGACGTGATAGACCTAGTAATAGGAATAGAAATTTTAGATAAGATTTTGATTTATAGATCGATACTATCGGAGAATTCTCTTTTGAGATTTTCTTCTAGTTTTTCTTTTGCATTCCAGTTTTTGTGTCCAAGGACGTATCCTAATTTTACAAAACTTGTTTCTGGAAGGGCATCTTTCATTGAGATTATTCCTGTTTTTTTTAGATCTCTTCCGTAAGAATATACATTCATGTTTATTCGTCCGTTAAGTGTTGTTGTGGCTGCAACTACTGTCATTCCATTTGATATTATTTTTTTTATTTTTGCGATCCAGTTGTTTTTTGAATTATTACTTGGAACGTGACCAAGACCTGTGACTTCGAGTACTAAACCTTTGTAACCCTTAGATTCATAGTAATCTATGATGTCCGGATTTGCTCCAGGGTAGATTTTTACAATTGCTATTTTGTTTTCAAATTTAATGTCTATTTTTGGGATACGCAAGAGATCTTTTGCATTGAATTCATCTAAGATTTTAAAATTGTCTTTAGTAATTCTTGCTAATGGTTTGGAATTAATTGCTTTGAAAGTTCCTCTTTTTGACGTGTGCATTTTTCTTGCTTTTGTTGCAGGGATTGCTATACATGTTTCATCATTAGTGTCTTCATGACCTATTAGACATACTTCTGCAATATCGCTTGTTGCGTATTTTGCCGCACAAATTAAATTTAATGAGGCATCGGTTGAACCTCTGTCAATTGACTTTTGAGAGAAAGTTACTGCGATCGGCTTGTTTAAATTTTGTGTGAAGAATGATAAGGCGGCTGCTGTATAACTTAAGGTGTCTGTTCCATGTGTTAAAATTATTCCATCAATTTCTTGATTGATTAGATGTGGAAGGACAGTTTCTGCGATTGTTTTCCAGTCTCCTGGATCCATGTCTCCAGAAAACTTCATTATTGGAGATTCTATTGAGACTATGTTTGCAATATCTTTTAATTCTGGAGCGACATTTAAGATATCTCTCACATCTGTTGAAATTACTCCTCCTGTTTTTGGATCAAGTCTTGAACTGATTGTACCACCTGTTATTATCATTGCGATATTTGGAAGGCTCCTCTTTTGATCTTCGATGAATTCTTTTTTTCTAATTTTGCTTGTCTTTTTTATAACTTTTGCATCTAGAATTTCGCTTTCTCTTATTCCAATATTGTATCCAGATTCTAACTTTAGAAGAATAATATTCACATCGTGAGACTCTAGAACGTGTCCGGTCCATTCCTTGCTTTTTGTTATTAGGGTTACTTTTTCTCCTGGTTCAAATGTTTTGGTTTGCATACTTTTTGGAATTTCGCAATGTATAAAAAGGTTTGGAGTTTTGGAGAATAATGGTAGCACCAAATGGTTTATCCTTAAAGGAGGGCAACAAAGCATTCCCTGTAAAGATCGGATTAGAAGTACATGGGTACTTGAATACTGTGGAGAAGTTATTTTGTATGTGTAGGACTTCGGC
Organism: Nanobdellota archaeon; assembly: GCA_022563455.1. GTDB lineage: Archaea > Nanobdellota > Nanobdellia > Pacearchaeales > GW2011-AR1 > JAGVXH01. The sequence continues at coordinate 17,501 of JADFNI010000010.1, forward strand.
GGACTGTGATGAGGAAGACTTACCTAATAGTCGTATTTGTCCTATTTGTACAGGAACTCCGGGGAGTAAGCCTATGAATGCGAATGGGGCGGCTGTTTCGAAGATGATTCAAATTGGGCTTGTGCTTGGGTCGAAGATTCATATGGGAGAATTACTTTGGCATCGAAAGCATTACGATTGGGCAGATAACCCTAAAGGTTATCAGACGACTATCTCGGGGGCTCATGTGACGCCTTGTACAATTGGTGGAAAATTTAAGGGAATTAATATTACAGAGACTCATTTGGAGGAGGATCCAGCACAATGGAATCCTGAGACGGGACATGTTAATTATAATAGGAGCGGACTTCCTTTGATCGAAATTGTGACAGAGCCCGAGTTTAAGAATTCTGGGGAGGTTGTTTTATGGCTTAAAAGTTTATTGCTTACGCTATCTTACATTAAAGCGGTTAGAAAGAATGCCGGGATAAAGGTGGATGTTAATGTGTCTACTTATGGGGAGAGGGTTGAGATGAAGAATCTTAATTCTCTTGAGAAGATTCGAAAGGCGATTGATTATGAAATTGTAAGGCAAATCGAGAACCATAAGAATGGGGTTATTCAGAATAGAGATACTTTGGCATATGATTCGAAATTGGGCAAGACATTTAAAATGAGGTCCAAAGAAGGAGCAGCTGACTATAGATTTATTCCTGATCCTGATTTACCAATACTTAGGGTTGATAAAAAAATGGTTTTGGAGATTAAAAAACTTATTCCTGAAATGCCTGAAGTGAAGCTTGCGAAGTTGCTTGATAAATATAAAGTGGATTCAGCTAATGCAAAGGTTCTTACTCGAAATTTAGATTTGGTTGAATTTTTTGAAGCGCTTGTCAATAATGGTGTTGAAGTGTCTCGTGGAATTTCGTGGGTTACTATTGAACTTCTTAGAGTTCTTAATTATAATAAAAAATCTCTTGAAGACTCAGATATTGATATTAAACCTGTTCATTTGGCAGAGTTGATAAAGGCTGTTGAGAAGGGGCAGATTACGACGCTGAAAGGTAAGCAGATAATGAATGACTTTGTACCTTCGAGCTTTTCATTAAAGGATCATAAAGAAGAGATCTCAAACATTGATGAATCTGCAATTGAGAACTTAGCTAAGCAGGTTATTAACGAAAATTCACATGTGGTTGAAGAATATAAGGGTGGGAAGGAAACGAGCCTTAACTTTTTGATTGGACAGGTTATGAAAAGAAGTAACCGACGGGCAGACTTTAAAGTTGCTACTGAAATTTTAAAGAAGTTAATTGGAGAATGAGATGGTTGAAAAAAGAAATTTTAGTATAGGAATAATTCTTGGTGAATGCCGAAATTTTAGAATTCTATGATTAATTTTATATAGGGTGCTTTGTAATATTGATTATGATAAATGAGGATTATACTAAGCTTATGCTTTGGGGAATTTTTGTTGGGTTTACAGGTTCGATGTTTAGTCTTTATGCGTCAGGATTTATTACTGGTTTTGGAACGGTCTTGTTTCCAATAATTTTATTTTTTATTATTGTTAGCTTATTTTCAAAATTCTCTGAAATAATATTTAGGAGCGATCTTTTTTCAAAGAAAAAATTTAAGGGTTGGAAAAAGTTTGTTGGGAATTGAATATATTAATGAATTATAGACTTTGTATTTAACCAAAGAATTGGATTAATGTTCCTGAGATTAATATTAATGAAATAAGTCCAATCATCAACCAACCGTTAGGAACTTTGATCTCTGGATCTTTGCCGTTTCTTGTATAGTTTTTTGATTTTTTGTTTGTTAGAAGTATTAATATTCCAGTTACGCTTCCCGAAATCACTCCTCCAATTCCGAGAATTGTTACAAAGTCAAATATATCAAAGATTATTAAGAATATGTAAATTAATAAAGGAATTATTGAAGTTGCTATGAAGTTTATTTTTTTTGAAGTTTTTAGATCATATTTGAAAGTATCTTTTATTGAAAATGATAAGACAAAGTAGGAAGTTAGCATTGTGAAGATTCCAAGGATAGTCATTGCTGGACCTCCAAAAGATAAAGTTGCAATTTCGGTAACATTTTTCCCGAGTATTCCTACGAAGATTGAAGTAAAAATTATGTATAGTATTATTGGGATCAGAGTTCCAATTATTATAGCTTTTTTTAAATGTTTTTCTTGCCCTTTGATTTCATTTCTGAGCTCTGGAATTGAAGTAAAACCTAGGAGTGAAAATAGAACTATTCCTATTGGTGCTGCGAAGTTTGCAGAATTGAATGTTAATAAATTACTAGAGTCTATTTGTGGTAAGAATCTGATGAAAAGGCCTAGGATGATTAAGGTTATTGCAATGACTCCGTAAGTTTCTATTTTCTTTAGGCTTTTTAAGCCTTCTCGAAGAAGCAATGTCATGACAAGCCAGAAACCTATCCCCAAATAAATTGGACTTATGTCTCCTGGAAGTAATTTTGATAGGCTTTCTCCTTCTCCGATAAGATATGCTAAAAGGGCGGAATATATACCAAACATAGTTCCAAAAAACATTAATTTTTGAGCCCAAGATCCTAAGTATTTTTTAGCGTAACCTGATAACTGGTGTTTTCCTTTGGTTCTAAGAGTAACTTCTCCGATGCTTAAATTTATAAAAAGCATTACTGCGCCTAGAACTATTAACCAGAATATTCCTGAAAGAAATCCTGATTTTGCAAATATATATGGAAGACCGAGTATCCCTGCTCCGATTGTTGCACCAGAGAGTGTGAATGTTGTTGCCCAGAATTTTTTATTATATTTCATTTAACACCTCATAGATAGGCTTTAAAGATATTTTATATATCTTAGCTTTTAGGATTTTGGATTGATTAGATAATTTTAAATAATGAAATTTGATTGAGATATTAGAACATTGAGCTCGTAGTTTAATGGATAGAATAACAGGTTTCGGCCCTGTTGATGGGGGTTCGATTCCCTCCGAGCTCGTTAATCGAACCCGAGGTTCTGATTCGTAGTTTGCATCTCACAACATCATTCTTTTTTTAGTGTTGATCGAAGCAAACTGCTCACCCTCCGAAGATGCTCGTTAATCGAACCTGGGGTTCTAATTCACAATTTACATTTGAAAAGTATATTTATTGTTATTTTCAAAAGCAAACTGCTCACCCTCCGAAGATGCTCGTTGTAAATGGGACTTTCCTAATATGCTCGTTAATTTTAAATATGCTTTATTGTTTGTTTTAAGATGGGTAAAAAGAAAAGCACTTTTAATATAAAAAAGAATGAAAATTTTGGTGAATGGTATAGTGAAATCCTTAGCAAAGCCGAAGTTACGGATCTTCGGTATGGTGTTAAGGGATTTGTTGTGATTCAGCCTTGGGGAGCTAGAGCGATAGATAAGATGTATAGAATTTATGAATCGGCTCTTAGGTCTACTGGACATGATCCTGTGATTTTTCCAGCAGTGATTCCTGAGAAGAATTTTAAGAGGGAGAGTAGTCATGTTAAGGGTTTTGCTCCTGAAGTTTTTTGGTTGGAAAAAAAACAAGGAGAAGACAGACTTGCGCTACGACCTACTAGTGAGACTGCTTTTTATGAGATGTATAGTATTTGGATTAGAAGTTATAGAGATTTACCAATGAAACTTTATCAAAGGTGCAATGTTTTTAGAAATGAGACGAAGGCTACAAGACCACTTATTAGGGCTCGAGAATTTCATTGGATTGAGACACATAATGTATTTGCTACAAAATCCGAGGCTGAGGCCCAGATTCAAGAAGATATTTCTATGACTAATGAAATTATGAAAGGGATTTTTGGAGTTCCATTTTTACCTATGAAAAGACCTGAATGGGATAAATTTCCTGGGGCCGAATACACAGTGGGGAGTGATTCGATAATGCCAGATGGCAGAGTTATCCAGCAGCCATCCACTCATTTGATTAGCCAGCATTTTACAAAAGCTTTTAATATAAAATATGTAGATGAAAAGGAGAAAGAGAAATTTGCATGGCTTACTTGTTATGGTCCTTGTATTTCTAGAATTTTAGCTTCAGTTATTTCAATTCATGGAGATAATAAGGGGCTTGTTTTACCATATATAATTGCCCCAGTTCAAGTTGTTATTATTCCCATGCATAGTGAGACTTCTGGAGAGAAAATTAGTAAGGCTGCTGAAAAGATTCGTGCTCAATTTTTATTAGCTAATATTGACGTAAAGGTTGATGAAACTGATAAAAGAGCTGGAGAGAAATTTTTTCATTGGGAGATGAAGGGAATTCCATTTAGAATTGACATTGGAGAAAGAGAGCTTGAAAATGGAAATGTGAGTGTTTATATTCGGGATACTGGGAAAAAGGTTGTAATTAAACTTGAAAATCTAGTTGAGGATATACAAAATCTTGGAGTAGAATTTGATGCTCGGTTAAAATCTTCCGCTCAGAAATTTTTTGATTCTAAAATTGTTGACTGTGATAGTAAAGCTTCTGTGAAATCCGCACTTGATGGAGGACGCGTTGCTCGAATCTCGTTTTGTTCAATTGATTCAGCTGGAGAAAAATGTTCGACTTATATAGAGAAAGATTTGATGGCTAGGATTATGGGGTCAAGAGGAGATCTGCTCGAGAAAGCAACTGGAAAATGTTTGTTTTGCTCTAAAAAAGCCAAAATAGTTGTTTATGCTGGGAAGAGCTATTAGAGATATCGAGATATCGAGATATCTAAATCTTTATAAATTGTAAACGTCTTTTTAAGATATGATAGATGTAGTGAAAAAATCTAAAGATATTGGGAAGTTGAAAACTGGAGACAAGGTTTATTTTAATGGAAAAGAAATGATCGTCGATAAGCAATATTTATTTCAGGAACATGATAAAATGAATGAATGGATTATTGAAGTTTATAATCCTGAAAATGAAAAAGAATATCAAATAAGATATTTTGATGACCAAGTAGATTCTAGTTTGGAAGTTTATTTTTTAGAAGAGGATTTTCAATATCTTAGAAAAGATCCAAAGACAATTGCTTGGTGAAAAACTATTCAAAATCTTTATAGATAACCTAACTGAGACACTTTTGTCCAACGCCCTGTTAGGACGTTTGGAAAACATATTACAGAGTTTATTATCTAGCATTCCAGTTCTAAGGATGTGCTAAGATTTTTAGTTGAATAGTTAAACTTTTTACCATATTGTAAAGGAATTTAAAGGACATGATATATATCATTTTATGTGGACTACAAAAATAAGCTTTGATGGATCAACGGGAGTTGCAGCCGCTAGACATGCGAAGAAAAATAATGTAAGATTCTTATGTTTTCCCCTATCATGGACTTATAGAAAGTCAGATATTAGTATCAGCCTTACAGGAATTCTTTTTGGAGAAACCAAGGACAAGAAACAGTTTGTTAAGGATTGGAAACATGATAAAAGTGGGTGGCTTGAAGAAATCGAGCTCAACGGAGATTTTTTTATTGCGACAAGTAGAGAACCCATAGTTGCCAAAAAAATGTTCAACAAGAATATAATTTTTACCGAGCCATTTAGTATTGATGAAAATGGAATAGAAATCATAACTATTAGCTCGTTTGAAAAGAAGTACCTCGAAGAATACATCAAAGTCTTAGAAAGTTTTTACCAAGTTAAAGTTCACTATATTAAACAAGAAAAAATTAAAAATATCCTATTTAAGGCGAAGGCTCCAGAATTAACTGACAAACAAAAAAGTTCCATGGAACTTGCCCTTAGAAGTGGATATTATAACTATCCAAGAAAAACTTCAATAGAAAAAATGGCGAAAAAGTCTAAGATAGCTTTTTCCGCATTTCATGGCCATTTAAGAAAAGCCGAACAAAAGTTAATGCCATTCTTCTTTAGTCATTAGAGGTGATATATATCACTATAAAGTTTAAATTGTTCTTATTTTTAAGTTTTTTATGATGCCCGGATTTTACTCTTTTAAAAAGAGAAAGAGAAATGAGAATGTAACTATTCATAAATGTGTGGGGATAGTTGGTCTTGATATAGACAGAGGCCTTACCCAAAGTGAACTTGAGTATCAACTGCAAGAAATTAGACGGATACCCCATGTGGGTAGAGTTCGTTCAATAGGATTTGGGTCTGGGGCCCCTACAGCTATTTTCAAAGCTACCTTAAAATCAGCATACTATCAACTTATGATCGGGGCTACCGGCCATCAACACCTTTTTCTAGAAAAAGAGGGAAATATGCCTTATGTCAGATTTATACATAAGAAAACACAAGATATTACGGAAGAAGATATAAGGGACTTAGGAGTGCTTAAGGCGGGTCAAAAATTAAAACGCGGTTCTCAATTTTGGCCGTCTGGTATATATGAAACTGAAAGAAAAGAATGTAATCTACGACCAAAGAATAAATATCAGATTATCGGTAGTTTTGAAGAGGCAATTGATTTTGGCCGCAGAATGTATCTAGAGAGACTCTTTGGATTGGGTTTGCGTGAAAGTGGTTTAAAGGATGTTGATCTTTTAGATGTACCAACACACACCACAGACAAGGAATTAAAGGAGAGCGAAGGTTATAGTTGGAGACTATCTTGATTGCGCCAATACCATAACCATCTTTATAAGGGGTAAGAGGGTGAGTTTTATATGGCAGAATCAAATACTTCCGATGAAAAACCTATAGTTTATAATTCATCACAATTAATTGAAGAGACAACTCATTAATCTCTCTAAATTATCTAACTGGGACACTTTTATCCTACACCTGGTTGGAGCGTTGAATTGTTATTATACTTCTAATTTTTTTCTTTAATCAATACTTTTATATACTTTCGGTTACCAATTATAAACTATAAAAGATTAAAAAGTCTTTAAAAGGTAATCAAATGAAAAATAAACAAAGAAAAGATACGGCTGTTAGGGTAAGTAGATGGGTTGACGAGGAAGTTGAAATTTTTATTAATAATGAAACAGATAAAAGGATCAAAGTGGAGTTTCCTTCAAAAAGGAATTTTGTTGACAAGGCTGTTATTCAACTCTTGGAGGAAAGAGGGGTGAATCTTTCCAAATGAGGTTTAAAATAAGATGAATGGGATAGATCAGGCAAGAGAGTTTTTTAGAATGTTGGAGTCTCAAGAGATTGAAGACTCTGGAGAAATTGCTAAGAGAGCTTTTTTTATTCAGGATAAGCTTGCTGATAAGGTTAATTAATTTATTTTATAAGAATGTATTGCTTAATTTAATAAAAATTTTCTATTTAAATTTAACATTTATTGAAATAAAGAATAAATAAATGATTTTGTATTTTCTATAAGAATATATATTTTCATATATTTGTATTT
>JADFNI010000011.1 GCA_022563455.1 Nanobdellota archaeon
GTTTTGGGGGGGAGAGTGGAAGCGGAGGCGGAGGCGGAGTTATTGGTGGCGGAGGACTTATTCTTACTTCTGCTAGCTTTAAAATTGAACCTGTTAGTGCTATAGTTTTTATTGGTGAAGAAAAATCGTTAAAGGTTGTTGTTCAAAATAATGGAAGAATTACAGCTAATAAATGTTTTTTGTTTGCTAAAGCTGGATATGAAGATTATATAGAATCTGAACTTATATCAAATATTGGTGTTGGAGAAATTGTTGAATTTCCATTTGTATTAAATGTACTTGATAAGGATGTTTTATTATTAGATTTGAAATTAAATTGTTTAGATTTTATAGGGGTTAATGTAACGATGGACATAATTTTATTAGAATATGAACTTGGAGTAGAGTTTGATTCTATTTCTTTTGTAAGTGATGATGAATTATTGGTTAGCTATAGTATTAATCCAAATGTTGATTTTAGTGACACATTATTTTTTAAAATTGTTGATGCATATGAAGAAGTTATTAGTATAAAAATCATAGATCACAATTTAGTTAGAGATGGGCTTTTTACTGGGAAAGTATTATTTGATATTGGAGCAGCTGAAGAAGGATTGTTAAAGATTAGGGTATTTGATTCGAATGAATTTTTACTTATTGAAGAGGCAATAATTTATGGAGGATCTGCAATTACTGGATTTGTATCACTTGGTATTCTTGATGGAAATGATATTTTAATTGGGGGAATCGTATTAATATTTTTAGTAATCTCTAGTTTTGTTATTTTTAGAATTATAAAACTTAAACGGGGAGAATCTCCGAGGTTAAGGGATGCAAGAGTTGTTAAGATAATTAAGGCTTCTAGTATAGGTCAGGCACTAGCTTTTACAAATAAGAGGAATATGGCAGTTGATCCTAAGGGGCGCAAGAGAGGGGTTTAGATTTTTAGAACTATGTAGTACAATATATAATGAATTAGACTAGTGTGATTATCTAATTTGTTAAGCTATATAAAGCACGATTTATTTTTGATATTATGGTTAGAGTAAAGTATTTGTTTGGAAGTAGACATACTAGAAGATTAGAGAATATTCGTAAACAGCGAGGGAAGTATCCTGATGTTATGAAAAAAGTAATCGGAATTTCGGATATTATTTTAGAAGTAATGGATGCTCGGTTTATCCAGGAGACTAGAAACCTTGAAGTTGAAAAGATGATTAAGGAAGAGGGTAGAAAAATTGTTTATATTATGAATAAATGTGATCTTGTGGATATTGATAAAGTTAGGCGAACGATGCCTAGGGGACTTAGGCCAGTTGTATTTGTATCAACGGTTACTGGGAAGGGGTCAAGGGATCTACGGGACAGAATAAAGATTGAGGCTTCTAGATTTAAAATTGGGGAGAATATTACTAAGGAACTTAAGGAGGGAGAAAAATTTAAGGGGACAGATATTCGAAAGAAAGTTCATATTGGAATAATTGGGTATCCTAATGTTGGGAAGTCTTCTTTGATTAATTTAATTACTAGGCGAGGCGTTGCTAAAACTTCTAAGCAGGCAGGGTTTACTCGGGGGATGCAAAGGATTCGGTTTACTGATAAGATATTGATACTAGATACTCCAGGAGTTATTCCGGAATCAAGATATTCTAGTTCGTCAAAGCGGGCTTTTTCAGAGGATGCGCTGCTTGGAGCTCGTACTTATAGTCATGTTAAGGATCCTGAGGATGTGGTTTATTTTTTAATGGAGAAAAACTCTAAGAAGATTTTATCACATTATGGATTTGAAGAAATGGAATCCGATGAATTTATTGAGACTCTTGGAAAAAAGAAAAATTTTCTGATAAAGGGTGGAAAAATTGACATGGATCGTGCTGCTAGAATTATCTTGAAAGATTGGCAGCTTGGCAAAATCTAGTGATTCTGCTTGAATAAATTTTAATTAAAATAAAAAAAAGTTTTTGTTTGTTCGGGTCTAAAGGCTTTATTAGCAGTCATAGATCTAAATAGAGTTTTGGTTATTTGAAGCTGAAAATTGTTATTTTAGTTTCTAGCAATCCAACTGTTTCCAGCTACTCCTGCCGTAGCCGAATCCGCAGATTCCCAGTTTGCTCCTCCCATAGCTCTATCGATCGCTCGAATTAACTTGTCGCTTTCTCTTCCTCCATCGAGGGTGAAACCGTTATTTAGGAATTCAATTTTAATCTCCACTTTGTACCTCCTTAATTAGAATAATGAATTTTTCTTTATATAGAATGCTGCTCTTGGATATATATTTGCTGGAATAATCTCATTTATATACTGTTCCCCTGGTTAGTAGTTAGAGCTATTTAGAAGTAGTAATCATCTATTTTTGAAGGTTAAAATTGTTATTTGGGGCTATTTGGTCGTGTTTTGATTGACTAATGGTCAATTATTATCATTTTTATGGTTCAGATTTTTCAATAACAGATGTTATAAGACCTCCTTTTATTCCTTCTTCATCTCTGGTGATTGCGGCTAAATGTAGTCCCATTGATACTTGTCTTCCAGATTCTCTGATTAGTGCTTCTAGTTTATCTAATCTTTGGGTTGTTATGTAACTGTTGGCTTTATCGAAGTAGATTTCCTCTAGGCCTGCAATAAGTTCAACCTTGCATCCATTTAAGCCTTCTCTTCCAGAAATTTTCCCCCCCATATCTAATCTGTACTTTGATCCACTTTTTGTTGGGAATACTGCTCCAAAATAGGTTCTTATATATTCTGGATCGTGATTAGGTTTGTTTTGCATCGTGTCTTAAGGGTTTGCTGATTTATAAATATTTATGAGATTATTTAGCAGAACTCATGTTTTCAATATATTCATATGCGTGAAAAGAGGCTGTGACGCCCTCTGAGACGCCTGTTATTGCTTGTTTGAAGTCGGTGTCTACAACATCTCCTGCTGCAAAGAAACCTTGGACGTTCGTTTCGGAATGCCTATTAATCATTACTTCTCCGCCTTTGTTTAGTTTTGCACCTATTCCTTTTGCGAGATCGCTTAGTGGGATATGACCTATTTCTAAGAATACTGCGTCGAGCTTGAAATCTGTATTTTTGTTGTATGGTTTGTCTAATGTAACTGAAGATAAGGATTTTTCTCCGTTCATTTTCGTGACATTTGTGTTATAGATTAATTCTATTTTTTTGTTTCTTTCGATTTTTGTATAATTTATTGGTTCTGGGTGGATCTTGTCCCCTCTATAAATTACATATACTTTTTTTGCGAATCTTGTTAGAAGCAGTGCTTCTTTTGCTGCGGAGTCAGATCCTCCAATTACTGCTAGAGTCTTATCTTTGTAGAATGGGCCATCGCAAAGGGCACAGGTATGTACGCCGTTTCCGAAAAGTTCGTCTTCTCCAGGGACCCCTAGTTTTTTAGACTTTGTTCCTGTTGCGAGAATTACCGTTTTGGAATTAAATATGTCTGTATCGCTTTTTGCGGTGAATCCTATGTCGGTTTTTTCTAAAGAATTTATTGTTCCTGGGATTATTTCTATATCTTTGTAATCTAATGCGTGGTCTTTTAGTTTCTTTGAAAGTTCAATTCCAGTTAGCTTTATGAATCCGGGATAATTTGCGACGTCGTCGGTTAGGTTTATTGTTCCGCCGTCTTCGGATCCTACAATTATTGTTTTTAGGTTGAACCTTGCACCATACATTCCGGCTGCATATCCAGTAACACCTGCACCAATTATTAGGATGTCGCAATCATGAGTTTTTTGTTCTGCCATCTTTTATTATTCTTTATAGATTTGTCTTATAAAAATGTATTGCTTAAATTTGCAATATTGTTTTTAATAAAGTAGATTGAGATTGAACGATTCTAAGTAGATAAATAAGTTCTAAACTTTTGGCACTGGATAATTTTATATATTCCATAACTTACATATTGAAATGAACAAAAGAGGAATTTCCGCAGTGGTTGCAACGGTTTTAATGATTTTGCTGACAATTGCTGCTATTGGTGTCATATGGTTATCAACTCTGAATATTGTCGATGCTGATTTTAAAAATTCTAATGTTCGAGTCGGAATTGTTACAAGTGAAGGGTATACTTTTTATGATGCAGTGAATGAAACTGTTTGTGTCCAGGTAACGAGAAGTTCTGATGGGGGAGATATTGAGAAGATAAGAATAATTTTTGCATTTGATGATGGGAATTCTTTTTCTACCGCAGTCGATGCACCAGAAGTCAATAGTCGAAAAACCGTTTGTCTTGATACAGGGTTAATTGGTGGAGTTCCTATTTCTATAAAAGTTGCTCCAGTTTTTACTAAGGGGGGCAAAGATGTTGACGGACCTATTACTTCTGAATTGAATGATATTGCGAAAGGTGCTGTTGGGAGTTTAATCATTGAAGAAATTCTTGGAGCTGGTTGTGGTGAGGGACAAATTCCTCCTCCCGAGATTTGTACTGGGGGAATTGACGAGGATTGTGATGGTTTAATTGATCTTCTTGATACGATTGACTGTCCTACACCCCCGAGTAATTTAATTGCTTATTGGACTTTGGACGAAACTAGTGGAATTATTGCAGTGGACTCTTCTGAATATGGAAATAATGGAAATTTATTTAATGGCCCAATATGGACAACTGGGAAAATTAATGGAGGATTATTATTTGATGGGGTGGATGATTTTGTTGAGATAAGTGATAGTTCTTCTTTAAACATAACAACTGACAGTATTACTCTTTCAGCTTGGGTTTATCCAACTTCAAATGGACAAGTTTGGGGTTCTAGAATTATATCTAAGAGAACTAATGCAGGGGGAAGTGATGTATATTCAATTGGAATAAGCGATGATAATTCAGTTTCCTTTAGAATTACAACTGCTGATGGAGTACCACGAATTATATTTAGTACTGTATTTCTTCCTCTAAACAGTTGGTCACATGTTGCTGGAGTATATGATGGTGTTAAAATGAGAGTATATATTAATGGTATTCTAAGGAAAGTTGCGAATAAGAATGGAGCAATTGAATCATCAAATATTGATGTTCATTTGGGAGACCGAAAAGATGAAGCAACGAACAGAAGATTTAATGGGACTATGGATGATGTTAGGATATATAATATTGCATTAAATGCTACTGAAGTAATGGATTTATATAATGAGGCTCCTGTTACTCCAAATGTCCTTGCTGCGATGGATTTTGATGGTGGATCTTGTATGGATTCACAGGGAGGGGGTTGGGTTGCAGTTGAGGGTACAACAGATATTACTGTTGGAAATTGTGATGGTGCAAGTATTGATGGAAGTACATATTCAGGAGATGTTAATGCTGGAGGAAAGGGGGCATTTATAGAGGATTTACTTGCTTTTACTGAAAAAACATCTGGTTTTATTACTGCAGATTATCTTTTCTATGCTAACTCAAATGGTGAAACTGCTCTTACTTGGCCGAGTTTTAGTCTTAGAAGTAGCTCTGGTGGGAGGGGGTGTGGTGTTAGATATATTATAGGGTCACTTAGAGTTCAAAACAATGATGGATCTCAAGGATCAACACATAGTATTATTGACGATACTCTTTATTATGTTAGACTTCGTTATGATATTACTAATGACGACTGTACAATTCACATTAGTACGTCTAACTGGGGAAATTCAGATGTAGGGACTAGTACTGCAAATGGGGCTGCACCAGTAAATATAAGTGGATGGAGATTTAGTAGAAGCATAGCTAATAATGTAGCTGATTTATTTGTTGATGAGATTCGAATTTGTGATGGGGACTATGGGACTACACTAGGTGCTTGTGAGAATGTATAAAAGTTATTTGCTTGGTTAAATCTATTATTACTCATTATTGGAATAGTATATTGATATTAAGGCAAAAGAATAAATCTATTGTTGAAGTTGTTAGGAGAGGTAAGATTCAAAAAAGATAAACAATATTTAAAATACATCTTTTAGTATGGAAAGAGTATCTAATTTTAGATAATAATATTTATATATTCTGAAAAAATAGGCTTAAATTAGAACTTAATACACAAAGCCGGAGGGTTAGAAAAACTTAAAAAGGCCTAAAATTAATCTTATTTTAACCTAGCCTTATCTTCGGATAAGGTTCGGTCCCTAATTATTTATTTATTTAAATTTATTTATTTAAATTTAACTAAAATACGCTGATATAAATTTTCCTACGAAGTAAGTTATTATGATTACTAAGGTGGCTGTTGCTAGATGACTTATGATTAGTCTTAGTGGTTTTTCTTTTCTTAGCTTTGCTACCATATAACTAAATATTGTTAGAATTATTAATCCCCAAATGAGATTGACTATCACTGCTATTGGAAGCGGAAGGAGGATAACTGGGATTAAAAATGATGAAGCGATTAATAATTTTGTGAAAAACGTTGCTACTGTTGCTTGTATGATTGATTTTCTGTCGTTTTCTAATTTACATTCTTCGGAGTTATGTATTCCTAGAGCATCGCTGAATGCGTCCGCTATAGCGACTGTTAGGATTCCTCCAATCACTGCGAGTCTAAGGCCTGTTCCAGTATTTAGTCCAATCATTACTCCTAGCGTAGTTATTATTCCTGAAGTTAATCCGAAACTTATCCCTCTTTTTATTGCCTCATTCATTCTTAGGTCAGGAATTTTAACTTAATAAAGATTATGAAAAGATGAAAAAATTATCTAGATAGGTTGTTGCATAAACTCCGCTTGGAAGAGTGAATTCTAGGATTATCTTTTTGGAATTAACAAATTCTTCATCGTTTTCAATTGTTAATAGTAAGTTCTTAATTTCTATCACTGCGGATCTAAAAGATCCTTTAATTCTTAAGTGTGGAATTTCTTTTAAATCAAAATCTTCTCTTGTTAAATTGTGATTTTTTAGAATTTCTTGTTCTATATCTCCTAATTGTCCATCAAAAAAATTTGTTTTGTAACCTACTAGGATGCAGTTTTGTTGACCTTTCTTTGTAAAATCTAAACCTTCCTCTAAAGCGCGTTTTAATATATCATTGAATATTTTGCTTTGAACTGAATGGATTATCATAAGCATGTTTTTTCGATCTCCTCTCTTTAATGATCCTAGGAAGTCTTCGGGATTTTTAGATAAGTGAAATAAAATTTGTTTTTCTAGTCGAAGAAATCTTGGAAAATATATTGATGCTTTACTATAGTCTTTATCACTTGCTAATTTTCTTCTAGCTAACTTTGTTTCTTCTTTTTCGTATTGGCCAGTTGTTAGAAGTATTTCGTCGATAGCACCTTTCCAATCTTTTTTAAGAATAAGTTTTCCTATTTCTACGTTGTTTTTTCTAAGACTTCCGAATCTTTGGGGACCAAAGTAATTTGCAAACTGGTTCATGGATCGAACGCTGTTTGATATTTTAATTGCGTCTTTTTTGTCAATGTTTCTTAATATTATTTTGAAATGATTTTCTTCAAGGTATCCAATTTTTATTTTTCTTTTAGCCCATTTAAAGTTTTTTAGAAAGATTCTTTCACTTTTGAAATTCTCTAACCTCTTAATTAGTGCGCATCGCTCGGTGTATTTCGAAGAGCCGTTTAAGGGGGCAAATAATGAGATTCTCTGGCTTGTATGAGCTTTTTTATCTTTAGTTCCTGCGTATCCTACCCAGTCTATTGGAATTTCTAGTTTGTTTGCGATTTCTTTAATTGCTGTGAAATGGTCTAGATCTACTTTTTCTAGTTCGCAAGCTATGAAGTCTTTGTTACTGTCAATGTCAAGATTATCTAGATTTGGGCTCTTGTTTGGTTGAAAATTCTTGGAAATTTTACAAGCCCACTTTTCCCCTATCTCTTCTACTATGAAATCGTCTACCTTATGCTTTAATGTAGCATTAACTGGAGTTATTTCTTTCATTTGACTCTTTCTTTTTGAAAAAAAGAAATTCCCACGAAGTAGAAAAACTTAGATTCCAAAACATTGTTTTGATTTTCTTTCATGAAAATCTAGGATTATAGAAGTTTAAGAAGGTATTGGCAAGAATTATTCAGTACTAACTTGGTCGCTCAAAAAGAACACAGAATTTGAAGGGGTTTCATGGATTTTTCCTTCACTTTCAAATACCGCTACGGCTTCTGGAAGGGAGAATTTTCCGACGATGCCAACCTTTGAATAGACTATATAACTTAGGATTCTTACTTCTCCAGCGTTTAGATCTCCTAGGTGCCAGTGAAGCCTACGTGACTCTGGATCGATTTTATCCGGTTTTAGTGTTCCGAATTTATTGTATATTTTTACAATTGCTGGAACTTTATCAATTAATGTTACATTTTCAATGTTTTTTCTAGCTTTTACGAAAAGTTTTATTTTTAATGCGAACTCTCCATTTTTTGTTTTTACATGACTTACGGATTTTTTGATTTCTATTTTCGTTTCAACGAATCTTTTGAATCCGGCTATTGCGAATATTGCGAATATTATTATAAGTATCGGGAATATATAATTTGTTTTTGCGGTTACTGTATACATTTCTCCAGGACCTAGAGATTCTTTTATCCAAGTATATTCTATGTTTGCGTTATTTCTTACAGTGTAAAGTGGTTCAATATTAAAACTTGTGAAAAATCTTGAGATAAAATTTCTTTGAATTTCTATTTTTACATTTTCTAAAACATTTCCGGTATTAATTTTGCTTATTATCTGAGTCTTAATTAATAAACCTGATATATCTTCGGTTGTTGTTATTCCCTTTGTTTCTCCAATGTAAATATTTCCATTAATTGATTTAATACCTTCTAATGTCTCAAACTCTGCTTCAATTTTATATACTCCAGCCTTGGTTGTTGCAAGAGTAGTTTCATCTACTTGGGTAGTGATATATAATTTTTCATTTGGATTTAGTGTGAAGGTTTGTTTTGTAGAGAACAAAATTGAATTGAAAGTTGCGGTTATGTTTTCAAGCTTAACATTTTCAAGATTTTGAATATAAAATTCGACCTTAGAACTTTCTGTGTTTATTTTATCTGAACCGATTTCTATTATATCTTCTAAACTTACGATGTTTATTGTTAATTGTTCTTCTATTTTTTCAATTCCTCTATGATGCAAGATATATTTGAAAGTATAATAGCCATTTGTTTTTAGATTTGAAGTGGGGGTTATGGATATTGTTTTTGTAACAGTTTCTTCTTCAAAATCGAATGTTTCTCGAGGTTTTAGGTCTATGTCCGCTAAGGTGTATATATTATATTTTCCAGGAGTTATATTTGTGATTGTTATATTAAATTCTATAGGATTATTAAATTCTCTAACAATTATTGTTGAATTTATGTCGCTCGAGAACTCTAATGCGGAAGTCAAACTTAGGAATAAAACTGTGAACATTAAGAATATAAATTTTTTCATGTAAATCCAAGCCGAGAATATTTTATAAAGATTATTGTGGTCTGAAATGTAATTTCAATTAGGCTGTTTGGAGCTGTAAGAACGCTTTTGTTTGCTCAATTATGTCGTTTACTTCATCTTCTAAATCATCTTCGTATTCATCGTTTAGGGTTTTTGCGATATATTTATCATAGGTTCCCCTCATATATTTCCAGAATGGTGTGTCTTCCCATTTGTCTTCGTAATCTCTTTCCATTATCCCTTTGAATTCAATTTTAACCTCGCCTTTGTTTGTTTGTTCTTTCCTACCATCTCTTTCAATTTCTGCATCTTTCATGTTTAAAATATGCCATTTAACTTGAATTCTACCCCTGTAATAATCTGTCATTTTTTTAAAGGCGTTCCATTCTATAACCACTTCTTTTCCGCCTGCGGTTTCTTTTTCTTCATATTTTTTTTCTTTTACCACATATCCTAAGCCCTTAATGTAATCAAATATAAATCCATAAAGATCTTTGTAGTTGAAGTAACCAACTTGTTTTATTTTTTTATCTACGACTGTTTTTTTTGCTGCCATTATTTTATATGACACTTGAGGTATATAAAAGTTTATCTTTGACTTTTTTATAATATATTCTAGAGTTGGGTATGTTGTTATAAATAAAAATTGTTAGTATTTTTCATGGTTAGAAATATTAAAACAATCAAACTAGGAGTTTTTGCTAGAAGCAATCAAACTAAAATTATACAATGGCAAAGCCCTTGTGAATCAAAAACTGGGGGTTTTTGCTGGAAATGGTAAGACTAAAAATATGCAATGAGAAACTCCTTGCGGATCAAAAACCAGGAGTTTTTGCTAGAAATGGTAAGACTAAAATTATACAATGGCAAAGCCCTTGTGAATCAAAAACTGGGGGTTTTTGCTGATGGTCGAGAATGTTGTGAATGAAGAGGGGGATAGGATTCGGGGAGTTGATGCTACTCGTAATAATATTTTAGCCGCTCGAGTTATTAGTGAGACTTTGAAAACTACGCTTGGACCTATGGGGATGGATAAGATGCTTGTGGATCGTGCTGGGGGAATTACTGTAACTAATGATGGGGTTACTATTCTTGATGAAATGGAAATTGAGCATCCCGCGGCTAAAATGATTGTTGAAATTGCAAGGACTCAAGAAAAAGAAGTTGGGGATGGGACTACTACTGCGGTTATGCTTGCCGGGAAGTTTTTGGAAAATGCTGAGAGATTGCTTGACAAAAAGATTCATCCGACAATAATTACTCGGGGGTATAGATGGGCTTCGGAGAAGGCTATTGAAATTTTAGGCGAACTTGCAGTTGAAATTGATTCTGAAGAAGAACTTGTAAAGATAGCTTCAACTGCCATGACTGGGAAAGGGGTGGAACATTTGAGGGAGAAATTTAGTGAGATGATTGTTGAGGCGGTGAAGATTGTAGGCGTTGGGACTTATGTTAATTTAGAAGACATAAAAATTGAGAAACAACGGGGTAAATCTATTGAGGAATCGACACTTATTCAAGGAGTTATACTTGACAAGGAAAGGCTTAATATTGATATGCCAAGTGAGGTGCATGATGCTAGGATTCTTCTTTTAGAAGAGGCACTTGAAATTATTGGACCCGAAACCGAGGCTAAGATTTCTGTTACGGATCCAGCGCAACTTCAGAAATTTATTTCTCAAGAGGATGAAATTTTGAAGAAAAAAGTTGAGACTATTAAGGGGACAGGGGCCAATGTTTTGTTTGTTCAGCGAGGAATTGACGATGTTGTTTCGTTTTATTTAGCTAAGGCTGGAATTTATGCGGTGAGAAGGGTTCCTAAGACAGATATGCAGAGTATCGCTAAGGCTACTGGCGCTAAAATTGTGTCTAAACTTGGAGAGGTTGAGGTCACAGATCTTGGTAGTGCTAGTAAAGTTTTTGAAAAACTTGAAGGGGATGATTCTATGACTTATATTACTGGGTGCAAGAATCCTAAGACGCTTACTATTCTTATTAGGGGTGGGACTGAACATGTTATTTCCGAAGTTAAAAGGGCCATTAAGGATGCTCTAGGAGATGTTGCGGCAACGCTCAAGGATTCGAAGGTCGTGGCTGGTGGAGGGGCTGTAGAAATTGAACTTTCTCTTAGACTTAAGAAATTTGCAATGAGTTTAAAGGGGCGTGAACGTTTGGCTGTTGAAGAGTTTGCATCTTCTTTAGAATTTATCCCAATTACTCTTGCGGAAAATGCAGGGATGGATCCAATTGATGTTTTAACTGAGCTTAAAGCTAGCCATGATGCAGGTGGAAAGAATGTCGGGCTTAATTTATTTAATTCGAAGGTTGAAGACACTATGATAAAAGGAATAATTGAGCCTCTTCTAATTAAGACTCAGGCGATAACTTCAGCTAGTGAGGTCGCTATTATGATCCTTAGAATTGATGATGTTATTGCTGCTAGGAAACTTAAGGGGAAGAGTGATAAGATTGGAGATATGGGAGTTTATGATTAGGTTTTTAAATATTAGATTCTCTTGAATTTTAGAAAACTAATGCATGGGTGGTTTAGTTACACGATAAAATATCATTTCAAAAACAATCCTCACATAAATGCGCGGGTGGTTTAGTGGTAGAATATGACGTTGCCAACGTTGTGACCCGGGTTCGATTCCCGGCTCGCGCATTTTATTTTGGAATCGTTCGATTTGCCCTTGGAGTGGTATGCAGTTTACTGCCGAGGCTCGCGCATAAATTATCTAACGTTAAATATAGTTAGGTTTTTATAATCTATTTGTATATTATTAACAAAGAAGTTGAAAATGGCGATAAATATAGATATAACATATAAAAAAAAGTGGGTTTATTTTTTAGTTATTGTTGGCGTGTTTTTAATATTGGCGGTTGGAGTAATAGCATTTAATCCTGATATGAATGCCGGAGATCCAGTAGTTTTAGGGCATAGTGGTGGGGAGATAATGGTTAATGATTCTTTTGGGAAATCTAATTAGTTTACAAGATGGATTAGATACTCGGTTAGAATATGAGAAGGTATATTATAATACCCCTAAGGATCTCCCTGGAGAAGCATTTCGGATATGTGGAGCTTATATGGATTATGATCCAAATAATATTGACCCAGATACGGGATCATTGGGGGTTAATCATATTCCTTCAGGATATGAACATTGTTTTTTTGAGAGTACATATTCAATAAGTACTACTGCTTATTGTACGTTATTATGTTTTAGATAAATTTAAAAATAATTTTAGTAGCATTAATAAAGAACAAATTGATTAGTTTTATATGGAGTTCAAGGAGGTTGTTAAGGCTAGATATGCGACTAAAGAGTTTAGTAATCGAAAGGTGAGTGAAAATTTGATGAATGAACTTAAGGAAATTATTAGGTTATCGGCGTCTAGTTCGAATGTTCAGCCTTGGAGGATAAAGATTGTAAGTGACTCTAAAACCAAAGAATTACTTCGACCGGTTTCCATGGATCAAAAACAAATTACAACTTGTTCACATTTGCTTGTTTTCCTAGCCGATATTGCTCTTAACAAAAGAATTGATTCTTTAGAAAAACTTATGGTTAAGTCTGGTTCACTTCCCGCAAGTGCAAAATCCTTTAATGATAATTCTAGAAATGCATTTGGAAATTTAAATACAACTCGTAAAATTTCATGGGCCTCTAAGCAAACTTATATTGCACTTTCAAACGCAATTAATGGGGCTAAATCTCTTGGGTTTGATTCTTGTCCTATGGAGGGATTTTCTCCAAAAGATTATCATAGAATCTTGAAACTGCCCAATAATTTAATTCCGACTGCTCTTGTTACTGTTGGTTATGCGGTTGATAAACAAAGATCTAAAATTAGATTTTCTGGAAAGGATGTTTTTATTTAAAAAATGGTGAAAAATATGAAGAAAATATTAGTGATTCTTGGAAATCCTAAGAAGACTAGTTTTGGGAGAAATCTTGCTGAAGCGTATGTTAAGGGTGCTAAGGCGGGGGATTTTGATGTTAGATTTTTGGATGTAACTGCTATGAAGTTTGATCCTATACTCCATGAAGGAAAAGATTCTGGCCAAAAAATTGAAGAAAGTGTTTTATCTGCTAGAAAAGATATTTATTGGGCGAATCATTTAGTATTTATTTATCCAATATGGTGGGGAAGTATGCCTGCAATTATGAAAGGTTTTATTGAGAGAGTTTTTAGTAATGGTTTTGCTTATAAATATGTGAAAGGAGAAGCATTTCATAGACGGTTATTAAAGGGAAAAAGTGCAAGATTAATTATTACTATGGATGCCTCTTATTTGTTGTATAAATTGTTGCTTCGAGAGCATGGGGTAAAATCCATAAAAATAAATGTTTTCTTTTTTTGTGGAATTGGGCCTGTTAAAACGAGTAATATTTATAATGTTAGAAAGTCTGGTAGGGAGTCTAGGGAAAAGTGGCTTGATAGGATTCATGGATTTGGGGTTAAAGGACTTTAAAGTAATATGAAAATAAATAAATCAAAGGGGGCAATAGAAAAGTTGCTTTTCTTAGCTGGGATAAAAATTAATGGGAAAAATCCTTGGGATGTCCAAGTTCATAATGAAGACGTTTATAGAAGGATTCTTTTTGGAGGATCTCTTGCTCTTGGCGAGTCTTACATGGATGGGTGGTGGGACTGTGAAAGACTTGATGAGTTTTTCAATAGGGTTTTGAAAGCTGGCTTAGTGAAGAGGATTAGTAAAAGGAGATTATTTATTTCATTTTTAATAGCAAAGGTGCTTAATTTACAGTCGCGTGGAAGGGCTTTTCAGATTGGTGAAAAACATTATGATAATGGAAACGATCTTTACAAAATAATGTTAGATAAAAGATTAACATATACGTGTGGATATTGGAAAGATGCAAAAGATTTAGATTCTTCGCAAGAGGCAAAATTAGATTTAATATGCAAAAAACTTGACCTGAAAAAGGGAGACAATGTTTTGGACATTGGTTGTGGTTGGGGGAGTTTTCTAAAATATGCTTCAGAGAAATATGGGATAAAAGGTGTTGGGATTACTGTATCAAAGGAACAAGTAAAGCTAGCAAAAGAGTTATGTAATGGGTTAAATATTGAAATAAAGTTACAGGATTATAGGGATGTGAATGGGAAATTCGATCACATAGTTTCTATCGGAATGTTTGAACATGTCGGCGTAAAAAACTATAGGGAATATATGGAGATAGTTAATAAAAATTTAAATGATAACGGTTTATTTTTACTTCATACCATTGGAAATAGAGCATCAAAAAAAACAGGAGATCCATGGATTCTAAAATATATCTTTCCAAATTCAATGCTTCCTTCTATAAAACAGGTTGGAGATTCAATTGAAAATTTATTTGTAATGGAAGACTGGCACAACTTTGGAGCTAATTATGATAAAACACTTATGGCTTGGCATAAAAATTTTGAAAAGGGATGGAGCAAAATTGAGAATAACTATGATGAGAGATTTCACAGAATGTGGAGATATTATTTATTAAGCGTTGCTGGAAGTTTTAGGGCAAGAAAAGCACAATTATGGCAGATTGTTTTTTCTAAAAATGGAGTAGCTGGCGGATATCAAAGTGTGAGGTAATTTTTGATTAAATTATTAATGAATCTCCGTTAACGTTTAGCCATTTAATTTTTTGTTTGTAATTTGGATCTATTGATTTTACTATATTCCAGAATCGTTTTGAATGATTTCCTTTTATTAAATGTGCTAATTCGTGAATTATTACATACTCTAGAATTTCTTTTGGAGCTAAAAGCAATTTAGTTGAGAGTTCAATTTCTTTTTTGTCTATTTTACATATGCCCCACCTAGACCTTGTATATCTCCACGAAATTTTTCCAAGTTCATTACTAAAATGTTCACTGTTTAATCTTTTAACAAGATATAGTAAATCTTGATGATGATTTCTTGCTAAATGTTTTTGAAGTTGTTTGCTTATATGCTTTTGTCTTTTTTCGAAATTATAATGACTTGCTATTTTGAAATAAATTATATTTCCTTCTATTTTTGTAAAATTCTTAATTGAGTTTCTTACTTCTATATGGATTTGATATGTTTTTGAATGTGTTATTAATAAATCTAAATGGCCGTATATTTTATTATTTTTTTCAATTGGTTTTTCTCTTATTTTTTTAGCCGCCCAAACTAAAAATTCTTTGATGTGGGATTCTTGTTCGTTTTTTGAGAGATATCTTGGTACTCTAATATTTATTCCATTTTTTGTTATTGAAATTCTTGAACTACTTCTTCTTTCATAGTATATATTAACGTTATGAACATTTTCATCAATTTGTATTTTTCTCTTTTCTAACATTTATTAGAATGATTGGGCTGGTTTAAGAATTTTGTGGGTGAATTTAATAAATCACTGTTCAATTTCTTTGATTATCCAAGTTTGGATAATGATTATAACTATTGCTATAATTGCTAAGATTCCTTTAACTGCTAAGAAGGCCGGGTTGTCGAATCTTATTTGTGGAATGCTGAATATTCCGGCGATTATTGAGACTGCTCCGATTATTATTGTTATTAGTCTTGGAAAATTAATTGAATTAAACCCTTCTGTTAGGGTTTTTAGGGTTTTTATTTTGGCTTCTAGAATTAGGGCTAAACCTATAATTACCATTAATAAAGCTTCAACATAGTAATCTAGGTCGAAATCAAAAAGGCTTTCACTAATTATTCCAACAAATCCTAAGATACTCACAATTGATAATGCTAAAACAAAAACTTTAGATACTTTTACTTTCTTATTAGAATTTTTTATACTGAATTTTAAATTTTTCTTATCTTTGAACTTATTTATCATCTCTTTCATTTTTAATTATAGTTTTTTATACTTAAAAGGGTTTTGGTTTTAATTAGAATTATTGGAGCTTTATTATCGATAATATTATAATCAATATTGTCGATAATATTGTTTTTAATCCATGTTTTAATTTTCTAAAATATAACATTTTTAAATTATGTAATTTAAATCTCTTATTTTATTGATTTTTCTTTATTTTGCTGTTTTGTATAGGGAAAACTTTAATTTTGTAGATATATTTTTCTTTTAAAATTATGTAATTCAATTTTTTATTTTTTTAACCTTGTTAAAAGTTCTTTTTCCGAGGCTGTTTTTTTATAGATAGGTTTAATAACTTTAGAAGGATGTATAATCTAAAATGGGGAGAGTGAAAGTGCTTATGTTTGGTTGGGAGTTTCCTCCGTATCATAACGGTGGCCTTGGCGTTGCTTGCGAAGGACTTACAAAAGCGCTTTCAAAACAAGAAGTTGATGTGATTTTTGTTTTGCCAAAGAAAAATAAATATTCTGTGGATTATTTGAAATTTATTTATGCTGAGGAAACAACTCCCATTCACAAGAAGTATTTTGTTAATTCTATTCTAAGGGAATATTCTACTGAGAATAGTTATGGGGCAGAAATATTTGAGGGGGAAAATTCTTTTCTTTATGCGAATTCGCTTATTGATGAGGTTGAGCGTTTTGCTCTTATTGGGGGTCAAATTGCTGGAGAGGAGGAATTTGATGTTATTCATGCGCACGATTGGTTGACTTATAGAGCGGGGGTTGCTGCAAAGAGAGTCTCTGGGAAGAAGCTTGTTATTCACGTTCATGCTACTGGAATGGACCAGTGTGGTGGTCAGAACCCTGATCCAGTTGTTTTTGAAATAGAAAAGGGAGCGATGGAGGCTGCGGATCAGATAATTGCTGTTTCAAACCTTACTAAAAAGAGGATTATAGATCATTATGGGATCTCTGGAGATAAGATTAATGTTGTTCATAATGCTGCCGAATTTAGTGATTATATTGAGAAGGAGATGCATGAATTAGAGAAATATAAAAAAATAGTTTTGTATCTTGGTCGGATTTCTATTCAAAAGGGGCCTGATTATTTTGTTTCAATGGCGAAGAAAGTAATAGAGCATTGTCCGGACACGGTTTTTATTGTTGTTGGTTCTGGAGATATGAATAATCAGATGATTAGGCAAGTTGCGAAGCTTGGGATTGCTGATAAGTTTATTTTTACTGGGTGGATTCGGGATCGGCATGAAATTCAACAGATGTTTAAGATGGCCTATATTTACATCATGCCTTCGGTTTCTGAGCCTTTTGGTCTTGTTGCATTGGAGTCTATGCATCTTGGAACTCCAGTTCTTATGTCTCACCAATCAGGGGCTTCTGAGGTGGCGGTTAATGCTTTGAAAACTAATTTTTGGGATATTGATGAAATGACTGACAAAGTTGTTTCTGTTTTAAAGCATCCCGCACTAGGGCGTACTCTTAGCCAGAATGGGAAAGCAGAAGTCGAAAAAATTACATGGGATGAGCCTGCTAGTAAGGTTAAAAATATATATAATAAAATGATTGAGGTTACTTGTTAATGTGATTATGGTATCGGTTTGTTTTTATTTTCAGATTCATCAGCCTTATCGTGTTCGGAAATATTCTATTTTTGATATAGGAAATAGATCAGATTACTTTTCGGATTCAAGTGGGACCAAGCTTGATAATAAGTGGATCATAGATAAGATTGCTAAGAAATGTTATTTTCCGACGAATGCAGTTTTGCTTGAATTATTAAATAAGTATCCTGAGTTTAAAATTTGTTATTCTTTTAGTGGCGTTTATTTAGAGCAGTTGGAGGAATGTGCTCCGGAGGTTTTGGAGTCTTTTAAGAAACTTGTGGACACTGGTCGTGTTGAGATACTGGCAGAAACTTATTATCATTCGCTTTCGTTTATGTATTCTAAAGGAGAGTTTAGAGAACAAATTAAGCTGCATACTCAACTTATAAAAAGAATTTTTGGTGTAACTCCTGAGGTGTTTAGAAATACTGAACTTGCGTATAGTAATGAACTTGCCCTTGAGATTGAGGCTATGGGGTATAAGGGGATTATTGCTGAGGGGTGGGAGCATTTTCTCGATGGAAAGAGTCCGAATTATGTTTATCGACCAAAAGGAGCGAAGAGAATTAAAGTTTTGACGAAGAATTATAAACTTAGTGATGATTTGGCATTTAGGTTTTCTAACAAGGGGTGGTGTGAATGGCCACTTGATGTTCCTCGGTATACTTCCTGGATTAATTCAGTAAATGGAAATGGAGATACAATTAATTTATTCATGGATTATGAAACATTTGGGGAACATCAATGGGCGGATACTGGGATTTTTGAATTTTTACGGGCGTTTCCCGGGGAGGTTTTGAAGCATCCAGATAATGATTTTAAAACTCCAAGTGAGGTAATTGATGCTTATCCAGACAGGGGAGAGTATGATGTTCCTTATGTTCTTTCTTGGGCTGATATGGAAAGGGATCTTAGTGCTTGGAATGGGAATGATATTCAAAAGTCTGCTATTGAGAAAATTTATTCTCTTGGTCATCAAGTACTTAAAACTAGAGATCCAGAATTAATTCACGTTTGGAGGAAACTTCAAACATCAGACCATTTCTATTATATGTGTACTAAATATTTTTCAGATGGGGATGTTCATAAGTATTTTAATCCATATGACAGTCCTTATGACGCATTTATTTCTTTTATGAATGTTATCCAGGATTTGGAAATTCGACTAAAGAGGTATAGCTCCGTGGAAAAGACGGCAGTTTTGCATACCCCCGAAGGACTGAATAAAGGGAGCAATATTTCCGAGAAAATTTATAAAGTAAATAGGGTTAGTAGTAAAGAGGTCTTAAATGAAAATTGAAAGTAGTGCATACTTTTATGCGACTAATGGCGAGGTATTAAAAAATCTTGAAGATTTGCTTTCTTTTTTAAATAATGTAGATGAGGAAACGTTTTTTAATCATGTGAATTCCGAAAAAAATGATCTTGCAAATTGGACACGGGATATTTTAAATGAAAAAAGACTTTCAAACAAAATGTTTAAAACAATAAATAGGGATGAGATGGCAGTATATATTGAAGAAAGATTAGAAAAATCTGGAGAAGGCGGGGTAGATAAAAAATCTGTGATTTCAAAGCTTGTGGAGGCGATTAGCTGACAATGGTAGAGGGAAAAATATTTGGAGTTGTTGCATTGAAGGGAGGTGTTGGAAAAACAACCGTTTGTGCAAATTTAGGGACTGCTCTTGCAATAGAATTTGATAAAAAGGTGTTAATTATTGATGCTAATTTTTCTACTCCTCATTTGGGTCTTCATGTTGGAATTGTGAATCCGGAACATTCTCTTCATAAAATAATAGAAGATGAATATTCTGTATTTGAGGGAATCTATGAGCATGCTCTTGGATTTCATATAATCCCTGGGATGCTTGCTCCAGAGGGATTAGATTACAATAAGTTAAAAGAAAAAATTGAACCTTTAAAGGAGTATTATGATTATATCTTAGTTGATTCTTCACCGTCCCTTAATCAAGAAATGGCTGCAACAATGTCTGCGTCAGACGAAGTCTTGGTTGTTTCTAGCCCAGATTATCCAACTCTTAGTTCGACTCTTCATGCAATAAAAATTGCTAAAGAACAAGGAACTGATATTCGGGGGATCATACTTAATAAAGTCAGAAAGAAAAGGTTTGAACTTAATCCAAAAGATATTTCAGAGGCATCTGATGTAAAAGTTCTTGCTAGCATTCCTGATGAAATAAAGGTGCAGGCAGCTCTTGCAAAAATGATTCCAATTGTTTCTTTTTCTCCAACGAACGAAGTATCTCATATTTATAAAAAATTAGCGGCTGATTTAATTGGAGAAAAATATAGGAGATCTTTATTTGGAAGAAAGAAGAAGAAAAAGGTGAAGGAAGAAAAGGATGAAAAAGAATAATAGGGATAAAAAAAAGGGTTTGGAGAAGAAAGAGATATTTGGAAATGATTTAAATATTTATACTTGCGATGTTAATTCTAATAATGTATTTTATTGCGCTAATGGGGATTCATTTAAGAACATCATGGATCTTGGAAATTCTTTAGATTTAATGGATGATGAGACCTTTGCCCATCACGTAAATTTTGAAAAAAATGATTTTGCAACTTGGGTTTATGATGTTATTGGAGATGTAGAACTTGCAAATACTTTAAGGGAGCTTGAAAATTTAGAAGATACTAAAAGAGAAGTTAGGATTAGGATAAAATTTCTTGGAGGGAACTAAAATTACTAGGCCAATAATTCTTGGAAATGGGAATATGCTGGGAAATCAAAACCTTGCGAGGTTTTGGAGGAGAACTGATTTATGACACGGCCAATAATTCTTGGAAATGGGAATATGCTTGTTTGCCTTGATAAACATAATAGAATAAGGGATTTTTATTATCCTTATGTTGGGCAAGAGAATCATGTTTCTAGTAAAAGGCATATGACGGGAGTTTATGTGGATGGAAAATTTAGTTGGTTGTCTGAAGATAATTGGGATTTATCAATAAAATATCGGGGGCAAACGATGGTTAGTGAAGTGACAGCTCATAATTCAGAATTACAAATTGGTTTAACTATTAATGAGACTGTTCATCCTGAAAAAAATGTACTTTTAAGAAGAGTTAATATTGAAAATCGAGGAGAAAATAAACGAGACATTAAATTATTTTTTAGTTCGCATTTTGTCATAAGTGAAACAAGGATAGGAGACACGGTTTATTTTGATCCAATATCTAAATCTATTATAAATTATAAGGGTCGTAGATATTTTTTGATGGGAGGAATGCATGAAGAAAAACCATTTACGGAATACTCTACTGGAAATACTCAAGTGGATGGAAAAGAGGGAACTTGGAAGGATTGTGAAGATGGAAATTTAAGTAAAAATAATATTGAACATGGTGCGGTGGATTCGGCCTTAGGTTTTATTGTAACTTTGGATCCTCATCAGACGAAATGTGTGGACTATTGGATTTGTGTTGGAAAGAATCATAATGAGGTAGTTAGTCTTAAAGAGGATATTTGTAAAACTGGTGTGGAAAATATGATTCGGGAAACTAAAGATCACTGGAGAAGTTGGATCCATACAAAACCTGTAGAATTTCATCACTTGGGAGATCCCATAAAAGATTTGTTTTTTAGATCTTTATTTATTGTTAAAGCACAAACAGATAAAGGAGGAGCAATTTTAGCTGCGAACGATACGCATACTTTTAGATATAAGAACGATACTTATAGTTACATGTGGCCTCGAGACGGAGCGTTAGTTGCTAGATCTCTTGATAAGGTTGGACATCATGAAATAACTGGGAGATTTTTTAAGTTTTGTTCTGAATTAATTTGCAAAGATGGGTATTTACTTCATAAGTATCGACCTGACGGATCTTATGGAAGTTCTTGGCACTCTTGGCTTAAAGGAGATTCTGTTCAACTTCCAATTCAGGAAGATGAGACCGCACTTATATTGTATTCTCTTTGGAAACATTTTGATCAGCATGGAGACTCTGAAGCAATAAAGAAAATGTATAAAAAATTTATTAAACCTGCTGGAGATTTTCTTGTGAATTTTAGGGATGAAAAAACGAAACTTCCAAAAGAGAGTTATGATTTATGGGAAGAAAAACTTGGGATTCATACTTTTACTTGTTCTACTGTTTATGCTGGACTTAATGCTGCTAAAAATTTCGCGGAAATCTTTGGAAATAAAACTGATGCTTCAAAATATGCAACAGCAGCTGTAGAAGTTAGACAAGCGATGATTGATAATCTTTATGACAATGAATCTCAAGTATTTTTAAAGGGACTTTATATTGATGACGATGGAAATCTTCAAAAAGACTCGACGGTTGATGCAAGTACTTTTTATTCGTTGTTTGAATACAATGTTTTGAATATTGAAGATCCAAGGCTTACTCGAACATTTGAACTAGCTTTATCAAAATTGGAAAACCATCATGGAACTGGGGGAATCGCCAGGTACGAGGGGGATAGATATTATGCAACTGCTAAAGATGCGCCCGAAAACCCTTGGTTTATTTCCACACTTTGGCTTGCAGAGTATTATATTGTAAAGTCTAAATCTGTTGAAGATTTGAAACGTGCTGAAGAGATATTTTACTTTGTATGTGAGAATGCTTTGGAGTCTGGAGTACTCAGTGAGCAACTTAATCCTTATACTGGAAAACCACTATCTGTTGCCCCACTTACTTGGAGTCATGCTGGTTTTATTATTGCTGTTGTGAAATATTTGGAGAAATTTGAGGAGCTTAGCGGGTGAGTTGTATTAATTCTAGAATAGTAAAAAGGTAAACTATATAAAGACTAATTAATCGGATGATTTATGGAAAGAATATATGATGTTGTGAAGCCAAATTTGTATAGTGCTGGGAATGCAGTATACTTTAGCGTTAGTCCTTCAGATGTTGTTGGAGTGTGTAGGACTATTGATGAAGTGGTTAAGGAGCATATAGGGGATTTAATGGTAAGTAAAACTGATTTAGATGTTATTAATGGTAGTAGGGGAAATGTATCTGAAAATGAAGAGTGGGTTGTTCCGTTAGAGACATATTTGGGAAGATTAAAAAGAGATTTTAGTTTGGGGGAAGAATTGAATGGAATTACAAATGATCCAGATAGATTATTTGGTTTGAGCTACAAGGTTTATGCCTCTACAGTTAAAAAGTTTGGAGATATAAAATGGTGGAAAGGGCTTCGGAGAGATTTAGCTGATCCAGATAAACTCTTTGACAACTATGAGAACCAAAATTTAATCTTTAGAGTAGATCGGGAGAGGACTTTGGAAGAGATGAAGAAATTATATGAAAAGTTAGATCAGGATGTACCCAACAATTATGCAACTTTGTTTGTTCTATCTGGAAAAGCACCTTATTCAAGAGAAGAGTTTCAAAGTAAAAGTGTTGGGCGTGTATCTTTTGGGCAGGTAAAAGCAGAAGATGATACTGGGATTAAAGAAGCGAAAAGTGATTTAATTGGGAAATTAAAAGAAGTAGATGGTCCGTGTTTATCATTTGATACTCCAGATTTAATTAACCAATCGATAGGACTAAGCAATGTTGCAGATAATTTAATTAATAATTACGGTGATATTCTTATGGATCCAAATTGGAGTAGAAGATTTTTTAGGTTGGATCCTTAGTGTAAGATTATAGAAACAAGAGAAAACATTAATAAACCATTCCCTCTTCGTTAATTAAAGATGGTGAATGTTGCGATAAACGGATTTGGAAGAATTGGTAGGGTGTTTTTAAGAGCTTATTTGAAGAGGCCTCGGACTAAATTTAAAGTTACTATAATTAATCATCCGAGGGGCGTTGAAAATGCTGCTTATTTATTAAAACATGATAGTGTTTATGGGATGCTCCCTTATGAAGTTAAAATTTCTGGAGAATATTTGGTTGTTAAGGGGAATAGGATTAAAATTATAGGGGAGCGAGATATAGCGAAGATAAATTGGAAGAAGCTTGGAGTTGACATTGTGGTGGAATGCACTGGGGCGTTTACTCATAAAAAAGATGCTAAAAAACATTTGAAAAGTGGAGCGAAGCGAGTTATTGTTAGTGCACCGAGTGAAGACTTAGATTTTTCAGTAGTTCTTGGAGTTAATGATAAAAAGCTTGATTCAAAAAAAGATTTACTAATTTCAAATTGCTCTTGCACAACTAATTGTTTGGCCCCTTTAGTTAAAGTTTTGAATGATTCTTTTGGAATTGAAAGAGCGTTTTTTGATACAATTCACGGATATACTGGTGGACAGAATTTGAAGGATGGTTATAATAAGAAGACTAGGCGTGGAAGAGCCGCTGCCGCAAATATAGTTCCTACAACAAGTGGTGCTAGTATTTCTGTTGTGCAAACAATTCCTGAAATGAAAGGAAGGCTGAATGGATTATGTATTAGGGTTCCTGTTATTACTGGGAGTATTGTTGACTTAACTGCTGAATTAAAAAAAGATTTTACTGTTAAAGAAATAAATAAAGCATTTTTGAAAGCGTCGAAGGGTTCAATGAAAGGGATTTTAGAATATTCTACTGATGAACTTGTTTCAACCGACATTATTGAAAACCCTCATTCGGCGATATTTGATTCTCTTAGTACCCTTAAGGACGGGAACTTGGTAAAAATATTATCTTGGTATGATAATGAATATGGTTATTCAAATAGACTCGTGGATCTATTGAATAATTTAAGTTAATATGAAAACCTTGAAAGATTTTAAGTTAAAGGATAAATATGTTTTATTGAGATCGGATTTGAATTCGGACGCTAGAAATGGTGTTTTTACCCCCTCAATTATGATTAAG
>JADFNI010000012.1 GCA_022563455.1 Nanobdellota archaeon
AAAGAATCTCATACCATAATCCAAGAAAAGAAAATAAGCTTAGCTAGAATCACAAACAATCAAAATATCGAATATAAAAAATTATTAGAAGACAAGATCAATCAAGAAGACCATCTAAAAGAAGCCAATGTTTTAATAGATAAAAAAAGAAATCTTGATTCAGAAATCTCTAGCCTAAATATTATAATTCTAGGAAAAAAAGATCTCCAAATAAGAATGAAAAAAGAAATGGTATTGATGCAAAAACAAACAAACGAGGTTATAGATTTTTCTGAAGAGAAATTAAGGGCAATAATAGTTTTGTATGAAAAGCATAAAGGAATTTTAGAGGAAAAAAACTCCAAATTTCTAGATATAAATTCTATCATATCAGTTCTAAATTCTAGAAAAGAGTCTGGAGTAAGTTTAAATGAAAAAGTAAATTCTTTAGAAAATTGTCCAACTTGTTTTCAAGGTGTTGGGGCAGAACATAAACATAAAATCTCTAAAAGAACAATGTTTGAAATAGAAGAAATAAATAGGGAATTGGAACAAAAGTTCTCTGAAAAAACAACTTTGATAAAATATATAGAAACTGAAAAAAGATTAATTGAAGAATATGAATTTGATAAGAATTCTTCCATGCAGGACAAAATAAAATTTGAACATTTTAAGGAAATTAAAATTAAAATTAAAAGTGACTCATTTGTTTTAGATAGGGTAACAAATGAGATAATGGAGTTAAATAATAAAATAGACAGTTTAACAAATGAATCTAAAAATTTTAATAGTTCTCTAGAAAACTTTGAAGAAATAAAAATTAATTCTCAAAAAATTAATGAATTAATTAGGATAAAAGAAATAAGTCTTGCAACAAATGGAAAAGAGTTGGAGCTTTTAAAATCCCGGTTAATTGAGCTAGAAAATGAAATATCAAATAAGCAAATCGTAAGAGAAGAAATAGATCACCTAAGAAGCCTTCAAGATTGGATCCAAGAAAAATTCTTAACAATGATTAATATGACTGAGAATAATGTAATGGCAAAACTTCGAAGTGAATTTTCAAGTATTTTTAGTGAATGGTTTGAGACTCTTTCCCCAGAGAATTTATCCGTTAGGCTAGATGAAAATTTCACTCCAATAATAACAAATCAAGATTATGACATCGAATATGATTTTTTGTCAGGAGGAGAAAGAACAGCAGTAGCATTAGCATACAGACTATCCTTAAATAAGGTTCTAAACTCAATGCACTCAAGAATAAAAACAAAAGACATAGTTATTCTTGACGAACCAACAGATGGTTTCTCTACAGAACAAATAGACAAAATGAGAGACATTTTCGAGCAATTAAACGCAAAACAAACAATCCTTGTAAGCCACGAAGAAAAAATGGAAGGCTTTGTTGACCATGTCATAAAGATTAGAAAGGATGGGATTAGCAGAATAGAGTGAGTCTATTTTGATAAAATATAGATAGGTTTAATAAAAACTAATTTTATCTATATTTATGGACACAAAAGAAATTCAAAAAAAACAAGATGAATATGATAAGAAATACTGGCAACATAATTCTCCAGAATCTGAGAAAATTAGACATATTACATTACATATAGGAAAATTATTAGGAAAATTATCAACTTATTGTGAAAAAATAGAGCATGGAGAAGAACAATCAAAAATTCAAATAAAAGAGGAAATAATCCCTGATTTAATTTTTTACTCTGCTCAATTATCTAATTTATTGAATATTGAAGATATGGGTAAATCTTATTTAAAAAGACTAGAAAATAATATTAATAAATTTCAAAATAGGTAGCTATATTTCAACCCAAAACCTTTTTAAACCAAATTTCGCACATCTTTACATGGAAGTTAAAATTTTAAAAGAAGATAAAACATCTTTAGATATAGAAATTGGAAGTCTAACTATAGCAGAAGTTCTTCGTGTCTACTTAAACAAGGAGGGTGCAAAACTGGCTGTTTGGAGAAGAGATCATCCAACCAAAAATCCAGTTCTTAGAATAGAAGGAGACAATCCTAAAAAACTTCTAAAGTCTGCTATCGCAAAATTAGAAAAAGAAATTGATGCAGCCTCAGATGCTTTCAAGAAATTAAAATAGTTATTTTATTCTTTTTTCAAACTTACCAAGCCTTTTCATCGACGTAAATGGGAAAGGTTGTTCATTTGTTTGAAATGTCATATATCTCACATATCTATAAATTTCAGAATTCCAATATTCGCAAAATTCTGCAAGTTCCTTGTCCCTCTTCTTAGTAAACAAAACTTTAAACCAATGAATAACAGCTAAAACAATTATTAAAACTTTCCAAACATTAAGTATAATTCCACTAATAAGCCCAACTACAATTCTCCAGACAAGCTCTTCACGTTCATTTATTCTTTTTACCATTATTTATCCAGCTTCACCATACAGGTTGTATTTTTTTGAATATATAAATACTTTTAATCACACAAAGGTTAATAATTTCATGAGAAATAGTTTATCAAAACCAGAATTATTGGAAATATTAAAGTCTCCAATAGTTATGGAACGAGGAAGAGAATATACCTTGTCTTCAGGAATTTCTTCAAATCTTTACTTCAAGGTAAAACAAGCGTATGGCCTCCCCAGATTTTTAAGATCTGTTTCTAGAGATATAAATAATTTAATGGACAAGAAAATAAGGCATATAGCTGGGATGGGAAAGGGCGGAACTCCTTTAGTAGGATCTTATGCAGGACTCTATCCAATATATTCTTGCTATATAAGAGACGTCAGAAAAAGTCATGGAATGAATCTACAAATTGAAGGAATTCTCCCAAAAAGAGGGGACAAAGTAGCATTATTGGATGACGTATTTACCACAGGAAAAAGTTTAGAAGAAGAGGCAGAAATCTTAGAAAGGATAACAGGAGCAGAAGTAGTCGCTGCATACGTAGTCTTAAGAAGAACAAATGCTCAAATAAATTTTCCAGTAAAATCTATTTTTAATATAGGGGATCTTGATGCATGATAAAAGAACAAAAAATTTCCGCAGGATCTTATGATTTAAACAAATTTCTCTTTGGAGGTTACGAAAACGATATAATAACAACGATATATGGACCCGGAGGTTCTGGAAAATCAAATATATGTATAATTGCAGCGGTTTCACAATCAAAAAAACAAAATAAAGTTATCTTCATAGACACTGAAGGAGGTTTTTCAACAGAGAGATTTAAACA
Source organism: Nanobdellota archaeon (assembly GCA_022563455.1). GTDB lineage: Archaea > Nanobdellota > Nanobdellia > Pacearchaeales > GW2011-AR1 > JAGVXH01. The sequence goes on from JADFNI010000012.1 coordinate 3,209, forward strand.
AATTCATAAAGGCTCTCCAGAAGAAATTAACAGAGACTTAGAAAATATATTTCTTCTAAAACCAACCTCATTTAAGGAACAAGAGGATTCATTCAAAACTCTTTATTCACTTGTAAAAAAAGGAAGTATTTCTTTAATAATTGTAGACTCGATTGCAATGCTTTACAGACTAGAGTTAGGTGAAGCAATAACTTCTAAAGAATCAGAAAAAATATCTATTGTGAACCGAAAACTAGCCAATCAGTTAAGAATTTTAAACGAAATAGCAAGAAAAGAAAACATCCCAGTAATTGTAACAAATCAAGTATATGCAGCGTTCAACAATGACCCAGAAGATAAAAATCTAGAAAAGAAAATCTCCATGGTTGGAGGAGATCTATTAAAATATTGGAGTAAATGTTTAATTGAAATTCAACATAAAGGCGGCAGAAGAAAACTAATCTTAAAAAAACACAGATCCTTACCCGTTAAAGAAATGGCATTTGAAATAATTAATGCAGGGCTTCGTAAGAGGGGATTATTCTAAGGTATCAATAACAGTAACATTCAAAAACCCAAATTCTTCAAATACTTTATGGTATTAAACTTTGAAATGGATAAAGTAAAAACAGAATTAGAAAGAATTAGACCTAAACGAGTCTTAGTTCAACTTCCAGAAGGAATAAAACAAAAAGCGCTAGATATTCAAGGAGTTATAGAAGATTTAGGAATTGAAGTAATTTTTTCAGGAGAAACTTGTTGGGGAGCTTGTTCAATAGCCACGTATGAAGCAAAATCTTTAGGAGTAGATTTAATTGTTCATTTTGGTCATGCCCAGTTCATAAAATCAGACTTTCCAATTTTATATATCGAAGTAAGAGACGAACTAGACCTAATTCCAATATTAAAAAGATCTTTAGAAAAAATTAAAGACTACAAAAATATAGGTCTTTCTTATTCAATCCAACATAGACATGATCTAGATATGATCGTTAAATTCTATAAAGACAATGGCCATGTTGTAACAGTAACTGACAAAAAAGGTTACGCAGCATTTAGTGGCCATGTTATAGGATGTGAATTTGGAGGATTAAAAACAATTCAAAACCAAGTCGATGCATATATAATTATTGGAAATAGATTTCATTCAATGGGCGCTGCCCTTGCCGTAGAAAAACCAGTTTTCTTAGTTGATGTTTACAATGACCAAGTAACCGAAATGAAAGGAGTCCGAGACAAAATAATTCGTCAAAGGATAGTTTCAATTGAAAAGTTTAAAGATGCAAAAAAAGTCGGAGTAATAATGGAAGTAAAACCAGGACAAAAATTCGGCAGTCCAAAATTCATCGTAGACAAACTAAAAAAGGCAGGAAAAGAAGTTATCGTCATCACGATGGATGAAATAACCCCAGATAAAATAATGAACTTTTATGATATAGAAGCCTTCGTAGAACTTGCATGCCCAAGAATAGCAATCGACGACTTCGCAAAATATACAAAAACAATAATCACCTACAAAGAAGCACTTGTAGCAACAGGTGATAGGTCGATGGATGAAGCAATAAAGAATGGCTTTATTTAAAATACACAATTTACATACAAATATTTATTAAGAATAAACTTAGATAATAATTATGGCCTTATATCTTCCTTCCAGATCTCACAAGGATTATAATCATTCAACTAGGCCCCTCATTTTTTTAGCCGGACCAATTCAAGGAGCTTCTCGTTGGCAAAATGAAGCAATATATCATTTCAGATCCTCAAATATAGATATAGCATCTCCAAGGTATATTGGAGAAGATGAAAGAATCATAGGTGACTGGGTTCCAAATTTAACACCACAAGAGCAAATAAATTGGGAAACATACCACTTAAATAAGGCAGGAAAGACTGGGGCTATTTTATTTTGGCTAGCAAGAGAAGATGAACATTCCTGTAATAGATCTTTTGCTCAAACATCTAGATTTGAGTTAGGTGAGTGGACACAAAAACATAATACAATAGGAGCAAAATTAGTGGTAGGAATTGACAATTGTTTCTCCGGAGAAAGCTATATTAAATATAGAATATCTCAAGATTTTCCAAACATACCTATTACTGATAATTTAGAAGAAGCTTGTAGTAATGTCTTAAAGCTTTTATAACTACCTTCACAAAATAAACCTAAGATCTTTAACTATTAATCCCACTAAGACTCTTCAAAACCTCTTTAGCATGTCCTTTAACTTTAACGTTTTCCCAAATCTTTCGAACATACCCTCTTTCATCAATTACAAAAGTAGTCCTAGACGTTCCCATATAAGATCTACCCATAAATTTTTTCTTCTGCCAAACTCCATATTCCTCTTGCACAAAATGTTCTTCATCAGTTAGCAAAATAATATCTAGCTCTTCTTTAACCTTAAATTTTTCATGACTAGTTATAGGATCCTTACTAATTCCAACAACAACAGCGTTTTCTTTTTCGAATTCCGGAGCAAATGCAGTAAAATCATTCGCTTGAATAGTACATCCAGGAGTCATATCTTTTGGATAAAAATATAAAATTACCTTTTTTCCTTTAAAATCAGTAAGATTAACAACCCCTTCAATTCCCTCAAGAGTAAAATAAGGCGCTCGTCTGTTGATCATCTTTGAAATATTTCCCATGAATAATAGCATTACTTACTCCTTTTAGTTATTATTATAGTCTTGTTTTAAAAGATTATTTCTTACTTTTTTTCTTAACTTTCTTCTTCTTAACCTTTTTCTTAACCTTCCCATGATCCACAACCTTCCCATCCACAATTTCAATCTCTCCACTTGCAAGCTTTGCCTTAAATTCAGCTTTCTTCTTTTCAACTTCCACATTTTTGATACATTCAGGATTAAAGCAAAAAGTCCAAGGAGCCCGACCCTTCTGAAAACTCTGAATCATAGGATAAGAACATTCCTCACACAAATGTAAATCTCCCTCTTCCCCTTCTCGTTCCAAAGCAGATTTCTTAGATAACCTAGCAGGCTTCATAAGTCCTCTAGGTGGTAATGAATAAGTATTTTTACAATTAGGATAGTTGTCACAAGATACAAAAAATCTAGAAAATCGCTTTCCATAACTTATTCTCAAGTTTCCGTCACTACACTTGGGACATTTAGTCATCGTATTAGACTCCTTTTCTTGTTTAATAACAATCGCATTTGCTTCACTTAAACTTTTTCCCATTTCATCAATATTCTCGGTCATTGATTTGGCGATCTCACTAACAATTTTTCGAGAATCCTCCAAAATCTTTTCTTCCATTTTAAGAAATCCAGATTTTGCAACTTCAATTTTCTCAAGCTTTTCAGTCATAGTTCTTGTCATCTCTTCATCAAGGATCACTGGAGAATATTTAGATAGTGTATCTCTCATTCGCATTCCAAGTTCTGTAACTTCAATACTTTTGTTTATTACATAACCTCTAGAATAAAGCGTCTCAATTATTCCGGCCCGTGTAGCCTTAGTTCCAAGACCTCGTTTTTCAAGTTCTTTTACAAGAGAGGCAGCAGAATATCTCCTAGGAGGTTTAGTTTCTTTTTCTTCCACACGAATTTCAAGAACATCTACGCTGCCATTTAGTGTAGGAATCGAATTCTCCTTAACGTTTCCAGGATAAACATTCATCCAACCTTTCTCCTCAATCTTGACACCTTTCGCTCCAAATTTCAAACCATTAACATCCACGCTAACTCGCTTATTGGTAGTCCGAGCTTCCTTACAAAAGCAACTAATAAATCTCTTAACAATCAAATCATAAACTCTTTTATTTCTCTCAGGAACCTTCTTTAAATCGCCAGTAGGATAAATCGCGGGATGCGCAGGATCAGTCTTTTTACCCTCAGTTGGTTTTTTATTAACCGCATATTTAACAAGAGTAGTGTAGCGTTTTAATTTCTTAAGAATTTTATCGTATCCTATATCTACTGGATACTTCTGACTAGAAGTTCTAGGGTATGAAATAAGCCCCGCTAAATAAAGCTCTTGCGCGATTTTCAAACTTTGACTAGGTGTATATCCATGGTTCTTATAAGCTTCAGTTTGAAGGGTAGTGAGATCATATGGCTTTGGAGCTTCTATCTTCTCTTCAGTAAGTTTAGTATTGGAGGTTCCACTTTTACCTTGCAAATGTTTAAACTTCAAAAGCTCACTTTTATTAAAAATATCTTTAGGATGTTTAACTTCAAGAGTTTGCTTCTTAATATCCTGAACTCTCAAAAAAATATTCCAATATGGTTCACTTTTGAAGTCTTCAATCTCTTTTTCCCGAGTAGCAAGAATATTAAGTGCAGGCCCTTGGACTCTTCCAATAGATAAAATTCTAAAAGTCCCAGTTTTAGACAACGCTTTCATAAGCCCACGCGACAAATTAATTCCGTAAAACCAATCAATGTAATGCCTTGTTTCTCCCGCAATTGCAGCTCCCCAATTAAGGTCACTCATCATATTTTCAAATGATTTGTTTAATGATTCCGTTGTCAAACTTGAAAACTTCATCCTTTTAGCAGTTTTCTTTTTACAAACAAACCTAATAACATTCCATCCAATAACTTCTCCTTCAACATCAAAGTCTGTCGCAACAATGAATTCATCAGATTCTTTTGCAAGCCTTTTCAAAGTCGCTAAATATTTTTTCGTAAAACTCCCACTCTTTTTTTGATGAGCAGGCTGCCACGAAACTTCAAAATTAGGAAAAGGCCCACGAAGAGCTTTTTGCTGTATCCCAAACAAATGTCCAACAGCACAACCAACTAAATATCGCCTACCTTCCTTATGAAATTCAAAATAACTAACTCCTTCGCGACTGACAAGCTTTTCATCCGTAGCTTTGCTAAGTGCCGAAGCAATTTTCTCTGCAGCTGCCGGTTTCTCAGTAATAATTAAAGTTGTCTTCTCCATTATTAATTCAAGTCATAAATTCTATTTAATGTTTTGGTTGGTATATAGGTCTTCATTTTCATATTTAAAAATTCTATCCTACAATCCATAAGTCCCTTCATGTCCTGAGTCTAACTTAAACCACGAAGGCATTCCAGAATAAGTACTCCCCGAAGGATTAGCAGAGGAAAAATAAATATGGTCCACAATAACCTTATCAACAACACCTATACCTGCACTTGATAGCGCTTGTATATTTACCAAAGATTCAATTCCATTAGGGTCACTACTAAAATCTCCTTCAAGTCTCTTAAGAAAACTAGGAGCGTCCGTGTTATCAATATAATAAAAATTATTTAAGTGGTCAGTCAATTTTGTCACGTCACTTCCATCAACAAACTCAGTAGAATTATAGGGAGTAATATTTATTTTATGAGCAATAAATCCATTAGTCTCAATAAGATATAACGGATCCTCAAAATTAGTGATAGGAATATAAGCTTCAAAATTAGCAGTCCGGTTCCAATAAGCAAGTCCTCCAATATCTTCAATTAATAAGTCCACTGTTAAATCAATTTTAATATTCCAAGGATCCTCTTGGCTAATCAAAATAACAGGATTCGTCAAATTAATTTTAATATTAACTTTAGCAGCATCATTATTGAGGTCTCTAGATATATTAGAAAATGTAACTCCTTCGAGTAAAAGTAATTCGTCATTATTAACGACACCCTCAATTGTTCCATTCAAAAAAGCTTCCGAAAACGTTGCATCAACATCAACAATATAATTTCCAGTTTCAAGCATTCTTTTTTCATACAAAAATATTATTCTAAATCCTGAGATATATAACTTCCTAGTTAAATCTTTCTCAAATGAAAAAACATAATTATTCATAGTTTCAATTCTATTTCCAACATTCTCCCGGTCTTGTGCAAGAGAATAAATACTAACAGAAATCAAAAGCAAGGACATCAAAGATATGGCAATGAGTGTGAAAAATATCCCTCGCTTGTTTGGAATTAATACCATGTTCTCACCTGCATTTCTGTCGACCAATCAAACGGAATCCCCGTAATTTCTGTCGAACTAATCCCAAGATCCTGGGCTGAAAACCCAACATCAATTAATCCGTCTTTATCAAAATCCAAAAGCTCAAGAAGTCTATTAACTGCTACTTGAAAAGCATCCTCAGTATCAGTAATATTTTGCCCAAGAGAAGTATAGAAACAAGAGTCCAAGCCATTATAACTTGAAGGAATACTAACACTAAGTGTGCTAAGATCTTCAAATTCAAGCTCCCAATTACATCCTTCAGCAGAAAATGATAATGAAGAATAAGCAGCAATGTTGTCCTGAGAAATTGTATAAATTATTTTATTATTTATTGAGCCTCCGCTAGAATTCCCTGGTTTAAGTCCTGTAGTCAAATTAACAACATTATAACTTCCAACATAGCTATTAGGAATATTAATTGAATAAGGATCTCCATAGTCTAGATATTTGTCGCCATATTTACTTAGATTATATATTGGAGTTCCATTAATATAAACAGTATCCGTCCATTTTTGTCCTGAATAAGAAATAACTCTTGTTTCGATAATTGTTGAATTTAAGGGAATTCCAAAAGTCCCAGAATATATATCATCAAAACCTTTTTCACTAGTAGTCACAAGACCAAAAGGAATGCTAACTTCATCATATTCGAAATCAATATATGAATCTGCAAAAAGTTTTGAGACAAAATTTCCAGTAACAACAGCTGTTTGCTCAAAGAAAGAAGCACTAATTATTTCATCAGCAATTTCTTCATATATATCTAAAAGACCACTAACACTTCCATAGTAATAATTTCCATATCCACAACTAGCAATTGATTGTAGTGTAGCTTCTTCAGGGGGCTTTATGTTTCCAAAGCCAACAGCATAAACTATAATTCCATGATTCTGGTATGCTTGACAAGCAGCAAGGATAGCATCCTCATCAGAACTCCCCGTATTTTGTTCCGGACAAGTTTGAGTAGCTCCTCCGTCACTCATAACAACCATTGTCTGCAATTTTCCAGGGCCCGAAGTAGCAACAATTTCATTAACAGCACGATTTATCCCACAACAAATGCATGTTTGCCCGTTACCATCCCATAAATCAATAACAGCATTTAGTGAAACATTATCTGAAGAAAGGTTGTGGAAATATTCTTCAACAACCTCTCCTTGAAACCCTATAAGTCCAACACGATTCCCTTCAATACTAAGTATTGCATCGGTAAAGACCTTATTTGACGCTTTAACTGCATCTATTTTTTCCAATTCATTCATACTTCCAGAAAGATCAGTCACAGAAAATACATCTGCTTCAAGAGTTACATTAATAACAAAATCAGCATCAACTCCAAATCTTACAGGGATTGTTTCTCCAGTAAGGGCATTATAATCTAAAAGTGAAGCAAGAGTCGAATTACTAAGTGTAATATTTACTTCAGATTCAGAGGAACCATTGTAAACAGTTACATTTCCAATATTAAGAAAAGTAGAAAGATTACTAAAATAACGCAAGTGTATATTCATACTTTTTAAGGGATTAGGTACATAAAAACTACCATAAAAATTAATAACCCCGTCAATTCCAGGAAAATAATATTTCTGTGTTCGATTATAACTAATCTCTGGAGTGTAGGATAGTCTAATAAAGCCTCCAGCTATATTAAGGTTATCTCCCTTAAATTCAATAGTATTAATCCCAGAACTAAAATTTGTAGTATTAATTATATAATTTACTGGAGTAAACTCAGATCCAGAACCAACGAAATTTCCTTCGAAATTTCCATTAACATATAATTCGAAATTATCAGCTATTGCAAGTTCAATTTCAACAGAAGTTATATTCCCTTCGTATTCCAAAAGTGCAGTAAGATTTCCTTCTCCAACATAGCCCCCAAAGTAAAAATATTCATTACTTCCTCCACCAGATAAAAACGCCCTTCCAGAAAAAGCAGTAACACTTTCCCCTTCCCGAATCCCACTTATCACTTGTCTTTCAACAATTACTTTTTTAGCATCACTAAACTTAGTCGTGTTCTTCGAGGCAATAAGTTCATTACCGAACCATATTCCAAAGTTTTCCCCTGTATTGATATTTTCAAATATTGAAACAGAAAGTTCTCTTGCAATAGTTTTATTTGTAACGTAAAATTCAGCAATTTGTTCTAACACACTCTTATTAAGATCCTCAATTTTTCCACTAGAAATTAACCCATCAACATATGAATTATCTATTTCACCAATCTTTAAGGATGAAAGAGCAACAACAATATCACTTTGAATAAAAAGATCCTGTTCAGCATTATTCGTCAAGGGTACAATTAAAATAATTCCTGTAATAAGCACCGCTAAAGCAATCAACGAATCTATACTAAAAAATACACCTCTTTTTTTTAATTCCATATATAAAGTCTAGCTCCGACAGGGGAATTTTTATAAACAACAACCCTCTCAATTTTAATTAGATTTGTAGCACTAATATTATATCTATTCACTCCAGGTTTTCCAATCCCGTCCACATTCACTGAATTAATAGTCATATTATTATCTAAAAAAAAGTAATAATCGTATTTAGTATTAAAAGCAGCTTTGGTCATAGAATAGTTATCCCTTGAAAAATTATAAAATTTTTCAAGCTTAGACTCATCAATTTTATCATCTGTCAAGATGCCAATTTCAACAACATTAAATTCAGTCCAGTCCGTAGGAAACCCAGAAGACAAAAGCGTATTTGTAATAATTCTTCCATCAAAAGATAAACTATCAAGTTGGTCCTTATCTCCCGTGTTAAGATTAAAAGAAAATAAATAAAAGCTAATTAGTGCAAGGGTAAATATCATCGTTGCAACCATCAAATCCATTCCCCAAGCTTGTCCTCTTGCTCCAATTTTTGGAAGATATATAATTGCCATTCTACATTTATTCATTAAGCTTAACCTCCCCATCAACTTTTCGAATAATATTCACACCAATTTTTTTAACATTTCCAGTAACTGGAGAAACAGAATAAGAAACAGAATGTTTAAGATCGGTACTTGAAACAAGAACCAAGTTTTCGGTAACGAGAATTGTAAAGTTACTTCCGTAAGTGTACCGCGGAAGTTCAAATTCTCTAGTATATCCATCACTCGACTCGTATGCAAGATCAATTTCATTTTTCAAAGTAAGACCAATTTCTTTTATCTGTGAATTTTGAAGATCACTAACCTTTGAAGCTCGGTCTTCTTGAATAATAAGAAAAAATAATGTAAAGCCGCTCATCAAAAAACCTACAAGAATAATAAATTCAATTCCAGATTGAGCTCTTTTAAACTTCATTTTTGAGTTATACTAACATGGTCTACCAATGCCTCTATTTCAAGTTGCTTAATCCCAGGGCTGTTAGTTATAGACCCCGAAATATTAACAGCACTGGGATAGCCAATTTTATTTATTCCCGTACCAGTTTCAATATCAAAATAAATAGTGTTTTCAATAATAGTAATACCCTTAATATTGTCCGGAAGATAGACTGTTATTGTTGACTTAGAAGGATTTCCCGCGTAAAAAACATATTCGGATGTAGAAATAATTTTATTTGCAAAGTCTTCCATCTGATTAATATTAACATTATCTCGAAGACTATTAGTATAGGTAATTGAAATCCCAAGTATTGCAGTAATAACTAACGTGACAAAACCAATGATCACCAAATATTCAAATGCAATTTGCCCTCTTTTCCACTTCATTAAAATTCAAAAGTACAAGTTACTTAAAAAAGTATCTTTTAGTGGCCAATAAGTTTATAAAATTCTATTCGGTGTAATATAAATGGAGAAAGTGATCAAAGAAGAGAAGCCAATATTTTTAAAAATTTTTTCAGTAATCCTAATCATATTGGTGACGGAATCAATTGCAATATTTTATGCAGCGAGGAAAGGTTTTCCAATTCCAAAAGTCTTATTAATCCTCCAGATTCCGTTAATTATTTTTATGTTGGGATTTGCATATATAAAAAATAGAAGAATATGGAAAAGAAAAATAGACGAATATGGTATAAATTTAAGTGTAATATCAAAGAATTCAAAAACAGATCTAGACGCATTCTATACAATTTTAAAAAATAAAAAAGAAATAAGTGTAATATCTGTTTCAAATTTGTTTAAAATTAAAGAGGATCTAGCGATGGAATGGTCAAGGATTCTAGAGTCAGGAGGTTTAGCAACAATAGAGTATCCAGGATTTGGAAGTCCAAAAGTAATTATTATAGAAAAGGAAAAAAAGATAAGCATTCTTAAAAGTCCTCCAAAGAAGTTGGATAAGAAAACAGGAAAAAAAGTTCCAGTATCAAATTCAAATTCTACTCAAGAACTTAAAACAGGAAAAAAAGTTCCAGAAAAAGTTCCAGCAGTATTAGCGTTAAATTCTACTCAAGGAATTAAGACAGAAAAAAAAGTCAGTCAAAAAACCTCCCCTGAACCAAATAAGATCTTTCCAAATAAGATTCTTCCAAACAAAGTTCCCTCAAAAATATTCCCCCAAACAAAAGAAGTAGACCACAAAAAATCAATTGTAAAAAAGAAGCTTAAAAAAAAGTCGAAGAAAAAATCAAAAAAAAAGTGATAAATGGCAAAGAAAAAAGGGATAATACACAAACTTAGAAATAGAGGTAAAGAAAAACTCGAAAAATCCCCAGAGGATTCTTTAGAGAAATCGAAGAAAGTAAACTCAGAAATTAAAAAAGGAATTGAGAAGATAAAAAATTTCAAAAGCACAAAAAAAGAAATTTTAGATAGTTATGAAATTGAAATTGATAAAGCAAAAGTAAAAATAGAAATAGAAAAAAGTCTAACAGCCGTAATCTATAATCTCTACGTCCCTGAAATAGGAGTTGCAACCAAATCCCTTCTATATGAAATAAGAAATGAACTAGTAAGTGCAACAACAATTGGTATGAAGGAAATAACTGATCCAACAGCATTTGGAAGAATAAAAAAGAGATTTATGGAAGACGCTTCAAAATTAGTTAAAGAAAAGTTACCACATATTGATGTTCTAATGAAAGATTTTTTGGTTGGGAAGTTAATCCAAGAAATGTTGGGCTTAGGAGAAATTGAATTTTTAATAAACGATCCTTTTTTAGAAGAAGTAGTGATTCCATCAGCTAAGGAACCTATAAGAGTTTATCACAAAAAGTTTGGCTGGTTAAAATCAAACATAAATATTCTAAAAGAAGACGAAATTATAAATTATTCAAACATTATAGCTAGGAGGGTTGGAAGACAAATAAATGTTTTAACCCCTCTACTTGATGCCCATTTAATTTCGGGTGACAGAGTTAATGCAATTCTTTATCCAATAAGTACAAAAGGAAATACAATAACTATTCGTAAATTCGCAAGAGATCCATATACAATGATTGATTTAATAGAGAACAAAACCTGCAATCTAGAAGTTGTAGCCCTTCTTTGGCTCGCAACAGAATATGAAATGAACATCATTATCTCTGGAGGAACAGCCTCTGGAAAAACAGTAGTTCTAAACGCATGTATGCCTTTCATCCCGCCAAATCATAGAGTTATCAGTGTAGAGGATACGAGAGAATTAATTCTTCCAGATTTCCTTTATTGGACACCTTTAGTTACAAGAACTGCAAACCCTGAAGGAAAGGGAGAAGTAAGTATGCTTGATTTATTAGTTAACTCTCTTCGAATGAGGCCAGACAGAATAATTCTTGGAGAAATGAGAAGAAAAGAAGAAGCTACAGTTCTTTTTGAGGCAATGCATACTGGTCACTCTGTTTTTTCAACACTCCATGCTGACTCTGCAGCAGAAACAATTTCAAGACTAATCAATCCTCCATTAAGTATTCCAGCAAATTTACTAAAAGCAGTTAATTTAAATGTAGTGATGTTTAGAGATAGAAAAAAAGGGGTAAGAAGAATGCTTCAAGTAGCAGAATTCGAAGAAGTCCAAGACAGCGTCAGAGCAAATATCCTCTACAGATGGATTCCTGAAGGAGATAAAATAATTAAACATGCAGAAAGTTCAACACTTTATGAAACGCTAGCAAGAAATACAGGTAGATCTCAAATTCAAATAGAAGAAGATTTAGATGAAAAAAAGTCAATCCTTGAATGGATGATAAAAAACAAAGTTCGTGATTTAAAAAGTTTTGGAAAAATAACAAATCTTTATTATAGTAATAGGGAATTATTAACCAAGTCAGTAAAAAATAATAATCTAAAAAAAGTATTAGGAATTTAAATGGCAGATTTCAGAATACCATTCACTATTTCTTCTTCAGAGGTTTTAAAAAAAAGGTCTAATTTTTTTATTTCAAGAATAAACTATAAAAAAAAATCAGCTCTTTCAGAAAATTTAAAGAATGCAGAAGCAAAATATACCACAAAAGAATATCTAGGAATTGTAGCACAATCAGTTTTAAATACCTTTGTTATAACATTCATAATAATCTCTATCTCTTTAGCAATCTTGAGAATTAGCTCTTTTTTCGTCTTGTCCTTAATAACTTCATTAATGGTTTCAATTTTCGTACTTTTTAATCAAATGGTTTATCCAAAAATATTTGTTTCAAGAAGACAAAGAGATATCGAAAAAAATCTTTTATCCGGTATGGAAGATATGTTAGTACAAATAAATTCTGGAATTCCATTGTTTACAGTTTTAGTTAATATTTCCTCATCAGATTATGGAGCCTTGAGTAATGAATTTAAAAAAGCAGTAATAAAAATTAATGCAGGATCTCCAGAACAAGAGGTTTTAGAAGGTCTCTCAAAAACAAATCCTTCAGTATACTTCAAAAGAGTTTTATGGCAAATAAGTAATGGGATGAATGCTGGAAGTGATATGGGAATCGTGATTAAGGATAGTATTAAAGCCTTAAGTGAAGAACAACTAATTCAAATTCAAGATTACGGAAACAAACTAAATCCCTTAATGGTTTTCTACATGCTCGTAGCAGTAATAATCCCATCTCTTGCAATAACTTTTTTAACAATTCTCTCTTCAATGCTTGGTCTCCCAGGAACAACCACGATGTTTATTTTTGGAGGATTGTTCTTTGGGGTAGCATTTGTACAGATAATGTTTCTAGGATTAATTAAATCAAAAAGGCCAAGTTTACTATGAAACTTCCAAAAAAGAAATCAATTGATCCGAAAGAAGTCAGAAAAAAAATTAATAGAAAAGTAACAGCCTCTATTTATATAGGAATTTTTATTGCGGCAGTCTCATTCTTCTTTAATCGAGATCTTCCAATTTCCTTAGCAATATGGGTTGGAGTAACTATTTTGGCATATCTAAATTTGCACTTCAGAGAAAAGTTAAAAGAATCCTCAAGAGTAAGCAAAATGGAAGACGTTTTTCCAGATTTTTTACAATTAATGTCAAGCAATCTTCGAGCAGGTATAACCATTGACCGTGCAATGCTTCTAAGTGCTAGGGAAGAATTTTATCCATTAGACAAAGAAATTCAAAAAACTGGAAGGGACATTGCAACTGGAAAAGAAATAGAGTTATCCCTCCTAGAAATGGCTAATAGAATAAATTCTCCAAAAATTTCCAAAACAATAGCCCTAATTATTTCTGGAATAAAATCTGGAGGAGATGTCGCAACACTTTTAGAAGAAACAGGATCTAGTGCTAGAGAGAAAAAGTTCGTTGAAAAAAAAGCAGCTTCAAATGTATTAATGTATGTGATCTTTATTTTTGTTGCAGTTTCAATTGGAGCTCCAGGGCTTTTTGCATTATCAAATATCTTAGTAGAAGTTCTAACAGAAATCTTCAATAACTTGCCTCCAATAGATCCTAGCGCTGCAGTTTTCACAATGTCCTCAATAAACATTTCAACGAAGTTTATATTTTATTTTTCAATATTATTCATAATCTCGACAGATATATTAGCTTCCCTAATTTTAGGACTTGTAAGCAAGGGAGAGGAAAAAGAAGGACTAAAATTCTTAATCCCATTAATAATGCTTAGCCTTTCAGTATTCTTTTTAATTAAATTTAGTTTAGCAGGACTAGTCAAAGGATTCTTTTAGAAAGAATAACAAAAGCGTTTTTATACTGCAAAAACTTGAGGTTATAATGGATAAAGATTTACAAATAAAGAGGGTAAAAACAGGTGTCAAAAATTTTGATTCTCTAATAGGAGGAGGTTTCAAACAAAGCTCAATTAATCTTCTTGTAGGTAGGAGTGGTTCTGGAAAATCAATTTTTGCAACACAATTTTTGATAGAAGGGTTGAAGTCTGGAGAAAAATGTCTATTAATATCTTTTGAAGAAAAGAAGGCTGAATTTTTTAGTCATATGCAATCATTAGGATTCAATTTAGAGACTTACGAAAAAAGTGGAAAATTATTTTTTCTAGAATATACTCCTCAAAAAGTGAAAACTATGCTTGATGAAGGAGGAGGTTCCGTCGAAGCTTTAGTTCTAAGCGAAAAAATAAATAGGATTGCAATTGACAGTGTATCTTCTCTAATGCTCCTTTTCTCAAGAGATTTAGAAAAAAAAGAAGTTGCATTTTCTTTAGCAAATTTACTAAAAGGTTGGAACTGCACAACTCTTTTAACTTATGAAGAAAATTTAACATTTGCAAGAGACACTTCAAGAATGTTTGATCTTGGATCAGATAGTATAACGCTCCTTTATTTTCTTAGGGGAAAAAACAAAAGAGGAAGATCCCTTGAAATAATAAAAATGAGGGGAACAAAACATTCTCTAAACTTACATCCATTTACAATAGAGAAGAACGGAATAGTTGTAAGCAAAGCAGCCTCATCAAAGACAAAATTCTAAGTTAACACTAACTAAAAAAATTGCTTGGCGGTTTCCCGCCAAAAAATAAAGTAATAAAAAAAATAAATTAAGTTTATTGAATTGTAGCTCTTATATCTCCAGTAACAGTCTCAATAATAGCCTTTCCACTTCTAAGATACTTAAGTGTAATATCTCCATTAAACTTATCTCCAACAGCTCCAGGACTACATGTCAAAGTTACATCCATCTCAGTTCCATCAGCAACAACAAAACCACTTGTATCTGAACCACATCCAGAAACTGTCAAGTTAGTTACATTAATCGAAGTTCCGGCACCGTTTTGTATAATAAGCCTAACACTTGAAGCATCAACATAATATTCCCCACAAGTCAATGGAGGGTTTACTAAACAAGTATCTGGAAGTGAACTCCCAGGACTAAATACTCCATAATAACCAAGAACACCAATTGCAAGAACTGCTGCTAAAATAGCCCATCCATAAGTCATTAAAAACTCCATAGACGCTTGTCCTTTTCTATTCATATTTTTATTCATCACTCTACCTCCTTTTTCCAAATACATGTAATTACCTTAACAAAGAATCCTATATAAACATTTCGTGAGGGTGTTACCATTAAAGTTCAATGATTTTCCCAATTCTTCCAACCTGAAAAACTTTTGTTTTTCCAATCAAATCCTCAAGTCCTTCAGCCTCATGAATATGTGCAGCAATTAAAATATCTGGCTTAAATTTAAAAACAACATCTCTCAAGATTTTATCTCCAGAAAATCCGGAGAATTCAGCCTTGGTATCCTTCGCATGCATATGTGAAACTAAAATTTTTTTCCGGTTATCCATTTTACCAAAATTATCCCCAATTTTTTCAAAGTCAGATTCCTCAAGGCTAAAACTCCAATCAGTTCCAATTCCAGCAATCCCAACTCCTTTGTAATTTACATATGCTTTATCAATATTAATGGCCTTTTCTGCCATAGCTATATGTCTAGCTTTAGTATCCCAGTTTCCAGGAACAAAAATCACTTTGTGATTATTTTTTTTAAATATCTCCAAAACCTCAAGCCCATTTCCAACAAAACCGTTTATGTCACCTGCAAGAATAACTAAGTCCACCTCATTTTTCGAGGCCTTCTCAGATAATTTCATAGCGAGGGCCAAATCTCCATGTAAATCGGCCGCTGCAAGTATTTTCAATTTTTCTTTCATGTATATATCAATCAACACTTTTTTAAATAACTTCGCTTCCTTTAGTTTAATGGAAAAGCTATCGAATAAGAAGAAAGGATATGATCCTAAAGAGATAGAAGAGAAATATAGGAAATACTGGGAAGAGCAAAAAATTTATAAATTCAATCCTGATTCAAAAAAGAAAATCTACTCAATTGATACCCCCCCGCCATATGCCTCAGCAGGACATCTTCATGTTGGTCATGGCTTATCTTACACACAATTTGAAATTATTGCACGGATAATGAGGTTGATGGGAAGAGAAGTTTATTTTCCTCCGGGTTTTGACGACAATGGCTTACCTACTGAAAAATATGTAGAAGAGAAACTAGGGATTAGTAAATCAAAAACAAACAGGGCAGAATTCAGAAAGATATGTTTGGAAGAATCTAAAAAAGTTGAAAAAATTTATGTAGAAAATGTATTCAAGAAACTAGGTCATAGTTATGATTGGGATTTGCTTTATACAACAATCTCTCCAGAAGCTCAAAGGGTATCTCAGGAGTCTTTCATAAAACTTGTAAAAAAAGGAGATTGTTATAGAGGTGAAGAACCAACAATTTGGTGTTCGTTTCACGAAACAGCCCTAGCACAGGCAGAAGTAGAAGATCTAGAAAGAACAACAAAACTAAATTATATAGATTTTGATGTAGCTTCTAATTCAAAAGAAAATAAAAAATTAACAATTGCAACAACTCGTCCAGAATTTCTCCCAGCATGTGTAGGGATATTTGTAAGTCCTGAAGATGAAAGGTACAAAGATTGGATTGGAAAAGAATTAATTGTTCCATTGTTTAATCACAAGGTAAAGATTATGGAAGATAAAAAGGTAGACAAGGATTTTGGAACTGGAATCGTAATGATTTGTACTTTTGGAGACAGTACAGATATAGAATGGTGGAAAGAATATAAATTAGATTTAAAATCAGTATTAAATCTAGATGGAACATTTAATAGCTTGGGGGGAAAATATGAAGGTTTAAAAGTTGAAGAAGCAAAAAAGGAAATTCTTAAGGATTTAGATAAGGAAGGAAGATTAAAAAAACAAGAGTCTTTGAATCAAACGGTAGGTTCCTGCTGGCGTTGTTCAACTCCCGTAGAATATATAGTAACAAAACAGTGGTTCATAAAGACACTAGACTACAAAGAAGACTTAATCAAACGTGGAAATGAAATCAAGTGGTATCCCGAATTTATGAAGGCTAGATTTGAAAATTGGACAAAAAATCTTAAATGGAATTGGACAATCTCAAGGCAAAGATATTACGGGGTTCCAATTCCTGCATGGTATTGTGAGTCTTGTAATGAAATAATTATTGCAAAAGAAAGTGAGATACCAATCGATCCTTTAGAAGCTGAGAAAAATTGCCCTTCTTGTGGAAAAATAGCTACACCAGATAGTGATGTTTTTGATACTTGGATGACCTCTTCAAATTCTCCAGAGGTCGCATCAAGATGGCTTGAAAATCCAGAGTTATATAAAAAAATATCTCCTATGTCT
Source organism: Nanobdellota archaeon (assembly GCA_022563455.1). Lineage (GTDB taxonomy): Archaea > Nanobdellota > Nanobdellia > Pacearchaeales > GW2011-AR1 > JAGVXH01. The sequence goes on from JADFNI010000012.1 coordinate 20,639, forward strand.
TTAAGGCCACAGTCTCATGACATAATAAGAACATGGGCGTTTTATACCATCCTAAAGTCACATCTATTGTTTAATAGAATTCCTTGGAAAGATATTACAATTAATACTTTTGTTTTAGATTCATCCGGAAAAGGAATGTCAAAATCAAAAGGAAATGCAATATGGGTTGACGATTTAATAGATAAATATGGAGTAGACGCATTTAGATATTGGGTTTCTTCAGCAACCCTTGGAAAAGATTTGCCGTTTAATGAAAAAGAACTCATAGCTGGAAAAAGATTCTTAACAAAGCTATGGAATGTTTCAAATTTTATCTTCATGAATTTAGAAGATTATAATTATAAAAAACCTAAAAAACTTGAGAAAATAGATGAATATATGTTGCAAACATTAGCTTATAACACTAATAAAATTAAGAGTCTCTATCTAAATTATAATATCTCAGGGGCAAGAGAGCTAATTGATAATTTGTTCTGGAATATTTTTGCGAACGATTATCTAGAAATAATAAAACGAAGAATTTATAATGAGACTGGAGATAAAAAGGCCTCTGCACAATATGTTTTACACCAATCACTTCTAACTATTCTGAAAATTATGTCTCCCATAACTTGTTTTATAACAGAAGAAATATATCAAACTTATTTTAAAAAGATTGAAGGGGATAAATCTATCCACATATCAAAATGGCCGGAATTTAAAAAAGAACTAATTGAGCAAACTAAAGAACTACAAGGCAAGGGGAATTTATTTAGGGAAGTCCTCTCAAAAGTAAGACAAGAAAAAACAAACGCAAAAAAATCAATGAATTCAGAGATAATTTTAACTCTTTCAAAAGAAGATTTAGAGATGTTAGAAGAAATGAAAGAAGACTTCGCATCAGTTACTAATTCTAAAGAAATTAAAGAAGGAAAATTCAAAGTAGAATTTATATAACATGGAAGAAGCAGAAAAATTCGAACTTGAAAATCTTTTGGAAGAGCTCGAAAGTTATAGGGGAAGGCATACTGAATTAATAACAGTCTACGTGCCAGCAGGCGCAACTCTTACCCAAACAACAAAACAATTAGAAAATGAGAAAGGAACTGCAACAAATATTAAGTCTACAGCAACGAGAAAAAACGTAATTAATGCATTAGAAAGAGCAATAAGAAAATTAAAAGATATAGAAAAAACTCCAAAAAATGGTTTAGCAGTTTTTTCAGGAAATGTTTCGAGAGTAGAGGGTGGGGAAGACTTACAAATTTGGGCAATTGAGCCTCCAAAAAAATTAAAAATTAAAATATACAGGTGTGATCAAACTTTTGTTTTAGGGCCATTGCAAGAAATGCTTGAAACTGATGAAGTCTATGGTCTTTTAATAATTGAAAGAAACGAAGCAACAATTGGAATTTTAGATGGCAAACACATTAAAATTCTACAGCATATGACTTCAGGAATTCCGGGAAAAACAAGAGCGGGGGGTCAAAGCGCACAAAGATTCGCAAGAATAAGAGAATCTGCTGCAAAAGAATTTTTTAAAAGAGTTGCCGAAAATATGAAAAAGCATTTTTGGGAAAATACTAAACTAAAGGGAATTTTAGTGGGAGGACCGGTCCCAACCAAAGACGAATTCTTAGAACAAGGACAGTTAGTAACTAAATTAAAAGATAAAGTAATTGCAATAAGAGATATTGGAGGAACAGAAATGCACGGCCTTCAAGAATTACTTGAAAAATGTCAAGATGTATTAGCAGAACAAGAAATAATAAAACAAAACTATTCGCTTGAGAATTTAGTACAGGAATATAAAAATTTACTAACTGTGGAATGAACCCCGTTAGAAATCATTCTGACTAATCTAGCGGGGCATAAAATATAAATTAATTATGGCAAAGGAAATTTCTAACGGGGTGAACCAAAACCCTTATTTAACCAAAAATTATAACCACCGGGCCCGGTGGATAACTTATTATATTCAGTGGCGTACAATTAGTGATATTTTAGCTCCAGGGTCAAAGATTTTAGAGGTCGGAGCTGGTTCTAAAGTAGTTTCCTGGTGGCTTAAAAATCTGGGTTACGAAGTTATAACTGTTGATAATAATCCTGATATAGAGCCTGATGTTGTAGCAGATATCTCCTCGTTGCCATTTGAAGATAACGCCTTTGACTTGGTTCTGGCTGCAGAAATTTTAGAGCATTTAGATTTTAACGAAGCGATGACT
>JADFNI010000013.1 GCA_022563455.1 Nanobdellota archaeon
TATATTTCTGGAGAATTATTAGAAGAAAACCATATATCAATAGAAAAAAACCCAAGGATAATATCTGGGCGTGTAACTTTACCACTTCAAGATGGAAATTTAATTTCTTATGATTTAATTGTAATAAATAGGAATACCTTTGCCCCTTTAGAAATTTGTGTTCGTAATATAGATTCTCCTAAATTTCCTACATATGTAGTATATGATATTGAGGGCTGGTTAAAAGGAGAGGGGAATAATATACATTTATATGATGGAGATCCAGATTTAAGGAAGGTTTTTAGAGGCTATGTTATTGTAGAAAAATTTGAAGCAATATTTTTAAATATTTTTAAAACTTCTTGAATTTATTAATCAATTCAAGAGTGTCTGTTTGTCCGAGAAAGCCTGCTCTGCAACAGTATCTTTTGAGGCCTAGTTCATCTAAAGCCTCTTTTCGGGCCTTGCCTGCGGCAACCATTTCTTTATATTTTGTGTAAAGGTGTGCTGTTGGCTTTCCGCAACTAAAACATCTAATTGGAATTATCATAGTTGGGTTTCGAAATTTGGCTATTTAAAGGTTACCTTTGATATTCATATCATTAGACTATATTTACAAGTCTACTTTCAGTTTCTGCAACATTGCCTGCACCATCTACTACAAATCCTTTAAACAAATGGCTTTCCGAACTAACTTCAAAAGTATGTTCATATTGCGAAGCTGAAGAGTCATACAATGCTGCAATTTCGGAATCACCTAGGGCCCTGCTAAAAATCATAACTTCATCTACTAGGCCATCCCATGCTTTTGTTGGATCTTCCTGTGACCCAACTGCTAACCATTGATCATTTGCATAACCAGTAGAAGATACGTCTGCGGTCCTAGTACCTATCAATGTTCCATTCAAATAAAGAGAAATACTTGGGACCATTTGATCATAAACTCCTACCATATGTATCCATACATCAGCCTCAATAGGGTTCGTTGTTTCAACAGTAGCCGATGTGCCGCTTACATCATCATAACCAGTATTCACTCCAAACTTCAGAATATTTCCACCTCCTGTTCTAAAATGCCAACCTGGCCAATTAGTAATGCTTTTGGTTCCAAACGGGGCCATTTTAGCAACTTTATTCGCCTTAATCCAAGCTATAGCTGTAAAACTACTGTTGAATACTCCAGGATATTTCGTTTGAAATCCAGAGAGGTTTATTGCATCTGTTGTACCCCCATCATTTATCCCATCGAAATCAAATGCCTCTCCAAATCTTCCGTTTTGAACCTGATGAGTATCTCCCACAATCACTCCATTATTTGATTCACCACTTAAATCAATTACTGTGTTTCCACTAACATCATCCATTCTTAACCATAAAAGTAAGTCGTTGTCGAAATTAACGAAAGAATAAAAATCATTGGCATCAGAACTTGATAAGCTTACGAAAATAGGGCCATTTATAGTAGAGTTATTTTCAGGTGTTGGTGGAATAAAATTTGCTATTGGAAAAGTCCTATCCACATTGAAAGTTACGGATTCTGTATCATTGATATTTCCATCACCATCATCTGCAATTATAGAGAATAGATAACTTCCATCGGCTAATGAGGATAAGGTGTCGAAAAAATTGAGTCCGTCACTTGAACTCATTGTCTTATTTATAACTCCATTAAGTGTGTATATCACGTTTCCTATTCTGTCTAGAATGACATGAAAATTTAATGGAAAATCATTATTTGCATAATTCCCTTCAATCGGAGAAACAATTACTACTTTCGGATTTGTGCTAAGTGGAGGAGTGCTTTCAATTTTAATATTGTCTAAGTTGCAATCCTCATTATTAGAACTTACAAAACAGCTTGCCCTAATCATTACGTTTGAGTTTAATAAAATAAAACTTTCAATGTCAATAATTTCGCTTCCAGCCTCATTACCGACATACTCGGCAACTTGAATAAAATTTATACCATCATCACTTAAATATACTCTCATGAATTCTCCGCTATCTGCATTGTCAATATGGTAATCGTATGTTAATGTCGGGTTAATTTTGCCTGACAAATCTATTCCGCTTGTTGTTGTCATAAAGTGCTCAGCATCTGTATTCTTCGCGGAGCACTCTCCTCTAGAGTCTGTCCATTTGCTTGTAACAGTCCACTTAGATAAATCGTCACATGTTTCAAAAAAATCTGCTATGTTGTTTTCTTCCGGCTCTTCACTAGGGTCTGCCCCATCCTTACATTCTGGCCATGGTGTGCAAGCATTTGGTGGTGGTGCTAAAACAAAACTTAATGAAATTACAATGCTGAAAAGAACAACAAAACTAATAACTATTTTATTTGAAACCATTTTCTATTTTAGGCTTTAACTAGGATTCTATTTAAGGATTATTGTTCTTGAAAGGTATAATTAAAAAAGATAGATAATCATCTTGAGCTCCCCTGATAAATTTATATATTGAATTTATTTTGACTTAACATGGCTAGAAAAGAGTTGATTCGCCTCTCGAGAGTATCTAAATATTACTACATGGGGGATTCTGTTGTTAAGGCACTTGATGATATGACTTTTAAGGTTTATGAAGGGGAGTTCATTGCTTTGATGGGGCCTAGCGGATCTGGAAAATCTACTGCAATGAATTTAATTGGGAGCCTTGATATTCCGACTAAAGGAACTGTTTATCTTGATTCCCAAGATATATCTAAATTCACTGAGTCCGAGCTTGCACAGGTTAGAGGAAAGAGGATTGGATTTATATTTCAATCGTTTAATCTTATTTCTAATTTAACTGCTAAAGAAAATGTGATGCTTCCGATGATGTTTCTTGGGGTTGAAGAGGATGAGCGCGAGGAAAAGGCGGAGAAACTCCTTAAACAGGTTGAATTAATGGATAGAATGGATCATTACCCTAATCAACTTTCAGGTGGACAAATGCAAAGGGTTGCTATTGCTAGAAGTCTTGCTAATGACCCTGAAGTTATTTTGGCTGATGAGCCTACTGGAAATTTGGATACAAAATCTGGAAATAACATTATGGATTTTTTAGATAAGCTTAACCGCGAAGGAAAAACGATTATTATGATTACACATGAACCTGAACTTGCGAAAAAACATGCAGATGTTATCTATTGGCTAATAGACGGTAAACTTGATAACGTTACAAAGAATGGGAGAAGACTCCTTGGAAAAAAGAAGAAGTCTACTCGGAAAAAATAGACTATGAAAAATATTTTTGGACTTGCATTTGGAAATCTAAAACATAGAGGAATAAGATCATGGCTTACACTTATTGGAATTTTTATTGGGATTACTGCAGTTGTTTCTCTTATATCTTTGGGAGAGGGATTAAAGCTTGCTGTTAACTCCCAATTTGGAATTAGTAGCACTGAACTCATTTCTGTTCGGGCAGGAGGGGTTAGTGCATTTGGACCTCCAGGATTAGGAGATGCCAAACCCCTAACTATTCGCGACTTGAATGAAATTGAAAAAATAAGTTCAGTGAAAAGAGTTGTTAGGAGAAACATTCCCCCAAGTAAACTTGAATTTAACGATCTTACAGTTTTTGGATTTTCTATAAATATCCCTGATGGGCAGGATCGAAAATTTGTGTATGATATTTTGTCCTTGACTACTGTCGAAGGGCGTCTTTTGAAAGATGGGGATAATAATAAGGTTATGCTTGGATATAATTTTTATTCTAATTCTGTTGGGCTTGAAAAAAGTATTAGGCCTGGAAACAAAATTCTTTTGCAGGGAAAGAGTTTTGATGTTGTGGGAATTACAAAAAAAACTGGGAGTTTTATTTTTGATAATATGGTTTATGTTAACGAGGAACCTTTAAAGGATTTGATTGGCTATGGGGATGAGGTAGATCTTATTGCCGTCCAGGTTAAGAGTGTGGATTTAATGGAGCGAGCAAAAATAGATATTGAAAAAGTTCTTAGGAGGACGCGTGATGTAAAAATTGGTGAGGAAGACTTTGAAGTTTCAACCCCTCAAGCAGCTCTTGAGACTGTGAATAGTGTTCTTGGAGGGGTTCAGACATTTATTGTGATTATTGCAGCCCTCTCAATTATTGTTGGAGCCCTTGGAATTGTGAACACTATGACTACTTCAGTTCTTGAAAGAAGACGAGAGATTGGTATTATGAAATCTGTTGGAGCTACAAATTACCATATATTCTTACAATTCTTTATTGAATCTGGGCTGCTTGGCTTAGTTGGTGGAATTGTTGGAGTTATTCTTGGAATTGGAATTGGGTTTGTTGGAACTTTGGCCATCGGAAATTTTATTGGTGCAGAAATTAAACTTAAATTAAATATCTTATTGATAGCATCTTCTCTTGTAGGTAGCTTTGTTATTGGAGCTGTTGCTGGAATTGTTCCGGCACTGAAAGCTGCTAAGGAAAAACCAGTGGAGGCGCTTAGAGGTTAAATGGCATTGAATAATGAAACTATTAAGTATTCTCTTAGAAATTTGAAAATGCGAAAGGCTAGAAGTTTTCTTACAATACTCTCTATTTTTGTTGGAATTTCGGCAATATTTATTTTTGTTAGCTTTGGACTTGGACTTTATAATTATGTTGGGGAGTTTACCACGGGAGGATCTGCTGACAAAGTTATAATACACTCAAGAGGTGGGGGTGTTCCTGGGCTCGATGATACATTTAAGTTAACCGAGAAAGATGTTAAGGCAATTGAGCGGGTAAGTGGAGTTTTTGAAGTTACGGGATCTTCTTTTGCCGTTGCTGAGATTAAAAAATCCAACGAAAAAAAGTTTGTATTCATTTCATCTTATGATCCGAAGATTCCATTGATATTTGAAATCTCTAATGTTGACATAATAAAGGGTCGAGAACTTAATTCTAAAGAGAGTGGAAAAGCTATTCTTGGATATAATTATTTAATTGATGATAAAATTTTTTCTAAAGGAATGGGACTTAACGATAACTTAGACCTCCAAGGTCAAAAGACTAGGGTTGTTGCATATTTAGAGTCCATTGGAAATCCTCAGGATGATTCAAATATTTATGTTACACAAGAATATTTTGACGAACTTTATGTTGACCGTGCTGGAAACTTTGGATGGATTATTGCTCGAGTAGATATTGAAAATATTGATAAGGTGGTTGAAGATATAGAAAGAGCACTTCGAAAAGAAAGAGGTTTGGAGATTGGAAAAGAAGACTTTCATGTTCAATCATTTGAAGAGCTTATAGCCTCATTTTCGGGAGCATTAAATATAATCATTGGGTTTGTTATTTTAATTGCCCTTATTTCTGTTTTGGTTTCGGCTGTGAATACTGCAAATACTATGATTACTTCAGTTATTGAAAGGACTAAGGAAATTGGAATTATAAAAGCTGTTGGGGCAAAAAACTCTGAGCTTTTGAAAATATTCTTGTTTGAATCTGCGATGCTTGGGTTCATTGCGGGAATCATAGGAGTACTTGTAGGATTTATGATAACCTCTTTTGTTAATAGTGTTTTGATTAATCTTGGCTGGGGATTTTTGAGCCCATATTATTCTTTAGAGTTATTTATTGGATGTGTATTATTTGCGACAGGAACTGGAGCCATTTCAGGAGTAATTCCTGCAATCAGGGCGTCCAAGATAAATACTGTAGAAGCTCTTAGGTATGAATAATTGAAGAAACGCCTTCTTCAATTTATAAATTAATGTGTTTTTTTTGTAATTATATTAGATTTGTCTTTTCTTCAACTTTGCTAATCTTTTTTTTCTTTTATTGTAGAAAAAATAAATTATGGCTAAAACTGCTGCTGCATAAAAAGCATATGTCGTCTTTGAAGTTGACTTTTTATCTGCTATCCTATTAGTAAAGTAAGAAGAATCAAAAGTTATTTCTTTAGATAATTCTCTTCGAACGTTTGTGGCATCTGAATAGTAGAGGCTTATTAAGATTTTTCCATCCTTAGGTATTGCTTCAAAGTCTGCAGAAGTGTATTCATTGGAATCTAAATCTCCAACTACAATCCTGTTTGAACCTTTAACTTGAATGTTTTTTTGTTTTGGGATTTCAATTGTTAAGGCCTCTATGTTAGACCCTCCGATATTTAAGACTTCAATTGTTATTTCATTAGTTTTATAGTTATATTCTTTTATGTATGCTTCAAAATCGACTAACACGTCTTCAACTTCTAAGTTAAAACTTTTTATAAATGCCCCATCTCCCTTGCTTTGTACTCTTGCTTTAATTTCGTTTGGCCCATCTATTGCATTTTCATCTAGCCTAAATTCATAAGGAACTAAGATGTTAGAACTAAAGTCTTGGATATAATCTATTTTATTAAATACTTTAATGTTTGAAACTCCCCTGTCAAATTTTATTGGATATTTTTCTAGCAGTTCGAAAGTTATATCTTTACATTCCCTGCTCGATACATCTTTTATTTGAAAAACTAATTTTACATATTCTCCAGGAATCGCAGGATAAGGATCTTGATTTAAGAGGGTTACATTCGGAAGACAAGACGCAGCAGAGGCTAAACCTAGATGAAAGATTGACAATAATACTAATAATAAAACTAAATTAACACCTTTTTTCATAATTGTTTTAGGATATATTACTTTTTAAATTCTACCCGAAGAGTGGTGTGACTTCATAAAAGCTTAAAAAGAGAAGTCCATAAGAGTAACCTAATGGTGAAAAAATGTATCTATTGTTCTGCAGGAGTTGAAATGGATAGTGTAGTCGATATGTGTCAAAAATGTATGTATGGTGTTTGGGGAGAGAAAATGGCGAAGGCGATTGTTGAAAATATGGAAGGAGAGAGAGATAAGGGAAATTTAGATATTAATTCTGTTGAGAATTTCGGTTCAATTTCGAAGTTTGAAGAAGATGAACGAGTGATTGAATCTAGTGGGCGGCCTCTTGCGGTTACCCTTGCTGCGGAAGAGCTTGTTAAGGATCCTATTGAAGATACTTTAGATGTTGTGGATCCTGGAGTTGTTGCTGAAGAAAGTTCTGCTGAAGAAGATAGCATTTATAATTAAGGAACTCTAAATATTATTCTTGGTGCAATAACTATGATTTTTGCTATCCAAAATGTTTTTAAATGGACTTTTTCTTCATTTGCTAGAACAGCAATTGTTCGAGTTGGAAACAGCGCGAGAATTCTGTATTATGACATATTTAAGGATAATGTCAGAGAAATTAACATGAGTCGAGGAAAAAAAGTTAGAGAGAAGGGAAAGATTAGACTTAGTAGATACTTTAAGAATATTGAAGATGGGGCACGGGTTGCAATTGTTACGGATCTTGGTGTTAAGGCTTCTTTTCCAAAAAGGCTCAAAGGTTATAGTGGAAAAGTTACTGGGTCTCGAGGAAAATACAAACTAGTTGAACTAAAAGACGGAAACAAGACTAAGATGTTTATTATTCATCCGGCGCACTTGAGGAAACTTTAAACAATGGGAGTAAAAGAAGAAAAACCAATCACAATGGCAGAAGTTGTAGCTTTGGCTGGAGATTCGGAAAAGAGTTTGTCTATTAAGGCTTTTATTAAGAATTTTACAAAGATGGATGTGAAGGTAGCACTTGAAATAAAGAGCAAACTTGCAGCACTTGATCTTGTAAAATTAAAAGAATTCTACATTGTTAAGATTGTAGACTTCATGCCTAGAACTGCGATTGAATTAAATAAAATTCTTATTGATGTTTCTTTGGATGCCGAGGAAGTTAATAAAATTTTAGATGTTCTTTCGCAGTATTGAAAATGGTAAAAGAAGAAAAAGCAACCATACTAGATTTTCTACCTTATGGTTATCCATTAGAAGACAAAATGATGCCAATTGCGCAAGCGGTCGGTACTAGTCACTTTACACTTTTACAACTTGTTCCAAGACGTGGAGAAAAGTTTGAAATTGGTGAAGAAGTTTATATTGGGGATGGAAAGCGAGACAAGGTGCAATATATTCTTGGGCGATGTCCTCGGGAAAAGTTAACAGGGACTGCAAAGGATGAATTGATGACTTTAATTTCAAAGCTTGTTAGCGAGAATGAAGCTAGATTTCTTGGTTTCTTTAATGAAGCACAAGCTATAAATACTCGACTTCACCAATTTGAATTGCTCCCTGGATTTGGTAAAAAACACACCAAAGCTATTATTGAAGCACGAGCGGAAAAGATTTTTGAGTCTTTTGAAGACCTAAAGAATCGGGTTCATAATATGCCTGATCCTCGAAAAGTCGTTGAAAAAAGAATTTTCGAGGAATTGACTGAGATGCAAAGACATAATCTCTTTACACTATAAAATGGAAGAAAAAACAAAACAAAAAGGAAGGCCACAGGCTATGGAAGAAGTCATATTAGTTAGAATTCTCGGAAAAGATATTAGGGGGGATCGGGAATTGCTTCCAGGACTTACGAAGATTGCAGGAATTTCTTGGAGCCTTTCTAGTGCTATTTGTAGTATTATTCAATATGACCGAAAGAAAAAAATCCAGGATTTATCTAAGGATGAGATTGCGAAGTTAGAAGAAACAATAAAAAATTTGGATGTTCCTGGATTTTTGAAGAACCGACAAAAAGATTTTGATGATGGAGAAGATAAGCATATTACTGGAGCTGATTTGAAGCTTAGACGTGAATTTGATATTAAAAGGCTTAGAAAAATTAGATCCTACCGTGGAACTAGACATCAATTTGGACTTCCTGTTAGGGGACAGAGAACCAAGGCTAATTTTAGAAAGAACCGAAAGAAATCGGGTGCAGTTGGGGTGAGGAAGAAATAATATGGGAGACATTAAGCGTAAAAGAAAACTGTTTAGCAGACCGAAGAAATTATTTGATAGAGCTCGAATGGATCAAGAGAATATTCTCGTTAAGCGTTATGGATTGAAAAATAAAAGAGAAATTTGGAAAGCTAAATCATTTATTTCTAAACTTAGACGAAGGGCTAAGAATTTGATTGCGGCAGATTTTAGCGAGCAAAAAATATTTTTTGATAAATTAAATAAAATGGGAATGGGTATTACAAATATTTCTGATGTTCTTGCATTGACTGAGGAAAATTTATTTGATAGACGTCTTCAGACATTTGTTCTTAAGAAAAAACTTTCAACTACTGCAAGAGGTGCTCGACAATTGATTGTTCACAAAAATATTTTGGTTGATGGATCTGTTGTTAATATCCCTTCTTTTAATGTTACATTAGATTTGGAAAATAAGATTTCTATTAAAATTAAGAAAATTGTGCCCAAAAATTTGCAACCTAAGGAAATTAAGGAAGAAGCAAGCGTTGATGAAGATATACCTCCTAAAGAAGAAATGAAACTGGAGGTTAAGGTATAATGGCAAAGGGAGAAGATAATACTGCGATTTTGAATATTTATGCTAGTTTTAATAACACTATTGCTACCTTAACAGACCTTGCAGGAAATACTATTGGAAGAATCTCGGGAGGGCAAATTACTAAGCATGACAGAATGAGGGCCAACCCTACAATTGCTATGTTTATTGCAAAGAGAATTCAAGATGCATGTAGGGATTACCGAATAAATACATTATATGTTCGGATGAAGGGTAAGACTGGGGCTACAGGAGTTGGGCCTGGGGCACACGCAATTGTTAGAACACTTACAAAGGAGGGATTTACTATACTTAATATTGCCGAGACTACTGCAATACCTCGAGGGGGGCCTAAAAAGAAAGGAGGTAGACGTGGTCGAAGAGTATAAGCTTATAAACTGATAAATTGAACAAAATATGATGGAAATGAAATTGATCCAAAAAACGAACGACAGCATTAGAATTGTTGCTGATTTGAATATAAGTCTTGCAAATGCAATTAGACGAAGTGTTAATGAGATTCCGATTTTGGCAATTGACGAAGTTGATATTTATAAGAACGATTCTGCGCTTTATGATGAAATTATTGCTCATAGACTTGGCCTTGTTGTGCTTAAGAATCAAAAAATTAAGGGAAGTGCAAAGATTGAGATGAAAATGAAGGCCAAATGTAAGGGAGATCAAACGAAGGTTGTTGCAGGGATGCTTGGAGATTTGGTAGTCCATCCTGAGACTCTGATTGTTTTAATTGATGAAGGAAAAGAAATTGAACTTGTTGCGAGAGCGGCCGTTGGAAAGGGAATAGATCATGCGAAATATTCTCCTGGGGTTATTTTTTATAAACATTTGCCTAAAATTAAGATATCTGGTGGTGGTGAAAAACAAACTGAGCTTGCAGAAATTTATCCAGAGATCTTTGAGATGTTTGGGAATAAATTGAAGGTTAGGGATGCGACCGCTGGAGATATTGATATGGAAGATATTTTGAACTATCCAGGTATTGAAATAGACTTTGATAATAATTTGGTAATTGATATTGAATCATGGGGACAAATTAATTCGGCTGAAGTATTTACGGAAGCTTGTAAGGCTTTGAAAGCTAATCTTTCGAAAGTCTTGAAGGCGATTAAATAATTGTCTAAAATCTGGGAGAATGCCTCTGCTACTCGGCAGGTCACTCCCCCGATTAAGATTAAAGTAGCGTCGGAGCAATCCGCTCGGTCAAAGTAACCTTCTTTGAAGGTTTCATTTGTCACTCGCCGACTCGTGACAAAACGGCCCCGACGAAACATGGGAGAATGCCGGAGCGGTCAAACGGGGTACGTTAAGGGCGTATTGGCATCTGCCTACGGGGGTTCGAATCCTCCTTCTCCCATTTGGAGAATGGATGATTCACAACCTGGGTTCGACCGAGTAGATACCCACAAGGGGCAATCCTCCTTCCCAATTAGGAGAAGTAAGTTAAATAACATGGAAATAAACAAAACGAAAATTGAAAAAAGAATGAGGCAAAAAATGGATGCTTCTTTAGTGGAGACTATAATTAAGTTGAAGAAGACAAATCCTGAAGTTGCAAAGGAACTTGCTAGACCAAAAAGAAGATGGCCTGCAGTGAATTTGAAAGAGATAGATATGATTGAAGGAGATGTGCTTGTTGCTGGAAAGGTTCTTAGTGCTGGAGCACTTGAAAGAGCAAAAAAAATTGTTGCATGGTCTGTATCTAAAAAGGCTCTTTGGAAAATCAAAGATGCTAATGGAACTTTTATTACAATACCAGATGAAATGAAAAAGAATCCTGAATTAAATGGCTATGATATTTTACGATAAAATGGATAAATTAGTGTATGATGGATCTGGCGCAGTGTTTGGTAGGATGTCTACGGTCGTTGCCAAAAATTTACTTAATGGAAATTTTGTTGACTTGATTAATTGTGAAAATATAATTATTTCTGGAAGTAAGCAAGTATTTGCTAAAAAGATTCAAGCTAAGAGGGCAATGGGAAGTGGAGGATCTCTTAAGGGGCCAAAATATATTCGGCTTAGTGACAGACTTGTGAAAAGGATGATTAGGGGAATGCTTCCGCGAGACCGAAACCGGGGACGAGAAGCGTTTAAGAGACTTAAGTGTCATATAGGGAATGGAGATTTAAAAGAAGATGAACTTTCTAAAGCTCAAAGATTTGAACACCAAATGCCTAGGAAACATTCTACAATAGGGGAGGTTGTTAAACTTTTAAGATGAATAATCTAGTTGTAGCTGGTAAAAGAAAGACTGCTGTTGCAAAAGCAACAATAGTTGACGGAACTGGAATAATTACGTTTAACAAAAGACCTTTGACTTTTTTATCCAATTTACAGCAATTAGAAATTAATGAACCACTTATAATTGCCAGAGAAGTTATTGGAGATTTAAAGTTTAATATTTCGCTTAATGTTAAAGGTGGTGGGAGTTCTGCTCAAGTTGAAGCTGCGCGTCTTGCGATTGCCAGGGCCATTGTAAAATTTACTGAAAACGAGGATCTCAAATCTGCATTTCTTGCATATGACCGAAACTTGCTTGTTGCAGATACTAGGCGAAAAGAAGCTTGTAAGCCTGGAGATTCTAAGGCTCGAAGTATGAGACAAACCTCATTTAGGTAATTTTATTAGCACATATTCTAGAACAATAATATTTATTAATGGAATTTGGGGGGCCTTATAATGGATATTTATATGTATGAGAGACGTTATTTCAAAAGTGATTCGGGAAGTGATTCTGATCCTGAAGATGACTTGTGCGAGCATTTTGAAGCTATTGGGTTCTCTATGGATTCTTGGTTAAAGCATGTTGTGCAGGGTGAAGATGGTACGGTAGCAGAAGTTAATTCTTACATTGATCCACGCAATGGATTAATAACTGGACAGGAGTATATGCGAAGGGTCAGTATTAAAATCTCAAGACCTGGGGGAAAGATTCCTAGTCAGTTGGTTGAACTTATAAAATCCCATGGCTATCAACCTTGTAAATTAGAAGATTAATGTCTGCGAGGTCTTAATTGATCTCTTAATTTTCTTCCAACTGCATAGAAGATTTCGTCAGAGATTATTGCTTTGTGATCTCCATTATGAATTTTTCCATCAAACTTTATTTCTCCGAGGTATGTTCTGTTTGTAAGAACTTTTTTTAGACCATTTATTGACAATGCGAAGTTTTTTGCGAGAGAATTTAGGGAATAATTTCTGTTTAAATATGTTTTGAATAGGGAATGGACTTTGGACGCGTCTTCGTTTTGGATTAGTTTTTTGTTCCTTATTTCATATCCTAATGGAGACCTTGTTACTGGAATTCCAATACTTGCTTTTTTTGCCATACCTAATTTTTGTTTGTGACCTTTTGTAAAACCATATTTTCGAAAGGTGTCTAGAATTTTCCAATCGATTTTTTCTGCAATATATTCTTGAAAGGAAGAGATTTTTGAAGGTGCGAATCTTGAACAGATTTCACAGAGGGGAGTTTTGAAGATTTCTGTTTCTTTAGGGTCCAAGTAACCACATTTTTTGCAAACCATATAATTACAATAAAAGATCTGAATTTATAAATTATCTTGAAGGGATTTTCATAAAACTTGTGGGATATTAAATTGTTAAAAAGATAAGCTTTTTATAATAGTTTTTCTTTTGTTTTTTAATTAAATGAGGTGAAACTATGGAAATGTGTGATATGAGTCATAAAAAGATGATTGCTTGGGAAGTTGCGGTTGTTGCTTTTACGATTCTTGTGTTGAGGTTATGGACTACCTTTCATGACTGGCTTTTTAGTATTAGTATTTGGTGGTTTGTGGCTATCGTCTTGATTGGCCTACTAAAATCTGGCTGCTGTAATATGATTGGTTCTAGTAATGCTAAGGGTAAAATGTCTTCGAAAAAAAAGAAATAAGAAAAAATTTATTTATTTTTTTAATTTAATTTAAGGTGTCTATTGGAGATTTTACTTTCTTTAGTTCTTCTGTTGAAATATGGGTGTATATCTCAGTTGTGCTAAGATTTGAATGCCCAAGAATCTCTTGAATTTTTCTAATGTCAATATCGTTTTCTAAGAGGTGTGTTGCAAAACTATGCCTTAAGGTATGGCAATGGGTGTTTGGAATTCCTGCCCTAATTGCTGCACTTGAGACTATTTTTTGGAGGTTTCTTGAACTTAACTGGCCGAAGTTACCTGTGAATAGATAAATTTCAGAAATATCTCCTTGGGAACTTGATTGATTTTTTAAATCTTCGTATAAGAATTCTGGAATGTTGAATACGCGATCTTTTTTTCCTTTTGATTGTCTTATGTAGCCAATTTTTTCATAAAAATTTAGGTCTTTGATCTTTAGATTTGTTAGTTCCGAAACTCGAAGACCACATGCATACATTAAACTTACCATTAACTTTGATTTTTCTGTTTTTAGAGCTCTTAATAATTTTTTTATTTCGTCTTTTGATAAAACTTGAGGAAGTCGGGATTCTTTTCGAGGTCTTTTGATTGTGGAAGTTATCTCTGACTTTAGAATTGAATTCCAGGCGTATTTTATTGCAGCTAGAAAAAGAATTGTTGAAGTTGCGGCTTTGTCACTTAAATTCTCTGAGAGATAAAGTTTTACGTCGTCAGTTGTCATTTCTTTTGGTTCTTTGTTAATATAATTTAGAAGATCTTCGTTTGCCTTTAGATAATTTCTAATGGTGTACTTTGAATTTTTAGAGATTTTTAGTTCTACTTCGAGCTTTTTTAGAAATTCTTCTTTGTTCACCTTTTTACCTCATGGATCTAGCGAATATATGGGGAGCGGTCTTTTTAGATTTATTTATATAAATTTAAATTCTTGAAGGGATTAAAGGGATTAAAGGGATTAAGGCCATTATTATTGGCTCAACATAAAAACTGGTTCTTATCATAGTTATTAACCATTAAACATATTTTATAAGCATTTCAATAGTAAAATGAATAGGTTTTTATAGTGTTATTGAGAATTGTTTTTATGGAAGACGACAGAAAAATGTATGATGCTACCTGTACTGAATGTGGTGCTGCGTGTCAAGTCCCATTTGAGCCTGTGAAGGACAGGGGGGTTAAATGTAACGATTGTTTTAGAGATGGAAAACCTCGAAGACAAGGGAATAACCGTAACTGGAAGAAAGATTTTGAGGTTAAGTGTGCTGAATGTGGAAAAGATACAACAGTACCATTTAAGCCAACTGAAGGAAGGCCAGTTCTTTGTAGGGAATGTTTTAAGAAATGATTTGTTTGTTTAGGTAGGGAGTTTTAGAAAATGTTTAGCTTGTTTAGCTTAAATTAGTTATTCGGTTAACCAGGAAACTTATAATTTGATTCTATTGATTTGTTCTGTGAAATAATTTTAAAATAAAACACTTGGGGTTAATGAACTAATTAATCTTATTTTTTGATTCGTCGTCGATAAAAATCGATTCTTTGCATTTTCTTTGACTTTTTTCTTCTTTTTAGAGATTTTTCTAAATTTTTTGTTACCCTCCCTTTTCCAAAAAAATTATAATCTTTTTAACTCTCACTTTTTTAATTAAAAATTATGATTTTTTAATGATTTTTTAAAGTTTGGAAAAAAATTAATAAAAGGGGGGTTTTTGAATTTTAAAAGGCATAGGTTGCATTTTTATGTGAAAGTTAGGTAATTTACCTTTTTTGGAGCTTAAAACTGGTAGGGGATAGTTTAAAATTGATAGAAGATATGCTTCAAATAGATCTTAAGAGTCTTTTTTAGTCTTTTTTATAAAATTCTAATTTCTTGTCAATTGGAAGTTTAAAGCCCTTTTTTTGGAGTTTTGAATATATTTCTAGTCTGAAGTTATAATTATTGATCATTCTGTGATGATTTGGGCATAGGCCAATTAGATTTTCCTCGGCGTTGTTTTTTTTATTGGTATCGAGATGGTAAAGGTCTACGATTTTGTCAAACCCGCATACAGTGCATTCCTTTGTTGCTTTTCTATATGTCTTTAGATCTACTCCAGAGGATTTTCTGTGAGCGTACTCTTTGTTTTTCTCTAGATGGAAGGTATAGTTATAACAGCCAGGACAGAGACCTTTTGCGTGGATTTGTATTTTTCTTTTACATCTTTTACATACTGATATTTTTGGCTCCCATTTTAATTTCTTGTAGCAGACATAACAAAGGCCTTTTGCATGATGTTCTTTTTCAATATTACAATTGATGCACGATTTTATCATATGAATTGAAAAAAGACGTTCGCATAGTTAAATCTTTGTGCTAACGGCCTATTTCCGTTCGTTTATTGATGGAAGAACATCATACAATGTATATTGTGCGAACTTAAGCGATTTTTGGTTGAATATGCCTTAATTTATAAATCTCTAAAGAATTTATTGGGGTTGGATGGACTGCTTGAGTCTCTAGAATATTGTATTATTCTGTCAAGAGATTGACTGCCATCAACTTGCTGATTTTGGAATTCTGAAGGGTCGTTATATTGCCACTCTCGATAATCTTGCATAGGGGTTAGTTGTTCTAATTGGCTTTTTGGAACTTCTGAATTTCCATAGGATTGTTTAAGATGATTTCTAGGAGTTGTTGGAGTGCTAGTATCTTTTTTAGGATCTCCAATGTATTCATCCTTTTCTGCCATGTTTTGTGGAAGATTCAACCCTTTTTATAGATTATGGCTGTTTAGGACTTCATAAATTTTGTCTCCATACCCGGCGATTGTGCACTTAGGTTAACTTAGTTAATATAGGGTTTTATGCAAAGATATAAAAAAACTTTTTTCGTAAAGATTTTATGAAACAACCCTTAATCATTGTTCTCTCTGTTGGGGTTGGATGGATTTTGGGTATTACAATTATGATGATTTTGTTGCCTATTGGAGGGTTATTTGATTATACTTTTGAAGAGGCTATGGGGACTATGATTGTGTTTAGTTTTCCAGGATTTGTAATGTTTATGATTGCCATTATCCTATCTATCCTAGAAGATGATAATCCTTATGAAGGGCAATTTTGAGCCTTGATAAATTGATTTAAAACAAACAAGTTTTACCTTTTGAAAACTGCTAAGACTACACTAATTATTGAACCTACAACGACAATCCACCCAGCGATTACAATGACCAAATTTGGGATTCCAGGGACAGTTAATATATTTTGAATCATGCCTGAACCTACAGATAATGAAACTAAAATCCCTACTATCCATGCCAATATTGAAACTAATGAATTACTCTCTTCCATGTTAATTACCCCCTTTCATAGTTAATAAATGTATGAATTTTGATAATATGAATACTACTAAAAATGTTGCCATGATTAACACTAAAAATGCTTCAGAAATTGATGTTGTGTATCCAAAGAATTTTTCTGTACCGTTTCCCAAATATAATTCTGGATTTAGTGAGCAAAAGGACCAGTCAAAAGATTTTGTTGGGATTCTTGAAGGAATTTTACAGGGCACTATTGGGACCCAAATTGATACAATAACTGATAATGCCGAGATAACTAAAGAATATGAAAGCCCTTTTTTTACACCCATATTGAAATTAAGAAAGAAGTATTTATATTGCTTTTGGTTTGATTTTTAGGTGTTAAGTCGAGATTTTGGACATTTATTTAAACAGGGTTAAACAGGCATGGGTGTTTAGAGGTGTTTAAACAGCGTTTGTTTGCTGTTTAAACGGCTGTTTGAATTAAATTGTTTTATTTATCTTATTTTTGTTCATTTTACGTGTAAAAATAGGGTGTTTATGAATTGGACAACCAATGTTTTTTTCTTAAACAGACGGTGATTTTTATGGAAAAGGGTGTTTAATTAAGGTTTGGGACGATTTTTTGTTGAATTTTGCAAAAGATTTATAAATAACCTTAATAATAAATTGATAAGATGTTTAGTTTATTTGGACATAAAAAGAGAACGGAAAAATTAAGAGATGAAGTTAAGGATTCTTTTAATCATGTCAAACATGACTTTAATAAAGTTAGTAAATGGATTAAGCATCTCGACGATAAAAGTGGAAATCATGTTAAAAGTATTGAGGATATTAATTCTCAACTTGAGACAATCCATAATGATCTACAGGAGCTAAAAGACTTCATTTCTTTCTTTGGACCTCAAATTTCTAATACCCTGTCCAAACAACCAACAAAGGGTGTGGTAAAACAAACAGGTCCCATTGCTGTCCAAACAGCTGTCCAAACAGCTGTCCAAACAGACGTTTTAGAAAATTTAACAGTAATGGAAAGGGCTATTGTATGGGCTTTATTAAACAGTGAAATGCATCTTAGCTATGAAGATTTAGCTGCCCTACTTGGGAAGGATAAAAGTACAATTAGGGGTCAAATAAACACAATAAAACAGAAAAATGAGAGTTTGATAACAGAAGCTGTTGAATTCAATGGTAAGAAGAGATTGTATATACCTGAAGAAATTAAGGGTAAAATAATAAAAAGTGTAAAAATAAGAATAAAAGACTCAAAAAAGGCTAAAAAGTGAAAAAGTGAGAGTTAGAAGGGTAGATTTTGATTAAAAATTGCCTAAAATAAATTAAATAAGTGAAAAAGTGAGATAAAATTAAATAAATTAGAATTAGGAGATTTTTAAGATCATTACTTTTTTTTAAAAGTTGTGAGATTTGTTAAATTTTTTAGAAATTTTGAGCAAAAAGGAATAGTCAGAGTTAATAAGTGTATAAAACGAACCTAAATGGCAAGGGGGTTTGGGTTTTTATTGAAGATAAAATTAAATGCGTTAATGGAGTTATTAGTTATTCGGTTAACCGTTTAACTCTAAAATTACTTCGATTCTTACTGTTCATCCCAAGGGCAATATTTACTATTTGTTGATTCCCTTGTATTTTTAAATGCTTTTTAGAAATTTTTAGATTGAGTATCTTGAAGAAATTAATCATATCATTTTTCTTTTTCGAATGAAAATGTGCGTTTTTTAAGAACTTTTCAAATATTTTGAGTTCTGTTGAAGAGGTTATATAAAAACAACACTGGTCTTGTGCATTCACCCCTTTTATCCTACTATAGCTATAATTTTTGTTGTAAATTTTGCCAATTTCCAATGTTTTTTTAATCTTTTCCAACACTTCCAAGTCATCAGATCTTAAAAAAATCCTAAATTGAAGAATTGGATAATATTCAAATAAGTAGTTTTTTGACCTATAGCTTTTTGAAAGGGATACGTGAAAGTTGCCTTCCCCCTCGATAAACCCAATTAACCAGTCTTTAGATACTTTATCCATATATTCGTAAATAAGAATAATTATTTAAATCTATTTAAATATCCCTTAATTCAAGGATTGTTTGAAGGGTTGTTATATTTTTGAGGTCTTTTGAGATTTTTAGATGAATTGTCTTATTATTTTGTTTGATCTTATTGATTGGAATGCCTTTTTTAATTAGTTTTGTTATATATTCCCTTATGGAAGACTCACTTAATTTAATTTTTGTTGCAAGTGTTCTATAAGTGATTTCACTAATATTTTGATCTTCAAGGGCGTATAATGCGCTAAAAACGGCCATTTCTTGGTTTGTTAGACCTTTGAATTTGATTCTTATGCCTTTTTTTATTGAATCTAATGTAGATAGGATTTCGTTTGCATGTCTAAACTCTTGAATTGGATCATTTAAGGAGGACTTGTGATGATTTTGTGTCTGTCTGTCTGTCTGTCTGTCTGTCTGTTTGTCTGTTGGAACCCCTTCATTTCTTATGGAAATATGAGTATTTTGGCCAGATATAGGCTCTAGGGGTTGTTTATGTGTTGGATTATGTGTTGGACTGTTTGTCTGTTGGATCTTTGTTACTATGTTTTGAAGATCATCTGTCTGGTTCTTGATAACAGATAATAGGTCTTTAATATTATAAATTTCATCATGAAGTATTGATATCTCTTCTTTTATTTTAGAAAAAGCGTCTTTTATTGGATCCATGTAGGGATATTACTTAATTGCTTTATATTATTAGTTGTTTTTTGAAATATATGTTTATTATGACTTTCAAAATATGAAATATTAATTTATTTATTATTTACTGATGAAGTTTGTAAATTTTATGTGCCTTATTTGAAAGTCTCCATCTTTTTCTTCTAGAATAAGTAAAACCTTTGGAGTTTTTTGTAATTTTTATAACTAAATCTTTTTTTTCTAAATTTGACAACATGTCTTTTATGAATTCTTCATCTCTTGCAAGCTCTTTTGCAATTTTTGACGTAAAAATTTGTTTTGGGAATGTGGAATATAGGTGGAAAAGTATTTGTTCTGAAATTTTCTCTTTTTTTTCGTCGGAAATTTTTGGCATTGTTATGAATAAGAATCTTATTTTATATAGTTTTAGATTTATAGTAAGCTTTATAATTTGTTTTTATGTAGATCCCTTATGAGGTTGAATTATGTTACTTGGGCTTTTTGTATTTTGCTTGTTTTATTTATTTATTTAATTTATTTCGTTGGAACCTTGCTTACAGGATTTATTGTTTTTGAGCCTAGCGTGTCTAATGGTTGCGAGCCTGCTTCAATGAAGAATTTGTGGGACGGCATATTTGACATTGATTCTTCAGACATTATAATTTATAATCTTAGTTTTTCTGTTGGAGAGGGTTGTGCTTCTTATATTATGTTTAAGAATGATAGTAATAATAAAATATATGTTGTTTTGAGAGAAGATACACCTCAAGAACAAAAGACGCTTGCATATGTTATTCTTGGCAACACGAACCTTAGTGATGCTCTTAATGATGTAACTGACTACGCCAGCGGGCTTTCTTTTGTTAATAATGGTCTTTTATATAATCCTAATATAATGGACCGAAATATTGTAGATACTACTTCTGCTAGTGCAGAATTTTCCAGTGTATTTAATTTTGATAATTCCACACCTTTTTTTAATGCCTCTGAGGGTTTTAGTTTTGTAGAAACGGAAGTTTATGTAGGTGGTAGTCTTGACAAGACCCTTACGGGGCATGTCGTTGGTGGAGAAACAATAGACTACATGGAATTTATTAATTATACTTTTTATGAAATTGTAACTTTTGAAAATAATATCTCAAATTATACTTTTGTCGCGAACAGTGGTTGGAATGTTGCGTTTGATTTTGGAATATATTTTGACTATGGATCTGATGCTTCTTTTGGGTTTATTTTATCAGGAGTAAATAACACAAATGGAGAGTATATTGACTTTAAGATTGAAGGAGGTGATGTCCTTTTTATGCCTGTTAGTGGGTTTATAGGATCTAGAGATTTTATTGTCTATGTTAATAATAGTCAATATAATGCAATTTCTAATAAGTTTAATGTTAATATTGTAGGTAAACTTCCAGAGGCTCCTAAAATTTACAAAAATATCTCAGATATATTTCTAAAGCCAAACAAAAGTTTAGTTATTAATCTTAGTAAGCATTTTTCTGATGAGGACAGTTCTGTACTTTATTATGATTATACTGGTGGAAAAACGTTAAATATCACAATTAGTGGAGATATCATGACAATTTTACTTGGAGAAAATTTCGTAGTGTTTGATGTTATTACAATAATTGCTAGTGACGGTGTTTTGTCTGTTTCGAGCGAGAAAATCGCTATTTTTTTAGATAAGGGGGATGGTTTGGATATTGTTATTATTGAGAATATTGATAATGATACTACCTCTGCCGAATTTGAATCTAAAAATGAAACTAGTGAATTAAATAATAAATCTGGAGATGATCTTGGAGTTAAGATTGAAAACATCAAATGGATAATTATTGGGTCTTTAGTTTTCTTAGCGTTTATTGGGGTTGGTTTTTTAGTTTACTCTTTAATGGGTTTTAAAAAGAAGGGAAAGGATTTTGAGAGACCTAAGCTTGTTAAGAATTATTTAAAAAAATTGAGATCTCAAGGAGTTTTTACTTCCTTTAGTTCTGTTATTACTAAACCTTTATGGAAAAATCATGTGAGAGTTCGTTCCAGGCCTATTATTGTTAAAGGTATTTCAAAAGTTGCTATTTCTCCACTTCGAAGAAAAGTTTCTAATAAACAACCATTAGTTAATTCTTTAGTCAATAAACAAAAAGTTGTTCCCAAGCATGTTATTCCAAAAAATTTCTTTAAAAATGATCTACCCAAATTATATGCTGGGCCAAAGACTCCTACCCCATTAAAACCTATTGGAAGCGTTCCAATTAAACCGGGTTTTTCAAAAGTCGTTGTTCCAATCAAGCCTTTAAAAACCACCCCCTTAAAGAAGGCTCCGATTGTGGAGGTTAAGTCTAAGGGGGGTGGTTTAAAGAAGACTGCCGAGGATTTTCAGATAGAGGCCATCTCTCAAAAAGTGAATAAGTTTATGAAAGAGGGCGCTTCAAAATCTACTGTTTTAAAGAAAGATGTTAAGGGACCTATCGTTGTTAGGGGGCTTGTCGACAAATCCGAAAAATCCGAAAAATCCAAAGCTGGTAAGAAAAATTGATGTGACGCTCACACCCCGAATCGAACGGGGATGCCCCGAGGAGCCCAGGGTTCGAGCCTGGTGCAATACCATTATGCGATGTGAGCTTATAACCACAACTATTAGTTTTAAGATATTTTAAATGTTACTTTATAAAATATCTATTAGATATGGCAATTTTGAAGATTGGTAAAATTTTATTAAGTCTTAATATTTATCTAATCTTTGTTTAAGGTTTGTTTAAGGTTTGTTTAGTCTTTGTTTAAAGTTATTGTTGGAAGTTTGAGGTGAATTGGAAGGCTTAGTTCTTCTTCTAACTCTAATGCTTTAATTGAAGCTTTTTTTAGAATAATGTTTGTTATTGTTGCGTGTTCTGGGGAGTCAAATTCCTTTTTTTCCCAAGCTTTGACCAATTCTTTAATGGTCTTTTTTTCTGCACCAAGGAATAAGTAACCAATTATCTCAATTGAGCCCAATTCACCATAATCTACTTCAAAAGTGTAGCTCACCTTTACGGCATCGTTTGAGTCCTTTGTATTTTCAATTGAAGTTATTTTTATGTTTGTGGCTATAGATATCTTTCCTTCAAAATCTTCCAATCTTGTTGCACTAATTTTTATAAATCTTGCAGCTAATAATTTTAATGAATTGTCCATGTGATTTTATTATAAATTTTGTTTTTAAATTTATCTATATTAAGTAAATTAGATTAAGTTTATATTAAATCTTCTTCTGAGACTACTATAAAATCACCGACTGCGATTACTGAATTGTAAGGAACTAATGCCTCCCTGTCTTTTGTCCTTTCTAAAGATAAATTTGCTGTATATGTTGTTAAGTCTCTTAA
>JADFNI010000044.1 GCA_022563455.1 Nanobdellota archaeon
TGCTAGCAGATATGCAACTTACACTGGGAATCTTATTTACATGATCGTTTTGTTTTTTCCAGGGGTTGTTTGGAGTTATTTTAAGAAGAAAAGATTGACGTTGCTTATGGTATTGCCTTCAGTTGTTCTTCTTATTGGGATATTTTCCCTTCAGACCTTTGCTTTTAGGTATGCTTACTTTGCTGTTTTTCCACTGGTTTTGTACTTTTCTTTATTGATGTCATATCTTTATGAAAAATATGGTAAAATAATATTGGTTGTTATTGCTGTGTTACTAATATTTCCGTCAAACCTAATATTCCCCCATACTTCTGTTAATATCTTAAAGCCAATTGATTATTCACTTTATGATCCTTCTGCTCCAACGACAGACTATAAGGCGTTGCCTGAGGAATTGCTTTTGGAACTTCGGAATCCGGATAATACTTTGATTAGTTATTTTTCCTCAGACGTCGAATGGAATATTAGAAAGCCGGATTTTGTTTTGCCGTTTTCACTTGATGGGCGGGGGAGTGATCAGGTTTCCTATAATAATACTGATGGTGACAATGTGGATAGATATTCTGGTGCTCCTATTCTGGATATGCTAGATATGACTCTTGAGGAAGATTATTATCTTATTGTTGATAGATTTTCTTCTAGTAAACTGAAAGCTAAGCAACGAGAGTTTCTTGGTGAATTAACTGAAGGTTGCGAGGTTTCCTACGAGAGTTTCGACCTGAAGATTTACGAATGTTTTGAATAGTGTGTAATGAAACATGATAAACCTTTTAAAGTTAGAAATTGTTTAGGTTTTATGAGAAAACAGATGTTAATGACGTCAGCCTTGATGGTATTAGTTCTCATGAGTTTTACGCTTGTTAGTGCTAAGACAACTGTTACTGGAGTAATTTTGGATCCCTCTTTTAATTTTTTGGCAGATGCAAATGTTAATGTTTCATGTAATACAAATGTTTTGCAAACTACAAGTTTTAGTGATGGAGTTTATGCAGTTGAATATTTTGAGAAGGACTGCAAGACTGGAGACACCGTTAATGTGACTGCAATTAGCGATGATGGGACCTTATTTGGAACAGGTGCTGGAATTGTTCATGATAAGAAGGATGGTGAGGGTACAACTGTAAACGTTGCAACCGTACTTGTTATCTTAATTCCAGAATTCGGATTCATCCTTGGAACTTTAACACTTCTTAGTGCTATTGGAATATTCTTTGTTGTTCGAAGGGATTAGTCTTCGAAATTAATCACAATAAACCTTTTAAATGGAATAATTTTAGAATTACTATGAGAAAACAAGTATTATTGATGTATGGCCTGATTGCTCTTGTTGTTATGAGCTTTTCGCTTGTTAGTGCTAATAGTGGATCTTCATCACCGCATGGATCTATATGGACAACTACTAGCTTATGTGGGGAAGAGTCTCAAGATGTTAATCATTATAATCTTAATGAATCTGTTTACATAAATGGTGAGAATTTCGAAGAAGGAAGTTATGATTGGACTGTTTCGGGCCTCGGAGGATCTAAGAAGTCTAGAGCATCATGTGATCCTTTCGATACTGTCGCTACAGGGACTTATAGTGTAAATTCTAGCGGAGACTTTTGTTTTGAAGCTTACACTGTAGCATTGGACGACTGTGGAGAATATAGAGTTAAGTTTGATAATAAGAAGGATAATTTTAGAGTAAATACTGAAGTTGTTCCGGAGTTTGGAACTATTATTGGAATGTTGACAATTCTTAGTGCTGCTGGAATTTTCTTTGTTGTTCGAAGAGAATAATTTAAATATGTCTTTTTTTGTTAGATTTCATGGCTAGTAAACTTTCTAAGGGATTTCGGGAACTTTTGATTAAGAGTGGAGTTTTTGTTGTTTTGTTTGTGTTGATTCAAATTATTACTGCAGGGATTGTTGCAGATACAACGCTTCCTGGAGATTTGAAGTTTTTGGCGCTTGATGATATTGCTGAGGCTGCGCTTTTTATGTTAGTTATTTTTATTGGGTTTAATCGAGAGAAGATATTGAAGGTAAAAAGTTATTCTGGAGAGTATGGGATTAGAATAATGTCTTTTGTGTTGATGATGCTTGGGTTTGTAGGGTATTTTAAGTATAAATTTTTCTTGGTTAATAATCTTGAACTCGCTTCGAAATATATTTATCTTTTCACTTTTATTGAATATCTGTTCCTTTTTATAATTCTATTTCTTTTGGCTGTTGTTGTCTTTGGGTTTAGATTTTGCCAAGATTTTTCTAAGGAGCATAAGAAATGGATTTTCTATGTTTTGGTTGGGACTGGGGTCGTTTATTTTTTGATAAAGCAATTTCAGAATTTATGGATTCCAATTAGTAGATTTGTAGGGGATGCGGTTAATTATTTTTTGAATTTTGCAGGGACTTCTAATATTTATTATATTTTTGAGCTTCCAGTTATTTCTTTTGAGGGTTTTGTCGTTGGGATTGCGAAGACTTGTTCAGGGATTGATTCTGTTTTGTTGTTTACTGGGCTTTATTTGGGGATAATGGCCTGGGATTGGGCTGTTCTTGATAAGAGGAAGGCTCTTATGATGTATTTTGTGGGAGTTTTGGGGGCGTTTGTGCTTAATATAATCCGAATTTCTGCCCTGGTAATGCTTGGGGCATATGTATCAAGAGATTTTGCGTTGGGTGTATTTCATACAAATGCTTCGTCTTTACTGTTTATAATTTACTTTGGGATTTTCTGGAAGTATACCTATAAGTGGATGAAGATAAAGGAGAAGAAATAGTGTAGATAGAAATAGATAAAGAGATAGCCTTAAATAGTGATTTTATCCTTTTTGAAGGGTAACAGAATGGAAAGTTTTATGGATAAATTCAGGAATGGAATGAAGGCTTTTGGTGCTAATGTTAGGGAAGTTTTGGGGAAGACTAGGAAGACTCTAACTATAAAAAAGGCTCTAAAAGTTGAACATTATGTTATTTTTGGGGTATATGCAATGGTTTTCTTAGTTGCAGGGTATTTTTTATTGATAAATTCAAATTCGAACCTATTGCCTGAGAGTTTTTCTACTTATGAAATTTCTGCATCAGATACATTGATCGGAAGCAATCTTCGAAGTTTATATTTGGATGATGTTGACGTTATGAGTGGTGAATTGGATATAGGGAATGGATCTGCGAGGTTGATTGTTTCTGAGAAGCCTTTTAATTTTGTGTTTAATCCTAAGAGGAAGGTGCCTGAAAATACGACAGCAGAGATAACACTTTCATTTTATAGTCCTAGTACTGAGGTTTATCTTAATGGGGAGTTGATAATTCCGGATTTGGATGGTTTTATTAAAGTTGTGGAGTTTGAAAATGAAGAGGTTTGGGTTCGGAGTAATTTGGTGATTGGCGAGGGTGAGGAATATTTTGATGGGGGGAATGCTAGGGAGTTTGTTTATGCTAATTTTCCTGGGAGAAATATTTATGCTTTTGGGGATATTGATGGAGGGGTGCCTGTTGTGACTGATTATGAGGCAATTGAGACTAGGATTGATACTAGGTTTAGAGATAATCTTAAACTTGCGGTTTATGTTGAAGGGGATTTGGAGATTAGTTTTGTGAAACAAGATTTGAATATGTATATTGGAAAAGATGAGTATACAGTGGAGGTTATGAATCTTCGAGGAGATGTTTATTTTAGAGAGGTTTATGGGGATGATGGAGATAAGTGGGATAGCGAAGATGAAGTAGGTGGACAGGAATTCATGATTAATGTTGAGAACTTAGAGAGGAATATTTATTATGTGGTGTTTACTAGAGATGAGAATAATAAAGCTTCGGATTCTTATGTTAAGAATATTAAGATTAATTCTAATAAGGATTTGATTATTGGAAAGTCCTTGCCGATGGATGCTTTTGACTTTTATATGGAAGTTACTTCTCCTCAAGAGGTTGGATTTAAGTATTGGTGGACAAGGAGGACTCAGGAAATAAAAATTAGTGGGAATGTTTCAAAGATAATCGACTTGGATGAAAGTTGGTTGAATGAGTTATATGAACAAAACCTAACTAGGGGGGAATATAATTTTGAGATTGATAATGGTATGGTATGGGTTTATGCTAAAGTAATTTCACCTACAAAAGAGAATTGGTTTTATTTTCCAAAAGAAGAAGATAAAAGATTGATTAATTCTGAGATATTACTTATTGATAAAGCTAAACTTGAAATTAGTGGAGATATGATTATTTACACTGGGATGATCAATATTGAAGATGGGAGTAAGATTAAAATTCAGGTTCTTGATAAATTGGAAACTTATTTTAAAGAAATAAAGTTGGTTTTATAACATGGGGATGAAATTGCCTTCGATAAATTATTTTAAAATTCTTCATCATCTTACTATTGGACTGGATTTTTTGTTTGCTTTCTTATTGCTATTTAATTATCTTAACCCACTATCTGAATTCTGGAATCTAACTTATATTTTCTTCTTTGTTTTAATTGTTAATACTATATTCTTCGCTTACAAAATAAACAAGATTCATGAAGATAAAAGAGAAAATTCTTTAATTGTTTATTACATTAATCACCTCTTTTGCTTATCTCTAATGATAATCGTCCTTAATCAATTCTTAGAAAAACGGTTTATAATAGATATTATGCTTGAATTTTCTGTTTTGTGTATTTCTCTAGGATTTCTTTCGTTCTATGCTCATAAGAATAAAATTGAAAAAGAGATTGAAAATAAGAAAGTTAGCGAGGGAGAAGCGGAGAAAAAGAGGTTTGAGGAGTTTAATTCTAAGTTTCCTAGAATTTCTAAAATTTGGGGATTAAGGGGATTTGTAAGGTGGATGTATAAGGAAGGTTGGGGATATAGTGTTGGTTTGATTTTAATTATTGTTTGGGGATTTGTTTTGAGGATTTGGAATATAGGTAATATTTATTATAATGTTGATGAATCTATTTCTGGTCTTGCTGTTGAGGGATTTTTAGGAAATCTTGTTCCAGTAATGCCCTCAGGATTTATATACTTCCGAGAAATCTTAAGTACTATCTTCTTATCTGTATTGCCTTATTTATTTGGCTTAAATGAACTCTCAATGAGGTTGACAACGATTCTATTTGGTATTGGAACAATTTATTTAGTATATCTTTTCTCAAAAACTATTTTTAATAAGGATATAGCTATTATATCTTCTCTGATTCTCTCTATAAGCAGTATTGAGATAGCTTTTTCAAGATGGTTTAGAATGTATGCCCTTTTACAATTCTTCTCAATTTTATGTATTTATTTTATTTTTAAATATTATGGAGATAGAAAAAAGTCTTCTATTGTTTTTGCTTTTATATCCCTTATAGTAGCTTTTCTTGTGCATAGAAGCGGCATTATCTTATTGTTATTGTTTTTACCTTTCTTAATTGAACAGTTTAAAAAACTAAAACCTCTATGGAAATTTTTGAGCTGGGTCTTGCTGTTAATTATTACTATAGCTCTTAAGAGTTTTTTATTTGAGATATATGATAAATATATTTTTGGATTTGGAGGATACGCCGTCTCTGAACTGTTCGCAGGAGTTTTTAATTCATATTCCTTGTTAATTCAACATATGGGGCCTATCTTTTTAATAATTCTAATGGTAACTGGTCTAACGATGATATTATTTTATAAAGGACGTGCGAGAAAGTATCTCTTTTTTGTAGCGCTTTTTATTATACCCCTCATAATAGATATAGTAATCTTTTCACAAGGATTTAATTATCGTGTAAGATATGTCGTTTTCTTAATTCCATTCTTTGTATCAATTTTCTCCTATGGAACCTACTTTCTTTTTAGAAAAATTATTAGCCCAATTTACAGAAGCACATAACATGGAGGAATTAGTAAAGAAAAATATGCTTATACCTTCTTCCCATCTTTAAACTTTAATTTTCCTTTATGATAAATTTCCCCACCTATAAAATTATCAATATCAACTGATATATATTCTCCTTCTAAACGTATTATTCCTCCTAACATTCTAAACCCAGTATCCACCCCAGTATTTCCCTCTATAATTATTTCTCCCCCTTTCATATGGTCACCTAAATCTGATTCAACATTTCCTTTAATTATTAGTTTTCCACTCTCCATTTCATATCCTATCCCACCATCACAATTTCCATCAATAGTCACAGTTCTTCCTTTATTTCGATATCCTAACAAAGGTAATGGATCTTTTATTAGATTTACTGGAAGATAAATGTCAGTGGCATGACTATAATTAATAAGTGCAGACAAATAAATTCCTATTTTTTCATTTTCAGTATTAGCTGGAAGATTTTGGGAAAGATAAAGAAAAAATTGTAAAACCTCTTTTTCAGTATAAGAATAAGGCTCAGGAATTAATTTTCCACATTCATTATAAAAATAAGCATACGCATCTCGATCATCAAAGCCATCTTCATAATCTTCAATTCGTTT
>JADFNI010000001.1 GCA_022563455.1 Nanobdellota archaeon
TTCCATCAAGATCTTCGTCTAGGCCTTTTGGTAGCATTTCGTGTCCGACTGATAAGATGAAAGGTTTTAGATCTTTTAAATCTAGATTCGCCTCTTTTGCAATGGACTCCACATTTGTATCGAAGATTTCATCTGTACCTGTGATTTTTCCAGTGAACTCTAGCTCTATAAAATCGTTTTTATTAACTGTCATAAAAGATGTTTGAGAGGACGGTTTTTAAGGGTTTTGGGAGATAGAATAAAATAACCACACACAAGTTTTATAAACGAAGTTTTTTTTCAATATAATTATGGTACAAAAAGTAATTGATGTAATAAATTTTAGATTATGCAATGAGGAAGTCCTTGCGGATCAAAAACTTGGGAGTTTTTGCTGATGGTACAAAAAGTAATTGATTCAACTGAAATGCGTGTTGGAACTTATATAATGATAGAAGGATCTGCTTATCAAGTTAAGAAGATGGATGTTTCGAAGACTGGAAAGCATGGACATGCAAAGGTTAGGTATGAGGCTGTATCAGTCATGACTGGAAAGAAAAAAGTTAGTGTTGTTCCTGGACATGATAAATTTGAAGTTCCTATGATTGATAAGAGGACTGCTCAAGTTTTATCGATTTCTAACAATACTGCTAGTTTGATGGACTCCGAATCCTTTGAAAATTTAGATTTACCAATAGCTGAAGAATTCCGAGATTCTCTTAATGAAGGAGATAGTGTAGAATATTGGGACCTTGAAGGTGAAAAATTAATTAAGAAAATATTACAACAATAATGGCTACAAAAATACTCGCGGCACAAAATAGACTTTTTAAGAATGCATTTGTTTGTAAGGTTTGCAAGCATAAGATGAGGGTTGAGCCCCTAAAGATTATTGGTGGAAAGGTTCGATGTAGGAAATGTAAGGGAACTGATTTTAGACCTATTCGGAAGAAGTAGGTTTTTAAACTGTTTAATTTTAGTATAAAGATGGTAGATTTTTGGGTGTATGATGTTGCTTTTATGATATTGTTTAGCGTTGGAGTTGCATGGTTTTTGTCTACTCGGAAAAAAGATTTGTCTCGTGAAGGTTTGATGTTTTTATATAGAACTCAGGCAGGAATTAAGTTCATTAATTATGTTGGAGATACATACAAGAAAACTCTTTCACGTCTTCGTTATGTTATTATTGGTGTAGGGCTTGTTTTGATGGCTTCGATGATTTGGATGCTTGGCCAAACCCTTTGGATTTATATTAAATTTCCAGGGATCACGGATATTATTAAAGCACCACCTATAGCACCTTTAATTCCTTATTTTCCAAAACTATTTGGAATGGAGTCTTTCTTCCCGCCATTTTATTTTACTTATTTTATTGTAGCTCTTGCTATCGTTGCTGTTGTTCATGAGGGAAGTCATGGAATTTTTATGAGAAGATTTAAAGTTCCAATAAAATCTACAGGATTGGTGTTTTTGGGCCCAATCTTGGGAGCCTTTGTTGAAGAGGAAAAAAGGGGATTTGAAAAAAAGAAAACAGTGGAGCAGATGACCATTCTTGGAGCAGGAGTGTTTGCTAACCTTGTTTTTGCAATGATATTTTATCTACTTTATGTTGCATTCTTCTTTTCTAGTTTTGCTGCTTCTGGATATATTTTTACCAGCTATGCTTATGTTTCTACACCAATAGATTCGATTGATTCTTTTGGAAGAGATATTGGAGAAAGAGAAATTATTATAAATGGTGGAACGACTATTATGAATTTTACAGAGGTTATCGTCGGCGAAGAGACTTATTTAATGAGTACCAATAACAGAAGATTGATCTTGGAGGGGACGGATTTTACTGGACAAAACGTTTTGTTGTTCCCACAAAATCCTGCGATAAAAACTGGACTTAAGGGGATTATAGTTGAAATTGATGATCAAAAAATACGTAACCATTACAGTCTTAGTTCATTTTTGAATACTAAGAAACCCGGAGATTTGGTTACTATAATTACAGAGAATGAAAATGGAAGAAGTAATTATGAAATTGTTTTAGCCGAACATCCTGATGATTCTAATAGGGCCTATATTGGAATTGCACATACAAATCCTCAAAGAAGAGGATTTATTGGAAAATTAATATCTTTGTTTATGGGATTTAAGGAATCTTCAACCTACTACCAGCCAACATGGGATGGAGAACTTGTAGAATTTATATTCTATTTACTTTGGTGGGTTATGGTGATCAATCTTCTTGTAGCTCTATTTAATATGATGCCTCTTGGAATGCTTGACGGTGGACGATTCTTTTATTTATCCGTTTTATCTGTTACAGGTTCTTCGAAGTTTGCTTCGATGGCATTTAAATTCGCTACCTATGCTATAATATTTGTATTTGCATTCTTAATGTTTATTTGGGCTGTTAGGGTGTTTTAGAATTATAACATTACTACACCGTCTTTTGTAAGTGCTGTGAATCTTATTCCTACTGGAAGAGAAAGAAGAGCTGATTGAAGAGCCATATGTTCTTTTCCGTTTCCTGAGGCAATTGATAAAGCGATCTCTAAACCTTGGAACTTTCCTTCTAGTTTTTTTTCTAGATCTTTTTTTAGAGGAATTAAAGATTTGTCTGCATCAAATTCTATGAAATCAAAGGGTATATCTTTTACTTGAAACTCTTTTGCGAAGCTTGGACCTACAAGAATGATTTTTTCCCATTCGCCCTTTTGCATTAAACCTGCTATTTGTCCCCAAGTTCCTTTTCCTGTTGAGAGTAATGCTACTAGTTCCATGTTTTTTGATACTTGGTTTGGTATTTAAGGATTTATGTGAAGGAGTTAAATATTTGAGTTAGTTTTAATAAAAACTTATGAAAAGTATTTTTTATTGAGATATTATTACAATAACTTTATAAACTAAAAATTCTCAAGGATTATACTACTGTTGGTAGGAGGTCAATGACCGAACCTAAATAATTCTAACAGTTAATATAATATGGAAACAAAAGTTGCACTTGCAGAACTTAGAAAAGAAAAGAAAAGAAAGTTTGTACAAACCGTAGACTTAATTGTAAATTTAAAGAATTTTGATGTTCGAAAAGAGGCTCTTAATACTTTTATTGATATTCCTCATCCTACGAATAAAAAAGTTGGAGCTTTCTTGACCAAGAGATCTAAACTTATTGAATCGATTACTGAAGAAGATTTTGTGAAGTACAAAGATATTAAGGACATAAAGAAGCTTGCTAAGTCTTATGATTCGTTTATTGCTGCGGCTCCAATGATGGGAAAGATAGCTACTAAATTTGGACGAGTTTTTGGTCCTATGAATAAAATGCCTAGTCCTCAGGCTGGGATTATTGCTAAAGAAGACGATGCTACAATTTCTGCCATGATTGAAAAGATGAAGCATGTTGCTAGGATTAAAAATAAAGAGGCTTCGATTAAGCTCGTCTGTGGAAAAGAAGATATGTCAGACGAAGATATTACTGAAAATATTGTTTCAATGCTTAAAAGTTTGGAAGGAAAACTTCCTAGGGGAAGAGATAACATTAGAGAGGTTTTGATTAAATTTACTATGACTAAATCTCTAAAGATAATGGAGGACATGTATGGAAGCAAAAATTAAGACTCATGTGTCGGAAGCTAAGAAAGCAAAAGTTAAAGATCTTGCTGAAAAGATGAAGAAGAAAACTGTTATGGTTATTTCTATTAAAGGACTTCCTTCGGCGCAGTTTCAAGACATAAAGAAAAAGCTTAGAAATAAGGCGGACGTTATGGTTGTTAAGAAAAGCTTAGTTAATTTTGCGTTGGACCACTCTGGAATAAAAGAGTTGCAGGAGCTTGTTCCATTTATTAATGATTCAACTGCTGTGTTATTTAGCGACTCTGACGCGTTTGAGCTCTCAAGTATTTTATCTAAAGAGACTAGTCCTGCTAAAGCTAAAGCTGGGCAAATTGCACCAATGGATATTGAAGTGAAAGCTGGGCCAACGGAGCTTCTTCCAGGACCTGATATTTCTGCGCTCTCTTCTGTTGGGCTTGCTCCGAAAGTTGAGAATGGAAAAATTGCAATTATACAGGATAAGATTATTGTTAAAAAAGGAGATGTCATTAGTGAAGCACATGCAGCTGTTATGGCGAAGCTTGATATTATTCCCTTTGAAGTAGGGGTGGAGCCTGTCGCTGCTTATATGGATGGAATTGTATACAAGGATATAAAGATTGATAGCGAAGCTACAATTGCAGAGCTTGAATCTGCATATGGATCTGCCTTATCATTTGCTGTTGAGATTGTTTATGTTAATTCTCTGACATTGGATTATATTTTGTCAAAGGCTGGGGCATTTGAAAATGTTATAACAAGGATTGTTACGGGGGAGCCTGAACCTGTGGCTGTAAAGGCGATAGAAGAGACAAAGACTGAAGCTAAAGAGGAAACTAAAGCGGAGGAGCCAAAGGCTGAGGCAGCTGAGGGTTTGGCTTCATTATTTGGATAATGGAAATATCAAAAGATACTCAACTAAGTAAATATTTAGGAGAGAATAAATAAAAAATGGAATATGTATATGCTGCACTTTTGTTGCACAAGACTGGACAGGAAGTAAGTGAAGAGAACTTGAAAAAAGTTATCGCTGCTACCGGGGCTAGTGTTGATGAATCAAAAGTGAAGGTGCTTGTCGCGTCTCTTAAGGGAGTCGATATAGATGAAAAGCTTGCAAATGCATCTCTTGCTGCGGCACCTGCTGCTAGCGAAAAGGATGATGCAAGACCCGAGTCTGCACCTGAAGAAAAGAAGAAAGAAGAACCAAAGGCTGAAGCAGCTGAGGGTTTGGCTTCATTATTTGGATAATTGCTTAATTGTGATTTTTGGGTTTTAAAGTTGAACTTAAGTCTTGCTTTAAAACTTCGAAGATGGAGCCTCTTTAGAGGATTCTGTTTTTAAATAGGAGGTTTTTTTAGATCGGACTTTTTAAAAAGTAATTTAAATGTGAATTGATATTAAATATAATGAAAAATTTTGAATTTAAAGGAAAATTATTTGGAGCGAATATTGAGATAGCGGTATTTGGAGAAGACGAGGAATTTTCTCAAGAGGTAACTCATAAGGCTTATTGGGAAGGTGTTAGGCTTGAATCTATTTTTAATTTTTTTGATTCAAAAAGTGACATAAGTAAGCTTAATGAATCTCGGAAAATGAAGATGCCTTCTGAATTTATTGAAGTGCTAAAGAAAGCTTTAGAGTTATGTAGAAAGACTGATGGGAAATATGATGTTACGCTTGGAAAAGATTTTAATCTTAGAAAGGAAGGTTATGTAATAACTGGTGTTGGTGGATCTTATAATGATGTTAAAATTGAAGGGAATTTGGTTGAACTTAAAAATCCAGACATAGTTCTAGACTTGGGTAGTATTGCTAAGGGATATATCACTGACATGGTTGGAGAGAAAATGAAAATGCTTGGAATAAAAGAATTTTTGATTAATTCTCGAGGAGATATTTTGATTAATGGTAAACGTGAGCATGAAATCAAGATCCAGCATCCTAGAATTTCTAATGAATCAATTGCTACTTTGAAAATAAAGAAAGGTGGGCTTGCAACTTCTGGAGATTATAAGCAATATGGAAAGGATTATTCGGAATCTCATATTTTGAATGCTCGAGCTTATGCCTCTGTTTCTGTATATGCCCCAACACTAATGGAATCGGATTTATATTCTACGGTTTTTTCTGTTATTTCTAAACCTGAAATCGAAGAAATTTTAAAAGAAAAAACAATGTCTAAATTTAAAGTTCTTGGGATTGATAAAGACTTGAAAAAAGATACGTATAATAAGTTTGAGAAGTTGATTGTAAGTTTTGGAGAAGATGCTTTGATGAGGGAAGATGTTGATGATTATCTTTCGGGAGAGGAAAATCTTGTAGGGCTAAAAAGAAGTGGAGATATTGATGAGGAGGATGAATGGGTAATTGATGAAGAATATTCGGGAACTACTGGTGGCGGGAATTTTATTTTGCCAGGTAAGGAACATGATCCTGGACATCCTGATTTTATTGGTGGGGCTAGTTAGGTACGCCCACACCCTATAAAAAATTGTGTCTTCAGATTTATATAATTATTGAAGACCTAATTTTTTAGAATCAAAGGTTCGATTACGGTTGGGTGCTGACGCCCACACCCGGAATCGAACCGGGATGCCACAAGGGCCCGGTGTTCAAGACCGGTGCACTACCATTATGCGATGTGGGCTTTTGCCATATTGCAGTCATGAAACATTTATATGTTACTTTATGCGATGTGGGCTTTTGCCATATTTGCTTAATATTTTTTCGAAGAATAGCTTTTTAAATATAGTTGATTGAGGTTTTTTATGAAAAATATTCTAAAAAATAAGGTTGTAGCAATCTTTTTAATAGCTGTTTTGCTTTTAGCTTTTACAATATTTACAATGGAAGTTATAAAAACCATATCTCCTAGCAAGAACGTACAAGTAAAATTAGAAACTACTATTGGAGACCTGGTAATTGAGCTTTATTCGGATTCTCCAATTACTGCTGGAAATTTTGAGAAGCTTGTTAGAGAAGGATATTATGATGGAATTATTTTTCATAGAGTTATTGAAGGATTTATGATTCAGGGAGGAGATCCTACTGGAACTGGGAATGGTGGGCCTGGATATACAATTGAGGATGAATTTATTGATGGACGAACAAATCTTCGAGGAACATTATCTATGGCGAACAGTGGGCCTCAGAGTGGCGGAAGTCAATTTTTTATTAATCTACAAGACAATACTTTTTTAGATTTTGATAAAGAGCCTCTTGCTAGCAAACATCCAGTTTTTGGCGAGGTGGTTGAGGGACTTGATGTTTTGGATAAAATTGGATCGGTTGCGACAGGTACTAATGATAAACCTCTTGAGGAAGTTAAGATAATTAAGGCTAGTGTTATTTAATAATAACTTCTATTACTTCCTAAATAACTCATTCAATTTTCCTTCTTTATAGAATTCTATTATAATCAATGCGTAAGCGAAAACTAGTGGACCTAGAATAAGCCCAGATAAACCAAAGAAATAAAGTCCTCCTATTGTTCCTACAATGCTTAAGGGGATTGGAAGGTTTGATTGTTTTGCTAAGAAGTAGGGTCTTGCAACGTTATCAATTGAAGAAACAAAAAAGACACCATAGATTATTAAGAAAATCCCTTGAAATGTGAGACCACTAGCTAAAAGATAAAATGATACCGGAAGCCAGACTAACCATGAACCTAGTATTGGGATTACAGAAATAATTGCAGCGATTCCAGTTAGTAAAAGTGCGTTTGGAACTCCTAGAAAGTAAAATGCTACACCGACTGCCAAACCTTGCATTATTCCAATCAAAACTTGACCAAAAACAATTGCATTGGTTATTCCTCTTAATTCTTTTAGAAATCTTTCTTCAGTACTTTTTGAAAATGGAGACAATTTTGCGGCATACTCTTTTAATTCTTGTGAATCTCGAACTACAAAAAAGAATGTGAATAGGAAGACTGCAAACTGGAGTATAAATGAAGGTAATTCAAAGAGAACATTTTGTATGCTACTCATTCCTCCAGAGATTACTTGACTAATCATTGTATCGAAGCTAATCGACAAAGTCCGTGCTAGTTCTGTACTTAAAAAAGTATCTAACACTTCTCCAAAATTATAATTTTGGATTAATCTTAGAGATCTTGCTGCTTGCTTAATTATTGAAGATGCAAAATAAAATAAGGGGATAGTCACTATAGCAGTAATTCCTGCCATTAATATGGCTGCTGATAGATTTTTTCTTTTTGTTGATTTATACAATTTTTTATAGATTGGATTAAAAATATATGCGAATAAACCTCCAAAAATTAGTGGGATTATTATTGGCTTTATTATAAAAAATGCGAGAATAAAAATACCTGCTATTATGGCCCCAACTAATCCCTTCTTTACTATTGAATCTTCTGCCATGTTATTATAGGAATCTCCAATTTATAAATATGCCTTTAAAAGGGTAAATTTTGTAGGAGAGTTTATAAATAGAATTTGATAATATGAATAATGATTATTAGAAAAATTTTTGATGGTAATATCAATGAAGAAATTCATAACGAATTTTTGAAATTTGGTAAAGGAGATTATAAAGATAAATTTTTGATGGAGGGTAAACGACAACCTAAGAAATGGAGCGTTAAAACAGGTCCTGAATTTGTTAATTTTTTAGTTCGGCGATCTCTCGATAAAGTTGGAAGGAGTGTTCAAGTTAAGGGAATAATCGTGTCCACAATAGACCTTAGAGGGGAAATTGATTTTGATATTGTTAAGGTTGGAAACTTCCAAGGAATTAGGAAGTTACAAATTGATACGGAGGTTGAGGTTGCAAAGATATTTGAATTGATGGATAAATATCCTCGAGCTTTTTTTGCATTGTCCTTTACTGGAGATGGTTTTGTTTTGAAGGTTAAAGCAAAAGCACCTAAAAGTGGAAAACCTGGGAAGTCTAGCGAAGAAGGGCCTAAGGTGGATTTTTGCACCCTTAAAACTGATGACTCAACTTTGATTGATGAATTATTCTGGGAAAATATTGGATTTACTGAGATAAAAATTGCTCATGATATAAATGTTACAGATATTGTTTATCCATCCAATATGGATGACTTAAAGCCTAGTGAAATTCGAGAACAAAGCAAAAGAAAGGGAATTCTTACTAGAAGGATTATATGTGATGGCAAGAAAACCTCTAGTAAAGTTGAATTTGTTATTTGATTAATAAATAATTCCTTTCTTTTTTACACATGAAGCACAAATTAATGCAGTATCTTTAAGTGACATGTAATACCTGTTTCCTTCTTCTAAGATGTCGTTGAATTTTTCCCATCCGTCTTCGAGTGTCATTTTTCCCTTGACTACTAGTTCTGGAACTTTTGATGCGTCCTCTAAAAGTTTTGCCCTTCTTTTCCACATTTTTGGATGATATAGATTTGGTTGGGCAGCTTTTGATATTTTTTTATTGCAGCTAAAACAATTTTTTTGAGTCATTAAAAGTTCTTGCTCTCTGATTGCCCATTTTAATTGAAAATCTGCATCCTGAATTAAATGCTTATAGTTTCCAATTCCTCCAAGCCTGTTAAATGTTAATTCTATTTCTTCTTCAGAGGTATCTTTGTTTGTCACTAAAATTTCTCCGATTTTCCTAGAATATCTCCATACAGGATATTTTCTTCCCCCTCTTGGATTTGTGGTTGGCTTTCCAATTCTATATCCTTTAGATCCTGTTTTTATCTTTCCAATTTTAGAACCGCTTTTTCTAATGACTGCCCTATCTTTTTTTTCTTTTAGCTTTGTTCCTTTAGTTCGTTCTTTCTTTGAAATGTAACCTTTCTCTCCTGGAAGAATGTCTGGGGTTTTTATGACCATAATACTAAAGTATGAAAATGGGTTTTTAAGGGATTTGGTTTAGTGAAGATCAATATATAGTTAGGTTTATATATGCAAAATTCTCAGAGTTTTTAAGGTTCCATCCAAAACTTAAATGTTTGGATGAGGAGAATTTTGTGATTGGTTGGTCACGTTAAGAGCGATTGTGCTATGTTGCTTTAAACAGAATAGTTAGACTGTTCAGGAAATGTAATATGACAGACGAGAATGGAAGTAGATCAGGAAGTTTGCAATTTTACCCAAGGGTAAGAGCAAAGAAAGTTATTCCTAGTGTAAACTGGAGACCTGTTAAAAAAACGAGTGTTGGACTTTTAGGATTTGTGGGCTATAAGGTTGGAATGATTTCCGTTTTTGTTAAGGATGATACTGAGGCGAGTCTTACTAAAGGGAAAAGAATAACAGTACCTGCTACGATCGTTGAATGTCCTTCAATGAAAATTTATTCTGTTAGGTTTTACAAAGGGAGTAAGGTTCTAAAAGATGTTGTTGTAACTAAGGATAAAGATTTGAAGAAAAAAATTAAGCTTTCTTCTGAAATTAAAAATTTTGAAGAGGCTATTAAAGATTTGAAGGATTTGAATTTTGAGGATGTTCGAGTTTTACTTTATACAAATGTTAAGATAACTACAGTGGGCAAAAAGAAACCTGATATGATTGAGGTTGGGCTTAGCGGGTCTAATGAGGAGAAATTGATATTTATTAAAGAAAGAATTGGAAAGGATATTTTGGTTAGTGAAGTTTTTAGTGATGGATTAATTGATGTTCGTGGAGTTACTAAAGGATTTGGCACTCAAGGACCTGTTAAAAGATTTGGAATTTCGTTGAAATCTCATAAATCTGAAAAGGGGAGACGAAGACCTGGATCTCTTGCCCCTTGGCATCCTGCAAGGGTTACATTTAGAGCTCCTCAGGCAGGACAAACAGGATATCATAATAGAATTACTTACAATAATGTTATTTTAAAAATTGGAAACATTAATGAGAATGATATTAATAAGAAAGGTGGATTTGAACACTATGGGGTTATCAGGGGAGAGTATATTGTTCTTAGGGGTTCAATTCCTGGTCCTTCGAAAAGGGGAATTGTTATGACTTTGGCAATACGTCCAAGTAAATATTTAGCAAAGAAAAAGTTGGAGGTTCTTGAGATACGATGAATGACGAAATAGAAAGTTGTGGAAATCAAGCGTCTTGTGAATATGCGTTTGGCTATCCTCGTCTGTACACTAAACTAGGTCCTGAAGATGCGTTATGCCTCGGGAAGTTAAGTTATGATACTAGAGAGGGAAGTTATCATGCAACCCTAACACCTATGCCAGGATTTAAGAGTTTCGAGAGGCGAATTCAGTGCGCTCCTGCAGTAATGCTTACATCTCAAAGAAAGGTTGAAGGGATGCTTGGAAAATTACTTGAAGCAATGGAGGCAACTGGAAAATGAAAGCAAAATTAATGGATAAAACTGGAAAGGAAAAAGGAACAGTAGAACTTCCAAAGAACTTTAGCGTAAGAATCAGAGAAGATATTTTGTCTAAGGTTTATGAAACTTTGAAGGGAATTTATGCGCAACCTTATGGTGCGATGGAAGGAGCTGGGGCTGGATATTCTGCTTCAGGGATTATAAAGAAAAAAAGGCATGATTGGAAGGGATCTTACGGGAAAGGAATTTCTAGAATTCCTAGGAAGATTATGTCTAGACATGGATCTAGTTTTAATTGGATTGGGGCAACAGTTGCCAGTACTCGAGGAGGTAGAAAACCTCATGCTCCTAGATCTGCAATGAACCCTTTCAAAAAAATTAATAAGAAGGAACTAAGAATCGCATTTAATTCTGCACTTGCAGGAACTGTTAATTTAAAATTTTTGGAGAAAAAATACGGTAAACCAATAAAATCTGGTTTTGTTTTTTCAAGCGATATTTTGGACTTGAAAACTAAGAATTTTATAACGAGCATGAAAACGGCATTTGGTGAAGAC
Organism: Nanobdellota archaeon; assembly: GCA_022563455.1. Classification (GTDB taxonomy): domain Archaea; phylum Nanobdellota; class Nanobdellia; order Pacearchaeales; family GW2011-AR1; genus JAGVXH01. Next base: position 11,388 of record JADFNI010000001.1, read on the forward strand.
AATATTAAAAGTGTAATGAAGACTAAAAAAATTAGATCTGGAGTTGGAAAGATGAGAGGAAGAAAGTATAAGTCTAATGCTGGACTTTTGTTTGTTCTTGGAAACGCTGAATCTATGAAGAGGTCTGGAATTGATGTTGTTAATGTAAGGGATTTAAGGATCAAAGATTTATCTCCAAATGGAGAGCCTGGAAGACTTGTATGTTATACTAAAGATGCAATTAAAGAAATAGAAGAGAGGTTTAAATAAGATGGCAGGAGTGATTATACTTGAAAAAATTAAATCTACAGAAAAGATGGTTAGGCAAATTGAAATTGATAATGTTTTGGTTTTTGTTGTGGATCGCGCTGTTAATAAACGAGAGATTAAGGAAGAAGTTGAAAAATTATTTGATGTGAAAGTTGCTAAGGTTCGGACTCATACATTGAAAAATAAGAAACATGCTTTTGTTAAATTTAAACCGGAATATCCTGCAGTTGATATTGCGACGAAGTTGGGGTTAATGTAAAAATATGGGTAATGAAAATATTGGAACAATAAGGATAAAATTATGCAATGACAAAGTCCTTGCGGATCAAAAACTTGGAGGTTTTTGCTAATGGGTAAAAGGATAATTCAACAGCGAAGAGGAAAGGGAAGTCATACTTATAAGACTAGAAATAAGGCGTCAATTGTTAGGCCTGGATATACGGCAAATTTAGAAGGAGAATATAAGGTCATTAAGTTAATTTCTTCTGTTGGGCACTCGGCTCCTATTGCTAAAATGATGAATGCTAAAGGAGATTTATTTTATAATTTTGCAGCTAACTTGCTTTATGTTGGTCAGACAATTAAAATTGGTGGAAATGCAAGCGGAGATGTCACAAAAATTGGAGACTTAAAGAATGGAACTAGAATATTTAATATTGAAAATCATCCAAAAGATGGGGGGAAATTTGTAAGAACTGGGGGAAACTCTGTAATTATAGTTAGTAAAGAAGGAGGACTTGTAAAGGTTGCTATGCCTTCAAAGAAAGAGAAAAAATTTAATCCAGACTGCAGGGTTACTTTAGGTGTTGCTGCAGGGGATGGAAAATTGGATAAACCAGTTATGAAAGCTGGAACGAAGTTTTATATAATGAAATCAAAGTCTAAATTATGGCCTAGAACTTCTGCTGTTGCAATGAATGCGATTGACCATCCTTTTGGTAGTGGACGAGGGAAAAGGATTAAGAGTAAGATTGCTAAGCGAAATGCTCCCCCTGGTAAGAAAGTTGGTTTGATTAGGCCTAGTAGAACAGGGAGGAAAAAACGATAATTAAGATGGTAGAAGAAACAATACAACAGAGGAGTAAGGATAAGTTTTATCGAGGAAGAAACATCGAGGAACTAAGGACTGTGGATACTCGAGAGTTTGCTAAGCTTGTAAAAGCTAGACCTAGAAGGGCACTTCTAAGAAATTATGATGTTATTGAGGCTTTTGTTGCTAAATGTAATGCATGCGACTCAAAAGGTAAAGCGATAAAAACCCATGATAGAGCTCTTGTTATTGTTCCTGCATTGATTGGACGAACTATTGGAGTTTACAATGGAAAAGAATACATTAAGGTGGTAATCGTATCTGAAATGCTTGGGCACAGACTTGGAGAGTTTTCACCTACTAGAAAACCAACTAAACATGGGGCTGCAGGAATTGGAGCAACTAAATCTAGCGCTTCGAGGTCGGTGAAATAAATGGCAGAAGAAATTAAGGACAAAAAGATAGATGCTGTAAAAGTTGAAGAAAAGGAAACTAAGGAGAAAACTGAGACTAAAGACATTAAGGTTGAAGAAAAGAAAGTTGAGAAAAAGAAGGAAGAAGTTAAAGTTAAGGATGTTGCAATTGCTAATGCTTATTCACTTAAGATCTCCGCAAAGTATTCGGTTTATATTTGTAAAGTTATAAAACATAAAACTCCTGAAAACGCGATTAAGCGACTTATGGAAGCTGCAACTGGTAAAAGGGCTATTCCTATGAGTGGCAGAGAAGTTGCTCACCAGAAAGGAAAAGGTATTAGTGGGGGAAAGTTTCCAAAAAATGCTTGTAATGATATCGCGACTGTTATTAAACAACTAAAGGCTAATGCGGACAATTTGGGAATTGAAAACCCTGTGATTACAATCGCTCAAGCGAATAAAGCTTCAATGCCATTTAGAAGTGGTGGGCGAAGAGGAAAAAGGACACACATACATTTAGAGGCAAGGGATAAAAGTAAATTGATGGAACCAAAAAAATAATGGAAGAAAAGAAATTTATAGAAGTTAGGAAGGACGAATATAACATTAAGCAATTTGTTAAGAGAATGTTTGGTAAGGGAAAGATTTCAAAAGTTAGAATTGAATATACGCCTGTTGGGGAAAAAATAATTATTTCGACTCATAAGCCTGGATGGATTATTGGGAAGAGGGGGGAGAAAATTGCAGAATTAACTGAAATATTGAAGAAGAAATTTAAGATGGAAAACCCTCATGTAGATATTGAAGAGATCTTGCATCCAGAATTTGATGCTCAATTGGTAGCAGATGACATTGCGCTTACGCTTGAAAGATTTGGAGCTATGAAGTATAAGGCTTCTAGTTATAGAATGCTTGGAAAGATAAAGAAGGGTGGTGCTCTTGGAGCAGAGTTAAGAGTTTCTGGAAAGCTTCCAAGTGATAGAGCTCGTAGCTGGAGATTTGCATTTGGATATTTAAAGAAAACTGGAGATGCTGCAAAGGTAGTTGACAGAGCCGAGTCTGTTGCCCAGACTAAGCAAGGAGTTGTTGGAATAAAGGTAGCTATTCTTGCTCCAGGGGTCATTGTGCACGATCAGATTACTGTAGATGAAGAATTTATGAAACAAGTTATTTCAAATGCTAGTATCGAAGAAGTTGAGGAGACTGTTAAAATAGTTAAGAAAAAAAGGAAAGTTGCACCTAAAAAAAAGGTATCTAAAAAGGAAGTACTAGTTGAAAAAGAAAAGAAAGTTGAGAAAGTTGAAGAGATTGAGAAAATTGAGAAAATAAAGGAGACTAAGAAATAATAATGGCAGATAAAAAAATATTGACAAATAAGGAAATTGAGACAAGAATCATAGATTTAAAAATTGAGCTTCTAAAACAACCACTTAAAAGGAAAAGCATTAAAAAGGAAATTGCGAGGCTTATTACCATGAGAACTATGAAAACCATGAGGACTATGAATGATTCAACTAAACTAATTGAAGAAAAATCTTCAATGGAGGGTAAATAAAGTGGATATTTGTCCGAAATGTGCATTGCCTCTTCCGGCTTGTGTCTGTAGCGAAATTGCTAAAACGCAACAGAATATAAACGTCAAGACGGAAAAACGAAGATTCGGAAAAGTGTCTACAATGATTGAAGGATTTGATGATGGCATTGATATCAAGGACATCGCAAAAAAGCTCAAGGCAAAACGAGCTTGCGGTGGAACTGTTAAAAATAAAGTTATTGAACTTCAAGGAAATCATAAGGGTCACATAAAACCAATTTTGGTAGAACTTGGATTTAGTGAGGATCAGATAAAAGATTAAAATGGCAAAAGAAAAAGTAACCAAAAAAATAGTAAGGAAAGTAGTTTCAAAAGCGAAGAAGGCTCCAATAGGGGCAGTAAAATGCAATGATAGACTTTGTCCAAAACATGGAAGGGAAAAGATTAGGACTCGTGGGCGAACTTTTGAAGGGAATGTTATAAGGAAACATCATGGAAGAGTTACTATTGAGTTTGAAAGAATGATTAAGGTTCCAAAGTATGAGCGGTATGAAAAGAGGAAGACGAAACTCCATGCAAGACTAACAGATTGTATGGCTGAAAAAGTGAAAATTGGAGATCTTATTCAAATTGCAGAAACTAGACCAATTAGTAAAATGATTCATTTTATTGTTGTTGGTGTTAAGGATCAGGAGGCATCAATATGAAATCTGTAAGTGCAAAGCCTACAAGGGGTCTCAATATTGGAAGCATAGTTGATGCATGTGATAATAGCGGAGCTAGAATTGTAAGAATAGTTTCTATTAAACATGGGAAAACTAGAAAGGGAAGACAAGGATATGCAAAGATTGCAGACTGGGTTAAAGTTTCAGTTAGAAAGGGAGATCCAAAAATGAAAGGCGAAGTATTTGATGCTATTGTTGTTAGACAAAAAAAGCCTTGGAGAAGAAACACTGGAGAGAGAATTTGTTTTTCAGATAATGCTGTTGCACTTTTAAAAGATGAGAAGGGGAATCCCAAAGGGACACAGATCAAAGGACCAATTGCTAGAGAAATTCAAGAAAGATGGAAGGAGGTTGCTAGAATTGCTAGTATTGTATATTAAAATATGAAATCAAAATTTAATAAAACATGGAATTCCAGTAAGCAACCTCGAAAGCAGGTTAAATTTAGAGCTAATGCGCCTAACCATATTAGAAGGAAATTTATGGGGGCTAATCTTGATAAGGCGCTTCGGACAAAGTATGGTATTCGAACTATTCAAGTTAGAAAGGGTGATGAGGTTAAGGTTATGAGGGGAAAATTTAGGGGAAAGCTTGGAAAAGTTGGAGATGTTGATTTAAAAAATACTCGGCTTCAAATTGAGGGGCTTCAAAGAGAAAAGAAGGGTGGAGAAAAACTAGTGACTTGGTTTAATCCATCTAATGTTAAAATAATCTCTCTTGAAGGAAATGACAGTAGACGGTTTAAACGAGGTAAGGTTAAGGCTGAATCCCCTAAGAAAGTAGAGGATAAGAAGCTAAAAACTTCTGTTAAGCCATTACCAAAAATGGATAACAAGGAAGTTGAAAAGATTGAAGCTAAAAGTAAGGAGGCTAAGAAATAAAATGCACATAAAGAAAAGTTTAATGCCTAGAACGTGGCCAGTACCTAGAAAGGCTCAAGGAAAGAAGTATATTTCTGTTCCTAGCCATGCGACTAGAAAAGGGATTAGTTTATTGTTTATACTTAGAGATATTTTGAAGATTGCGAATACTAAGAAAGAAGTTAGGTTTATGACTCTAAACAGCCTTGTTAAGGTCAATAATAAGATTAGGTGTGATGAGAATTTTCCTGTTCAAGTTTTTGATACAATCAATCTAGAAAAGGCTGGAAAGAATTATAGACTTGAGATAGTTAACCGTAAATTTAGCTTGAAGGAAGTGAGTGATAAGGAATCTATGGAGAAAATTGTAAAGATTACTGGTAAAAAACTTTTAACTGGAAACAAGATTCAGATGAATTTAGATGATGGGCATAATATCCTTGTGAAAGAGAAGTTTTCTGTTGGAGATTCTGCTTTGATTGATAACATTAATCAGAAAGTTTTGAAGATTCTTCCATTAAGTGAAGGAGCAAACATTGAAGTTGTCTTGGGAAAACATGCAGGAGAAAAAGGTAAACTTGTTGCTATTGAAAATCTTGTTCGTGGAAGAAATTATAAAATTAAACTGGAGGGAGGAATGGTTAGTCTTCCATTTAAGACTATCCTAGTGATTAAATAACAATGGGTAAAAATATTGAAACAATAAAGATTGAATTATACAATGGCAAAGCCCTTGTGGATCAAAAATCTGGAGGTTTTTGCTAATGGCAGAGAATATTATGAAAACTATAAAGCTTGAGAAAGTTATTTTGAATATTGGTGGGGTTGGCGATAAGCTTGATAAAGGAGTAATTTTACTTGAAACTGTTAGTGGAAGAAAAGCTGTACGAGTTAAAGCTACAAAAAGAATTCCTACATGGAGTATTCGACCTGGACTTGAAGTTGGAACAAAGGTAACTCTTCGAGGAAGCGCAGCACTGGAGATTATTAAAAAACTTCTTCCAGCAATTGACAATACTTTGAAGGAAAAACAAGTTCAGAATAATTTCTTTTCTTTTGGAATACATGAATATATTGAAATTCCTGGGATTGAATACATTAGAGAGGTTGGAATTATGGGGTTCGAAGTTACTGTTGTGTTTTCTAGAGCTGGAAAATCTGTTGAAAAGAAAAAAGTTAAAAGGGGAAAACCTAAGAGAATTGGTGTCTCTAAAGAAGATATTATAGAATATTTAGTAACTAAATTTAATACTCAGATTCTTCGAAAGAAGAAGACTCACGAGTTGGACGAATAAGATGACTGCAAGTGACTGGAGGAAAATAACTAGGCAGCTTCGAGGAAAACCTGTTATTTTGAAGAAATTTTTGAAGCATAACAAACCAAAGCCTAGAAAATTTGGAGTTGCTGCTCAAAAATGTGAGGTTTGTGGAAGACACGGAGCCCATATTTCATCTTACAATCTAAATATCTGTAGGCACTGCTTTAGAGAACTTGCAGTTGAACTTGGGTTTAAGAAATATAGTTAAAATGGAAATTAAAAAAATAAATAACGGAGATAGAATATGAGTCAAGACGTAGTTTCAGATGGACTGAATCAAATCATGAATGCTAGACGAGTCGAGAAAAAAGAACTCACAATTAATTTGTATTCTAAGGTTTTACTAAATATATTTGAAATGATGAAAGAAAAAGGCCATATTGATTATACTGTTAATGAGGAAGAGCGTAGCGTTACTGTTCAAATAATTAAACTTAATAAATGTAAATCTGTAAAGCCAAGGTATTATGCTAGTATTGCTGATATCGATAAATATGCTAGACGATTTTTACCTTCTAGAAATTTTGGAAGTTTGATTATTTCTACTAATAAAGGTTTGAAGACTCATGATGTTTGTATTAAAGAAAAATTTGGAGGAAGCGTTATCGCTTATTTTTATTAAAATGAATAAAGATTTGTCACGAGTTGTTGAAATTCCAGAAGGAGTAACTGTAACACTTGAAGGAAATAAGATAACTGTTAAAGGGAATGAAAAGGAATTATCTAAGACTATGAACTTGTATAAGATCAATTTTAAGATTGATGGTGGCCTTGTTACTATTTCTGCAAAGGGTGCTACTCGAAGAGAATCTAAAATGATTGGAACTATCCATGCTCATTTGAAGAATATGATTAAGGGAGTTTTCGAAGATTTTATTTATACTCTCGAAATTTGTAATGTTCATTTTCCAATGAATGTTAAGGTAAATGGAAATAAAGTTATTATAAAATCATTTTTGGGAGAAACAACTGAGAGGACTTCTAAGATTCTTGACAATGTTAAGGTGGATATTAATGGAAGTAAAATCATTGTTAGTTCTTTAAACATTGAGGCTGCTGGACAAACTGCGGCAAACTTAGAGAAAGCTACGAAACTTACTGGACGAGACAGGCGAATTTTTCAGGATGGAATTTTTATTACAAATAAATGTGGGAGAGCTATATAATGGTTGAAGGTATAAAAGTGATTAGAAAGAAACCAACATTTCTAAGATCTGATTGGCACAAAAAAATAAAGCTTGGAAGTACTGTGAAGAAAAACAGAAAATGGAAGGGTGCTAAGGGACGACATAATAAAATTAGACTTAATAGAAAAGGGCATTCTGGGAGGCCAAGGATTGGTTGGGGATCTGTTGTTAAAGAGAGGAATATGATTAAAGGGTTTAATGTTGTAATGGTTTTGAATCTTAAAGATTTTGAAGGTTTGAAAAAAACTGATGGAATTATAATTGGAAAAGTTGGAGCAAAGAAAAGAGAATCTTTGATTTCTAAAGCAAAGGAGCTGAAAATTGAAATATTAAATAGATATAGGGCACCGCTCGGTGTACCCCAAAAGGCTAAAAAAGGGGGCAAAACAGAATAATGCAACTTGCAAAGAAAAAAGAACTGGCGGCTAAGGTCTTAAAGGTTGGGAAGAATAGAATTTTGTTTATGGAGGGGCACTTAAGTGAGATTAAGGAGGCGATTACTAGACAAGATATAAGGGATATTGTGGAGAGTGGTGCTATTCAAATAAAGGATGTTAATGGTAGACGAAAAATTGTTAAGAGAAAACACCGAAGAAGAACTGGAAAAGTTAAGAACAAAGTTAATAACAGAAAGCAAGAGTATGTGATAATTACTAGAAAGCTAAGGGCATTTACTAGGGGACTTATTAGAACTGGAGCAATTGATAAAGATAAGAATAAAAATATTAGGCGGATGATTCGCGCTAGAAAATTCAGAAGTAAAAGACATTTAAAGGAGAGTTTGGAGGAATTATAATAATATGGAAATTTTAAAAACTAAAATTGGAGGAAAGATTGTGAAGTGAGCATCGCTGATGCTTGCTTACTTAAAATCTAAAACTTTTTCAAATGAGATTAAGAACAATGAAGCGTAGAAGACTGGAAGGTAAAACTGATTATAAGCTTAGACGAGGGCTTTTGTCCTCAGGAGTTTTAAGAATTGTTGTTAGAAGGACTAATAAATATTTTATTGTTCAAGTAGTGGAGAGCCACGAGGCACAAGATAAGGTGATAGCTAGTGTTACTTCAAAAGACTTACTAAGTAAGGGATGGGATCTTAAAAAAGGTGGAAGTTTGAAATCAATTCCTGCTGGATATTTAACTGGACTTCTTCTTGCGAAAAAGATTGGTAAGGGAAAATTTATTATGGATCTTGGAATGTCTAGGACGATTAGAGGATCTAGAATATTCTCTGTCGTTAAAGGTCTTGTTGATGGTGGGCTTAATATAAATGCGGATTCGAAAATTTTTCCAACAGATGAGAGGATATCTGGAGAACATTTAAAGGAAGATGTTAAGGAAATGATTGTTAAAGTTAAGGGGGGAATTGTAAACTAATGGCAGATTCAAATATAGATAAGAAAGAAGCTCAGGCGGAGGAACTGAGGGAAAGAGAAATGGAAAAAGATATTCAAGAACCAAAGGAAGCTAATGCTGAAGAAAATCTAAAAGAGGTTGTTAAAATTGTTGAAGAGAAAGAGAAGAAGGAAGAAGAGAAAATATCTAAGGAGGCTGAAAAGAATTTTAAGGTTGAAGAGGGCCGAGGAGAATATAAGAGAGAGAGTAGGGAAGACCGATTCGCTAGAGAAGCTCAGGAAAAATTGGATGCTTGGGTTCCTAAGACGGACTTGGGGAGAAAAGTTAGATCAAATAAGGTTAAAGATATTGATGAAGTTTTAGAATCTGGACTTAAGATAATGGAGCCCGAGATAACTGATATTTTAATGCCTGGACTGAAAGTAGATACATTATTTATCGGACAGGCTAAGGGTAAGTTTGGTGGTGGAAAGAGACGAGCATTTAGACAAACACAGAAGAAGACAAAGGAAGGAAACGTTTTGACTTTTGGTGTTATGGCGGTTGTAGGAGATGGTAAGGGTCATATTGGGATTGGATATGGAAGGGCTGCTGAAACACTTCCTGCAAAAGAGAAGGCTATTCGAAAAGCTAAGATGAACATGGTTAAGATTAAGCGAGGATGTGCCTCATTTGATTGTTCTTGTAGTGAACCTCACAGTGTCCCATTATCTGTTAAAGGGAAATGTTCTTCAGTAGTTATTGAATTGATTCCGGCACCTCAAGGGACTGGACTTGTGGTAAACGATGAAATAAAAAAGATATTAAGAGCCGTTGGGATAAGAGATATATATAGTAAAACTTCTGGTAAAACAAGAACTACATTTAATATGGCAAAAGCTTGTATGGCAGCACTAAATAAAATAGGAGATATACAATACTAGAAACATGGAAAAAATATTAGTTATAAGAATTGCTGGGAGAGTTAAGAATAAGATTAAAGATAACGAAACTCTTAGTCGGTTGAAACTTAGAAGGAAATTTACTTCAATCATAGTGAACAGTGACGACAAGATTAGAATGGGAATGGTTAATGCTGTCTCTTATATGGTTGCTTATGGAGTTGTAGATGATAAGTTTGTTAAGGAGCTTAATAGTAAGAGACCTGCAAAGGAAGGTGTTTATTTCTTACATCCACCTGTTGGAGGTTTTAAGAAGAGCTCTAAGGTTGCAGCACCGAAGGGAATCTTGGGGAAAAATGAAGATATTACTAAACTTGCAGGGAGGATGTTGTAGGATGGGAATTAGTGAGAGAAATATGGTTGCGTGTGAAGTTTATGATTTGGCAAATAGTCCTGATTTGAGACTTGCTAGGCATGGAGATTTTATTAAATATGGAAAATGTAGAGCATTTGTATTAGGATCAAATCCTGAAGAAGGCGGCCTTGGTGAATTAGTTGTTATTAAAAGAGGCAATCATAGGAATTTTATAGGGAATTCTTTATATTTTAATCAAAACTCTGGAATGGTTGTTAGATCTGACGAAATAATGGAGTTTCATCATTTTAGTGATCCAGATTTATATAGGGAATGTGACTTAATGTTTCAAGAGGTAGATCGATAATGGTAAAAGTACATAAGAGAACAAAGAATTCTAGACTTCGAGGGTCTAGAACTGCTGGATGGGGATTTAGGCAGTCACATAAGGGACATGGAAGTAGAGGGGGATTTGGTATGGCTGGAACTGGAAAACGTGCAGACCATAAAAAGCAGAAGGCGTTAATGTCAGATAAGAAGAAAAAATATTTTGGTAAACAGGGAGCAACTTCTAGAGGGACTGCTCGCAAAAAAAATGTTAGTATTAATTTATATGATATTAAGGATAATATTTTTAAAAAGGAAGGGACAACGCTCAGTGTACCCTCTGAAAGAATGAATAAGGGGGCAAAGATTAATCTTTCTAAATATAAGATTTTGGGGAGTGGGGAGGGATTTAAGGCAGAGATTACTGCTAGAGCTGCGACTGCACTTGCTATTGAAAAGATGACTAAGGCTGGAGGATCAATTATCATTGTTGGAGCTGGAAAAAAAGATGTTAAGCAGTATGTTAAAGCGGAAAAAGAAGGGAATGATGAAGAATCAAGTGCAAGTGAAGAAGCAAATAATTAATATTTTCTCACAAAACTTTATAAAACAAATTCTTGTCTATGGAATATGGCTCTTAGAGATTTATTAAAGAACTTGCCTGAAGTAAGAGGTCCTACTGAAAAGAAAGTTAGTTTTAATGTTAAATTAAAATGGACATTGATTATTCTTGTTGCTTATTTTGTCTTGTCTAATATTCCTCTTTTTGGCATTAGTGAAGGCTCACTTTCTCGTTTTGAATATTTGGCAATTTTACTTGGAACTTCATTTGGCTCAATTATTACGCTTGGGATTGGTCCTATTGTTATGTCGTCTATTATCTTGCAACTTTTAAAAGGTGCTCAAATTTTGAATGTTGATACCAATACTTTGGAAGGAAAACGATTTTTTCAAGGGTTGCAGAAACTTTTGGCATTTGCATTTGTTGTTTTTGAATCGATTGTTTATGTTCTTATGAATGGGATTGCCGCACTAGAAGGGTTTGCCGGACTTGTTATTTTTCAACTTATTCTAGGAGGGATCTTGATTTTATTAATGGATGAAGTTATTCAGAAATGGGGCTTTGGTAGTGGAGTATCTCTATTCATTGCTGCAGGAATTGGATGGAGACTTTTCGCCCAGTTATTTCAGTTTATTGGACCTGAAGGAACTCTTGCCCCAATTGGGAAAGTTCTTGCATTTGTAGCCTCAGTTATAGTTGCTGATGGACGAGGGGCTATGGCCGCATTGTTTCCAATAATTGTTACGGCCCTTTTGTTTTTGGCTGTTGTTTTTGCACAGAGTTTGAAGGTAGAAATTCCACTAGCGTTTGATCGAGTCCGAGGACATTCAGTTAAATGGCCATTGCAATTCTTTTATGCAGGAGTTATTCCAGTTATTTTAGTTTCTGCACTTACGGCCAACTTGCAGTTGTTTGCGTCTCTTATTCAAAATTGGGCTGGAGGGGCAACGTTTCTTGGAGGATTTAGCAGTGGTGGACTGGCCATATCCGGACTAGCATTTTGGATTGGTTCAACTCCAATATTGGATGCTGCAATTAACGGAACATTTAGGTTGATTTATATTCCTCAATCATTTTTTCATATAATATTTTATGTATTCTTCTCAGTTTTATTTTCTTTCTTTTGGGTGAATACGTCAGGAATGGACGCTAGAAGTCAAGCAAATAAGATTGTTAATAGTGGTATGAGTATGCCTGGATTTAGAAAGGATGAAAGAGTTTTGGAATCTATTTTGAAGAGATATGTTGGACCTTTGACTGTCATGGGTGGTGCTGCTATTGGACTGCTCGCGTCAGTTGCAGATTTACTTGGAGCACTTGTGGGTGGAACTGCAATTCTTTTAGCGATTATGATATTGTATCAGTTATATCAAAACATTGCACAACAGCATGCAGTTGATATGAATCCTGCACTTAAGGGATTTTTCGGTGCATAAAATCCCATGAATAAAGTCATAAAGACTTTCTAAAGGGATTTTTCGGTGCATAAAATCCCATGAATAAAGTCATAAAGACTTTCTAAAGGGATTCTTTGGGGCGAAGTATTAAAAAGGATGTTTTGTTATTTGCTTAATGGGAGTTGTTGAATTAATTAATTTATATCCGCTGTATTCTCTTGCTGGTATTTCAGTTATAGTTACTCTTATCTCTACTATTCTTCAAAAGAAGCTTACTGATCAGGAGCATTTAAAACATTTGAAGCAAAGGCAGAAAGAGATTCAAAAAGAACTTAAGAATTGTAAGGATGATTGTTTGATGAAAGAACTTAATTCTGAGCTCCTTAGCCTTACTGGACTTATGTTTAAGTCTTCGATGAAACCAATTTTTGTTACGATTGTTCCATTTATTCTTTTATTTACCTGGCTTAGGGGAATTTATACACCTATTATTAGTGGGTGGATTTGGTGGTATTTAGGATTTAGTATGGGATCTAGCATTGCTCTTAGAAAAATTTTTAATGTGGCTTAGAAGACTCCCCAAGATTTAAAAATATGTATTTGTATAGTTGCTGAGGAGATAAAATGATTGAACTATTTATAAAGGCAAAAAGGGCTGAGAGACATCCTTGGGAACTGTTTTTTATTGGTGCTTTTTGGGCCTCGGTTGCTCTTCTTCTTGTAACTTTTTTCTTTGGAAATGATTCTATTTTGAAAGAGGGTAGCGGACTTTTAGTTGTAATATTCACTGTGATTTCTTGCCTCCCTTTTATGTATTATATTATAAAACTTGAAGAAGGAAAGGACGTCGAGATTGATGACTCTGGGAGGCTCATTAAAGAACACTCTAAGGCAATTCATGCTTTGATATGGATGTTTTTAGGATTCGTAGTCGCATTTTCTTTTTGGTATATGGTTTTACCTGAACAAGCTGCACAAAATTTCAATTTTCAAATAAAAACTTTTTGTGCAATTAACAGTCCATCAAATTACAACTATTGTTTGGATCAGCATGGAATTCCAATAACGACTGGGGCAGTTACTGGAACCAATGCAGTGTTCGCAATTTTTGCAAATAATATATCTGTCCTTATTTTTACTATTGTATTTTCTTTGGTTTTTGGCGCGGGTGCTATTTTCATTTTAGTTTGGAATGCGTCAGTTATTGCTGCAGCTATTGGAATTTTTGCTAAAGGAGAACTTGTGGATCTTCCACTTGGGCTCCTTAGATATATGTTTCACGGGATACCGGAGATTGGGGCCTATTTTATAGGAGCTCTTGCTGGAGGAATAATATCTGTAGCAGTTATTAGAAAGGATCTTCGAGGAGAAGGAGCTTGGAAGATACTGCAAGATTCACTCACATTAATGATCATCGCTATTGTTGTTTTGATGGTCGCAGCTTTGATGGAAGTTTATCTTACTCCCTTGATGTTTTAGTTAGTTTCCTGATTCGATCAAAGATCTCATGTAAAAAAAATCTTGAGATTTTTTCTGATGGAAGTTTATCTTACTCCTTTGATGTTTTAGTTAGATTTTTAAGTGAGAAAAATTAGAATAGATTATGCACTATTTATTGTTGATCTCTGTAGTTGTTAGTTTTGTTTTGGCAGCAGGAACTCTTCCATATTGGATTCGTAAATGCCAAAGTATTGGCCTTCTTTGGGAAGATATGAATAAGAAAGGACATCCTAAAAATGTTGCGGCTAGTGGAGGAATTGTGGTTGTCATGGCGTTTATCCTTGGTGTTTTTACATATGTTGCTCTTAAAACTTTTCTTTTTGGAGGAACTGTTCGTGCTCTTGAAATATTTTCTCTTTTAAGTATGGTTTTAATTATTGGGTTAATTGGTCTTGTAGATGATTTACTTGGGTGGAGAAATGGCGGACTTTCAAATAGATTTAGGCTTCTTTTAGCACTCATTGCTTCAATTCCTTTAGTTGTTATTAATGCGGGGGTCCATACAATTGCGCTTCCTTTTTTTGGAGCTATTAATTTTGGAATACTTTATCCTCTTTTTTTAATTCCGATTGGTGTTGCTGGAGCAGCTACAACTTATAATTTTTTAGCAGGATATAATGGTCTTGAAGCTGGACAAGGAATTTTAATTTTATCTTTTTTATCTTTTGTCGCATATTCTACTGGTTCACCTTGGCTTGCAATAATTAGTTTATGTATGGTTGCTTCTCTTCTTGCATTTTATATATACAATAAATATCCTGCAAAAGTTTTTCCAGGAGACTCCCTAACTTATTCAATTGGAGCTTTAATTGCGGGTATGGCAATCCTTGGAAATTTTGAAAGAATCGCAATTGTTGTATTTATTCCTTATATTCTAGAAGTTATTTTAAAAGTCAGAGGCAAATTGAAAAAACATTCTTTCGCAAAAATAGACTCTAAGGGAAATTTGAAGATGCCTTATCCAAAAGTATATGGACTTGAACATTTAGCTATTGGTGTTTTAAATAAGTTTGGAAAAGCTACCGAAAAGGGAGTTGTTTACCTTATTTATTTAATTCAGATAGTTTTCATATTGGTTGGATTTTCTATGTTGTAAGATTAATTATTAATTGTGGTGTGGATGTTTTGAATGAAGTTTGGAAACAAGGCCAAGTTTTTTAAATAGACTCAAATTATAGATTCTAATGGGAGAAGATAGCATAGATATTGATTATGGAGAGATTAAGAAGCAAACTTTAAAGATTGTCAAAGATAGAAGATTTCAATGGGCCGCCACGATTGTGATTCTTTTTGCAGTATTGTTTATTAGTTCTTCAATTAGACTTTCTAATTTAGACTTACTAAAAGATCCAACGACTGGAGAAAATATTCCTCTTGCCTTGGATCCTTATTATTTTTTAAGGGTTAGTGAAACTTATGTAGATAATGATGGTGTTTTGCCGAAGATTGATCCATTAAGAAGCCCATCTATGAATATTCCTTGGCATCCAGAGATCCTTCCGAAGGTAGTGTATTTTATGTACAAAGGTGTCAGTATGTTTAATCCAGATATTACAATTCAATATATTGTGGTTATATCTCCTGTGATATTTTTTGTTATGGGTTTGTTGATGTTCTTTTTAATGTCGTATGTGCTATCTAAGAGAAAGAGTGTTGCATTAATTGCAACAACAATACTTGCATTTACTCCTGCGTATCTATACCGAACTATGGCCGGTTTTTCGGACCATGAAGCTATTGGTATGGTTGCTGTTTTCTCGTTTTTTTTGGTTTATGCCATTTCATTAAAATACTTTGAAAAAAACTGGAGATATGTAGTTGGTTGTGGATTACTTTCTGGATTTATGATTGCCCTCGTTTTAGCTACTTGGGGAGGTGCTGTTACTTTTATTATTACTACATTACCTTTATCTTTTTTAATGTATTGGGCAATTATAAGGAAAGATGATTTGAAAGCTATTTCATTTTATGGGTTATTAATTTTATCTTCAGTTTTTTCACCCCTAATCTTTGGATTTACATGGACAAATATGTTGAATAGGTTTAGTGGATCATATGGTTTGCTTCTTCCATTTGTACTAGGTTATATTTTAATTGATTTTGGATTGTCAAGATTAATTAAACTTGGTAAATATAAAGATGCAAAATTAAAGGAGCGTAAAGCATTTTATGGAGTTGGAATTACTGGAATTTTGGGTATTGTTGGCTTGAAAGTCCTTGGAATGAGTGTTCTTGGAGTCCTTAGAGATATATGGGTAAAGTTGATTAATCCTTTTGGAAATCTTGGTGGTGGGCGGCTTGGATCTACTGTTGCTGAAAATTCACAACCCTACCTTATTGATTGGATGAATCAAACTGGAAAGATTGTCTTTTGGTTATTTATTATTGGAGTTATATTTATTGGAGTGGATTTTATTAGAAAAATAGAAAATAAAAGGCATAAATTACTTTTTATTTCTTCATGGGTTATTGTTGTTTCTGGCATCCTATTTAGTAGAGTCTCATCGGTTTCATTGTTTAATGGAACAAGTTTTATTAGTCAAACGTTTTATTTCTTGAGTCTTATATTTTTTGGAGCTTCGTTCTTGGTTATTTTGAATAAAGGCAAGTTTAAAGTTGATTCTAGAATTGTTATTATTCTTTCCATTTTGTTCTTTACATTGATAAATGGGAGAAGTGCTGTTAGAGTTTTCTTCTTAATTGCTCCATTTGTTTCCTTTGCTGCAGCATATTCTATTG
This sequence comes from Nanobdellota archaeon, assembly GCA_022563455.1. Taxonomy (GTDB): domain Archaea; phylum Nanobdellota; class Nanobdellia; order Pacearchaeales; family GW2011-AR1; genus JAGVXH01. The sequence continues at coordinate 27,825 of JADFNI010000001.1, forward strand.
GAAAGTTTTATTATTATGCTAAAGATTCTAGGGAGAATACTTATAGGATGATCTTTAAGATGTTGCTTGTAATTTCTGTAGTTCTTTTAGGGTATTCTGTGTATACTTCTTACGAGACTATTAAAAATCAAGCTCCAAATACCGGTCCAATTAATCCCCAGTGGATCACTGCAATGGAATGGGTTAGAGAAAATACTCCTGAAGGAGATATTTTTGTTCATTGGTGGGATTATGGATATTGGATTCAGACACTCGGAGAAAGACCGACAGTTACTGATGGAGGGCATTCTGGGCAAGATCAAGCAGACCACTATATTGGAAGATATGTGTTGACTACTCCAAATCCTGCGAGTGCGCTAAGCTTTATGAAAACTTGGAATGTATCATATTTATTAATTGATCCGACAGACCTTGGTAAATATACGGCCTATAGTCAAATTGGGGGTGGAAGTGAGGATCCTCGAGATAGATTTGCAGCTATACCTGTTATGGTTTTAGATCCTAAACAAACAAGAGAAACATCTAATGGGACTTCGATGGTTTATAATGCTGGAAGTGTTTTATTTGAGGATATTATTTATAGGGATAACGGAACTGAAATATTTCTTCCATCTGGAAAATCTTTTCTTGCAGGGGTGGTTGTTAATACTGGAATAAAAGATGGAAATCTTTTTTTAACTCAGCCAATTGGAGTTTATGTACTTAATAATCAACAGGTAAGAATACCAATTAGATATATTTATGCCGAAGGAAAGTTAGTTGATTATGGAAGTGGAATAGACGCAGTTATTGATATTATTCCCTCATTAGAGGGTCAAGGGATTAATCCTTTAGGATCTGCAATCTATTTGTCTTCGAAAGTTTCTAAAGGGTTATTTGCACAGTTGTACCTTTTAGATGATGCGTTTGGAAATTATCCTACTGTGAAGATAGCCCATGAGGAGTCAAACAGTGTTATAAAATCTATAAGATCTTCTGGATACTCTGGTGGGGAATTTATTTATTATCAGGGACTTCGAGGGCCAATTAAGATTTGGGAGGTGGATTATCCATCCGAAACAGAAATTATCGAAGAGTTTAAAGAAGTATTGGATGGTGTTTATGCTAGGTTTGACGAGAGGTTTTATTAAAAATGAAGAAATTGCATTTAGGCTGTGGACTTGATAAAAGAAAGGGTTATATTAATTGTGATTTATCATCAAAAGTAAACCCTGATAAAATAGTCGACTTGGAAAAAAAACTCCCATTTAAGAATAACAGTATCGATGAAATCTTGGCAAACCATGTGCTTGAACATGTAGTTAATTTCATACCCTTGATGCATGAGATACGAAGGATCTGTAAAAAAGGAGCTTTGATCAAAATAAAAGTTCCTTTTTATTCTGCTTGGGGACAGTTTAATGACCCTACCCATGTGAGGTTTTTTTCTCCAAAGACGTTTGATTATTTTAAGAAAGGAACATATTCTCATGAGGTGGGTTTAGAAGAAGATATGTTTGATATAAAACATGTTAAGATTAATTTTGCTATTGGAAGGGCTAAAAAGCTTAATTGGATCATGAATCCGATTATTAATTTTCATAAGGATTTTTATTGTAGATTTTTTGCATGGACTGTACCCTCTAGCGAGATAGAATATATATTGAAGGTTAAATAAAGATAGCTTAATGCAGAGATATTTATAAATGAGATTGTGGAATTAATGAGATGAGTATAAAACTAAATCTTGGTTGTGGATGGAGAGATTTTGGAAGTGATTGGGTCCATATAGATGGTGGCAATTATCCACATGTTAAGTCTCATGATATCACTAAACTTGATTATGAAGATAGAAGTGTTGATTTAATTTATGCTTCTCATGTTTTTGAATATTTTGATAGGGAAGAAGGATTAAATGTTTTAAGGGAGTGGTTTAGAGTATTAAAGAGTGGAGGAATATTAAGAATAGCTGTTCCTGATTTTGAGATGATGGGAAGGCTTTATACTGAAGGGAAATTTCCTTTGAAGAATTTTTTGGGACCAATGTATGGAAAAATGGAAAGGGGGATGAAGGGTGGAGAAACTGGAAAGATAATATATCATAAGACAGTCTATGATTTTGATGATTTAAAAGAATCTTTGGAGAATGTAGGATTTGAAAAGATAGAAAAATATGACTGGAAAACTACGCCCCCTCATGATAAGATTGATGACCACTCTCAAGCATATCTACCTAGTGAAAATTTTGTCCCAACAGAAGAGAAACGTTTTGATAAGGAGGGTGGCTATCTTGTAAGTTTAAATGTTGAAGCGACAAAATAATGTAAGGATTGAAAAAATAGATTTTGAAGAAAAAATTAATAAAAAAATTTGAGAGAAAAGAACTTACCAAAGATAAGAAAAGAGAACGCTGATAAGAAAATAGTATTTTGTATAGAATGTTATGATATATTGCATTCAGGGCATGTTAGATTTTTTAATAATTGTAAATTCTATGGAGATATATTAGTTGTTGGATTTGGAGAAGGTTCAATAACTAGGAACACCACTAATCAAAATTCTTCATAAAGGCTATCTTATTCAACTCCCTTACAATAATCTTTAAATAGAGACTTTTTCTGTGCAAATAATGGAAAATTGGCATTGGAATGGAAAAGTTGCATTGATCACTGGAATTGGCGGTCAGGATGGAAGTTATTTAGCTGAATTTTTACTTTCTAAGGGATATAAGGTCCGAGGGATTGTAAGAAGAGCTAGTTTTCCGAATACAAAAAGAATTGATCACTTAGATATTTATGATGATAAATATGGAAAAACTGATGAATCTCCATTTTATCTTTTATATGCAGATTTGTCCGATGGTATAAGTTTAAAAAATATTTTAAATAAAATTAGACCTGATGAGATATATAATCTTGGGGCACAAAGTCATGTTGGAATAAGTTTTCAGTGTCCAGAATCTACAATAAACTATAATACCTTAGGGCCTTTAAGAATATTAGAATCCATTAAAGATCTTAAATTAGATGCAAAATATTATCAAGCTTCTTCAAGTGAAATGTTTGGGAAAAGCCCCCCTCCACAAAATGAGGAGACACGAATGATTCCCCAAAGCCCATATGGTGTATCCAAATTGGCTGCATTTCATTTAACAAGACTTTATCGTGAAGCCTATGGGTTGAAGACATATAATGGGATATTATTTAATCATGAAAGTCCAAGAAGAGGACTCAACTTTGTGACTAAGAAAATAACTGCAAGTATTGCAAGCATCCTTGTTGGAACTAAGGATAAAATAACTCTTGGAAATCTTGATGCAAAAAGAGACTGGGGTTTTGCAAAGGAATATGTTGAAGGTATGTGGCATATAATGCAACATGAAACTCCTGATGACTTTGTGATTGCAACAAAGGAGACACATACAGTGAGAGAATTTTTGGAGGAAGCCTTTAATTTATTTGATTTAAATTGGAAAGATTTTGTAAAGATAGATGATAAATTTAAGCGCCCTGCAGAAGTTCCAGCACTTTTAGGAGATGGAGAAAAAACTCTTCGACTTTTAAATTGGGAACCTAAAACAAAATTTAAAGCTCTTGTTAGAATGATGATAATTGAAGACTTAAAAGAGAAGTTAAATGAGAAAGGGCTTGTTAATATAAATGACAATAATTCTGATGAATATTATATTAATATTGGAAAAGAAATTGCAAGAAAGATTTGTGAAAAAAGAAATATCACTCAAAAATTTTAATTAATATATTCTAGATAATTAAATTTAAAAAGATTGATGGACAAATAGAGCTATGGCAAGAATAAACTGGAATGAACCTTTGTTTGGGGAGGAAGAAGTTGAAAGTGTTTCTGAGGTTATAAGGGCTGCTTATGTTAATGAAGGACCAAAGACTAAAGAATTTGAAGAATTACTTAAGGAATATCTTGGGGTAAAATATATAATTTTTACAACGAATGCAACTGCTGCATTATACCTCTCTATAAAAGCTGAGGCAAAATTAAGAGATGCTAGCAAATTTGATGTAATAATTCCTGGAATGACGATGATTGCATCAGCAACATCTATAGGATGGGCAGGAGGACGACCAAATCTTGTGGACATTGAAAGTGATAGATTAACAATTAATGCAGATAAAATAGAAGAGAAAATAACTCCAGATACAATTGCAATAATGCCTGTCCACACTATTGGAAGAGCTTGCGATATGAATAAGATTATTAAAATTGCAAAAAAACATGGGCTTGCAGTTATTGAGGATGCTGCTGGAGCCCTTGGTTCTAAATTAAATGGAAAATATTTGGGAACTTTTGGAAAAGTTGGATGCTTTAGTCTTCAAGCAAATAAAATTATTAGTTCTGGACAAGGAGGTATAATTGCGACTAATGATGAGAAGTTATATATAAAAATTAGGAGGCTAAGGGATTTTGGAAGATTTTCAAATAAGGAATTGTATCACGAGGAAGAGGGATATAATTTAAAGTTTAATGATCTTTCAGCGGCCTTGGGACTTGAACAATTTAAAAAAATAGATAAGAGAAAAGAATTACTTTTATCTCAAAGAAAAAAATATTTGGAGGAATTAAAGAATCAAAAAGAGATAATCTTTCCAAGGTATACCTCTGAAGAAATTCCCCTTTGGATTGATGTTTATTCTAAAGGAAGAGATGAACTTATCAAATATTTGAATAGCTTTGAAATTTATCCAAGACCTTGTTGGCCAGCAATACATCAAAATCCTCCCTATAAGTATCTCGGAACTGATGAAGACCTTCCAAATTCAGTTAGAGCTGCAAAAGATATAATCTGGCTTCCAAATGGACCTGCAATAACTGATGAAAATATTGAATTTGTTTGCTCAAAAATAAAAGAATTTTATTTGAAATAAAATTAATTTGATATAATAATATTTATAAACAGATACCTTATCAATTTTATATGATATATAAGGAATATAGAATTGGAAATGATGGGATTGATTTGTGTTCCTTAAAAGCTTCTCGAATGGAACTAGAAGACTATAGAGTTGCTCATCAAAATCTTCCAATTCTATGTCATGATGTTTTTATAGAATTTGATGAGGGAATAATCTTTGGAAAAAGGAATAATGAGCCTGCAAAAGGAATGTTTTGGCCAATAGGTGGGCGACTTGAAAGAGGTATTCCAATGGAAGAATCTTTAAGAAATAATGCTAGAAAAGAATCTGGGTTGGAACTTGAGAACTTGGAGATTTTAGCACTCACAAGATATTACTATCCTACCGATCCCTTTGATCATGGAAAAGGTACTGATACCCCTACACTTGTTTATTTTGCAAATGGGGTTGGAAGTATGAAGAGAGATAGTCAACATGAAACCCTCATTACAATTTCAAGAGAGGAATATCTTAGAGGAAATTATAAATTAGACCAGTTTAATACAGATATGATGGATGAAATAATTCGAAGAGGATTAATTTAACAAAGATATTTAAAGTTTGATTTTTAGAATATAATATGGATTTAAAAAAAATATTTGAAGATGAAAGGGGTTATATTTATTTAGTTGAAGATTTGTTTGAGAGTGGACGAGAATTTACTTTTTTGGAAATTAAAAATGGATTTGCAAGAGGTGGATGCTTACATTCGAAAGACGAACAGATGGTAGTCCTTAAGGGAAAGATAACTTTTATTTGTGGAGATATTGAAGAAACATTGGTTAAGGGAGATTCTAGAAAAATTCCTGCTGAAGAACCTCACGCATTTATTGGATTAGAAGACTCTATTGTTAGTGAATGGGGAATAACAAGTGAGGATAAAAAGATGGATAGAAAAAATCCTGAACTTAGAGCAAGAGTGGATAAGATTAATGAAAATCGAAAAGAAGAATTAAAAGAATAATATATAAACAGCCTTGTTTTTTTTTATATATGAAAAATATTAAGGTATATCTTCAGCGCCCTTGGAAGTTTGCTGATTCTCCTTATTATCAATATTTACTTGGTAATCCTCCTAAAGGAATTACATATATTGGGCAAAATCAAAAAAAAGGTACATATAGTAATCGGTGGAAGTTTATTTTTTTGAGAGAAACTAAATTTTTGATTAGGAGAATCTTTAGAATTGTTCCAATTCCATTTCCTAATGCTCACCTAACAAAGTCTAAGGAAAAATATGATTTAATTCACTGTGCACACTGTTTGAGTCTTAATAATCGACCGTGGATTACAGATACTGAATGGGTTGGACAGTTCTGGCTTGCTGCGAATCATGAAAAACATCCAAATAGGAGAATTGTTAAGAAGATTCTTATGAATGACAATTGTAAGAAGATTCTTGCTTGGACTGAATGGTCAAAAAAAGGAATTCTAAAGGAATTTCCTGAAGTTAAAGATAAGGTGGAACTTATTTATCCAGGGATTCCAGTACAAAAAATGAAGAAAAATAAAACTGATAAAGTTAGGCTTTTATTCGGTTCTAGAGCTTTTTATTTTAAGGGGGGACTCTACGCATTGGAAGTAATTGACAGAATGACTAAAAAGTATGATAATGTTGAGGGCATTATTATTTCTGATGTTCCGGCAAAGGTGGTGAAAAAATATTCAAAAAATAAAAAAATAAAATTTCATAATTTAATTCCTCAGAAAAAGTTTTTCAAAGAAATTTATCCAAATACTGATATCCTAATTTATCCTTCATTTACGGATACTTTTGGATTTCATATGACTGAAGCTATGTCTTTTGGGATTCCTGTTGTAACTGCTAGTGGAACCTCTAGAAAAGAGATTGTAAGGAATGGTAAGACTGGATTTGTTATTGAGTCTGGAATTGGTGAATCACTTCCAAAAGGCTTTTTGGAAAATTTGGAAAGGTATGGAAAAATTATAGATAGGATGTGTTTGAAAGTTTCTAAATTGATTGAGGATAAAGACCTAAGAGAGCGAATGTCAAAGGCAGCCTATGAAGAAATAAGCATTGGGAGATTTTCTATTAAGAAAATGCAGGAAAAACTTATAAAGGTTTATAGAGAATCTATATGAGACCCTAGTTTAAGATGGATAAGATAGAAATTGCAGAAAAATGTTGGAAAAGTGCTATTCAGAGGAAGAGCTCATACTACAAATCGCTTTACAGGGATTTGAAATTTAAAATTGAATATCCTGTGCTTGAAATTGGGGGCGGTGCCGGAACATTTCTTAGATACAATGATATAAAAGAGGCTACAATTTTAGATGTTGCAGGAGGGACGAGTTTGGCAGGAGATTATAAATTTATAAAAACAGATATTACTCAAAGATTTCCAAAATTAAATAAGAAATTTAAAACAATCTTTGCAATGGAAGTTCTAGAACATATAAAAAATCCACTCTATATTATGTCTCAGGTTTATGATTTGTTAGAGGGCGGCGGGAGGGGATATATTGCAATCCCATATACCCCCTTAGATCCCAAAAGGATTGGTAACGAAAATCCTTTTGATTGTCACGTTTGTAGATGGACAAAAAATGAAATAATTGACCAAATGCAAAAAATCGGATTTAAGGTAAGAGTTATCCAACAAAGGAGGAGATTTAAGAATACTGCTTTTTATCTTCCGCACTGTTGGTTAGTCTTGGAATTAAAAAAGAGAATGGAGCACTAAGGTGATAATTGTTGAAGTTGGAAGAGGTCTTGGAAATTCTATGTATGTTTATGCGGCTGGAAGATCTCTTGCCGAACACTATAAAACAGATTTTAGAATTGACACATCCTATTTGGATGCATGGCCTAGACCAAACTATAAGTATGGTGGTTCGTGGGATGTTGTTATTGAAAAGTTCAATATTTCTGCTAAAAGGGCTAACAGAAAAGAATATGGTAGATTTCTTTTTAGAACTGGAATAAGATATATTGATAGATTTTTGTACAAATTTAAACTGCTTGAAAAAAATGTGGTTAGATTTCCGACTAGTGGAAAAATTGAAGATTTTTATAAAATTCCCAAGGATACTTACCTTATAATATATGGGGGTGAAGATAAATTCTTTAAAAAGATTAAGAAAATTATTCAGAAAGAATTTACATTGAAAGAAAAATTTAAGAAGAATATATCTGAAGACTTAAAGAGGATTTCTATGGAAAATTCTGTTAGTATACATGTTAGACACGGAGATGTTTTGGAGATAAAGAATGCAAACGTAATAGGACTTGAATTTTATAAACCTGCAATTGAAATGATAAATAAAAAGGTAAAGAATCCTGTATTTTATGTTTTTTCAGATGACATTGATTGGTGTAAAAAGAATTTTAAAAAGTTGGGAGTTAAGATAAAATTTATGGAAGGGAATAAAGATTATGAAGATTTAGAACTTATGAAAGCTTGTAAACATAATATTATTACTAACAGTGCCCTTAGCTGGTGGGCGGGATATCTTAATACTAATACTCAAAAAATGGTTATTGCACCTAAGAATTTTACGCATTTCAAGGGAGCTAAGAGTACCATTTTGCCAAGAGAATGGATTAGGATTTAGAATAGGGTCTACGGGATAAGTATTTAAATACCTGTAAAATTACTTTTTTTGATGGAAAATATAGTAATTGTTGGAACTGGAGACCATTATCATAGGTTTTTGGCCCCTTGTTTTGATACACTACAGCAGCAAAGAATATCAAATTTAGTTGCTACTGTAAGTATTAGTAATAAGGAATTTGATGATATATTTGAAGATGTTAAAAATATTGTAAGAAATAAGGAAGACTTACTTAGTGATACTCTTAATGATATTAGGGATTTAGATCCAATTGTTATACTGGGACATGCCAATGATTTTCATTTTAGAGATTTAAAAGACTTGGTGGAAAATGGTTTTAGAGTTATGGTTGAAAAGCCTTATGCTATAAATTTTGAAGAGTTTGATGGATTAAAGAAATTACTCAATGAATATCCTAAGAAAATATTTTTGCTTGATTCTTATCTTCTTAGAAAGTATGCCCCATTATGGTTAATAGGAGGGCTTATTAAAAAAGATAACTTCTATCAAAATACAGGGAGTGTTTTTCAAGACTGTGCCACCCCTATATGTGAAAAAGAATTTAATTTAAATAAATTAAGAGAGATTGTTGGGGAGCCAACAGGAGTCTTTATATCTCTTTTAGAGGGGGAATTTGTTTCTTCAAATTTAAATCACCGTGGACCTCATCTTTTTGATAAAAGAAGAGGTGGGGGGATGATTCAAGACTTATTTTTACATATGGTTTCTCCACTCTTTGTCTTTGAGGATTATTTAGGAAAAACGGATTCCTCGTTCTTGAATGGAGAATTGAAAGTTAGGAGGTGTAAGGAATTTGTTGATTTAGCCTATAAAAATCATGGAATTTCTAGGGAAAATGTAGCTGAGACTGCAATTAGTGCTAAGATTGTTACTTCTAGTGGGGTTCAGGTAAAGATAAGTGTTGGTAAATATATCTCTAAAGAGAATGAAAAGAGAATTGTGATTAAGGGCGAAAAGGGAAAAATTGATCTTGATATGGAAACTAATATTTTGTCTATTTATTCAGGAGATCGGTTGGTTGAAGAAATAAGACTTAATAATCAAAAGGACTTTAGGTATTATCCAGTTATAAGATCTGGTTTGGAGTTTTTTGAGGGGAATAAACTATTTAATTTTGATATGGGGCAGGTATTGCTTGACTCACAAGAATTTTCCTTAAATGTGATTAAGAAATCTTTGGATTTAGAAGATCTTCAGAAATATGATTCTGGAGAGGAATATTCTGAAATCTTTGGGGAGAAACTAGATTATTTAAGTTTGGGAAAGATCACTTCAAGAAATTACTTTAATGAAAAGTTGTCCGTTTCTTCAAATAGCTTTTCCAAAAATATATCTCTGGTCTCTAATGCCAGTGAATTATTTCCAAATATGAATATTAACAAACTTGATAGGAAATATACTAATGAGGAATTTATTGAGAACTTTAAGGATGCCGAAGTTGGAATTGTAGGCTTGGAACCTGTTGATGAGGAATTTTTGAAGGCCTGTAAGAAATTGAAGGCTATATCAAAGTATGGTGTTGGACTAAATAATATTGATTTTGGGGCTTGTAAAAAATATGGTGTTGAAGTTTTGTGGACGCCTGGAACTAATAGACTTTCAGTTGCTGAATTGACACTTTGCTTTATGATCTCTTCAATTAGAAATGTCAACAAAACATCAACTCAATTAAAAAGGGGACTTTGGAATAAAGCAGGAGGGGCTAATTTGAGTGAGAAGACTATTGGAATAATAGGAGTTGGGCATGTTGGAAAAAGATTAATTGAGTTGTTGAAACCGTTTAATTGTAAAATTCTTATCAATGATGTTATTGATCTTGGAGATTATCCTGAAGAGAATAATGTTGAACTTGTTTCAAAAGAGAGAATATTTAGAGAATCTGACATCATAACTACACATACCTCATTAACAGATATTACAAGAAACTTAATCAATAAAGAAACTCTTTCTTTGATGAAGCCTTCTTCATTTATTATTAATACTTCCAGAGGTGAAATAGTTAATGAGGAAGATCTATTTGATGCTTTAAAAAATGAGAAGATTGCAGGGGCAGCATTGGATGTTTATCAAACTGAGCCACCAAATGAGGATTGGTTGATTAGTTTGGATAATGTTATTTGTACACCTCACATTGGTGGAAATTCTAAAGAATCTATATTGGCTATGGGATTTTCAGCCATAGATAATTTACAGGAGTTTTTGGAAAATGAATCTAAAGGAAGAACTGAACTTAGCAATTGAGGCTGCAAGAAAAGCAGGAGAATATCTTAGAGATCTTAAATTAAAAGATATTGAAGTATTAAGTAATTTAGATAATGATATTAAATTAGATGTTGATAAAAAAGCAGAGGGAATAATTTTAAATCAGCTTAAAGATTCTATTCATGGGATTCTTTCTGAAGAATCAGGGAATGTTAGGGAATCTAAGACGGGCCTTAAGTGGGTGATTGATCCACTTGATGGAAGTCTTAACTTTTTTAAGGGCTTGCCACAAAATGTTGTTTCAATAGGCCTTTTTAAAGACTTAAAGCCAATAGCCGGAGTTGTTTATGATTATAATCAGGATGAGATGTATACGGGAATTGTAGGAAGTGGTGCATGGTTAAATGGCCAAAATATTAAGGTTAGCGATATAAGTCCTGCTGACAAATCAATTATGGCCATAGGATTTCCTTCGAAATTAGAAATTACTGAAGAACACTTATTAGATTTTGTTAAAAAAATTCAGACATATAAAAAAATAAGATATTTTGGGAGTGCTGCTCTTTCCCTTGTATATGTTGCTTCTGGAAAACTTGAAGCATACACTCAAGAAGGAATTAAGTTTTGGGATTTTGCAGGGGGTTTGGCCATAGCTGTGGCGGCAGGGGCAAAAACTAAAATAGAAAAATTAGGAGGAGATAATAACTTTAAGATAGAAGTGTTTAATATTTAATTCTGGTTAACTTTTCAATGTTTTCAATGTTTTCAATAATTAATTTGGCCATTAAAAAATCTAGCTCTACATCTATATCAATTCCCTCTATTTCGTCAATCTCTAATAAGTAGGGTTTATCTCCAACTCGCCTCTTTAAATTCATTAGGGGTTGATTTTTTATGGCATATAATCCAGTAGTTTCAATTATCAATGGGATGGCGTCCTGACTTCTAGATAAATTTCCAGGAGTGTAAGTTATGGGATTCCCGTCATACCATGCCCAGTCATGCCTTTTATTAACTGTAAAAACCGAATCGTATTCTTGCCTTTTTTCAAGAATATCAATCGCCTTATTTATAGTCTCTACTCTTAAAAATGGGGCTGTGGCAAATAATTGAATATAAATATCTGATTCAATTTTCTCCGCAGATTTAAGGAGCATATTATCTCCAGTGCTTTTAACACCGTAATATTCCGGAGGTTGATCTAATATTCTAACTTTTTTATCCCCCTTCGAGTTAATTTCTTCAATTGCTTCTTTACTGTCAGTAGTTATAAATATAATATCTAAATTACTCTTTCTTGCAGTTTCAACTATTCTTTCATAAAGCTTCATTCCACCCAACTCTCTAAAATTCTTTCTAGGTACTCTCTGACTATTTTCCTTAAATGCAATAAACCCTACGGAGTGATATTTCATAAATTTTTTAAGATCTGCCCTTTTTTATATCTTGTCATAGATTATTTTTACTAATTATATTCATCACTTCCCTATAATAATTCTGGGGAACTGTTCCCCTTGAAGGGATAAAAAAGTTTTTCTTAAACTCTTTTTCATAGAGGTCTATCCATCTTTTATGGGTTTTGGAATTTTCTATATTTTTTATTAGCATTTCTAATTCTTTAGAACTCCCAAAAGTGTCATTATTTTTCCAAAGACTTACAAGTGCATCATCTTTGAATCTAAAAATTGGTTTATGATGGCCTAGAGCCTCTATAGCAACAGTACTATTATGGAGAATCATGAAATCATGAGAGGATAAAATATCCTTTATTGATACTCCATTTTTGATAAAGGATATGTTTTTTGAAGTGATTAGTTTTTCATAATTTTTAGGATCATCAAAAGGGTGTAATGAAATTTCAAGTTTAATTTTTGGATTTTTGTGAGCAAATTCATTTATTAGATTGCATATTTTTGGACTACTACTATCTGGACCTATTACCGGCAAAAATACTACACCTTTTTTTGAACGAGATATTCTTTTTGATTTTTTTTCCATTGATGAAATTTTAGGGTTACCTGCAACCAATATTGATTTTTTATTAGTATATTCTTTTAGAACATCTGCTGTTTTTTCACCCCATATGAGATTATAATCAGATACTATATTTTCTTGAAGTATTGATGCTGCATGGAAGCGGGGATATTCTATTATAAAACCATGCTGCAAGGTAAATGTTGGAACATTATTATTTTTGCAAATTAATGTTAGAATAGCCTCTTCTGGAAAAGCCTGAGAGCAAAATGAGATATATGCTTTTGGAGTATATTCCTCGTAAATTTTTTGAAATTGTTCTATTTGTTTATATCTAAAGTATGTTCTTGCAATAAAGAAGAAATATTTATCTTCTAGTACTTCTTTCATATTTGATTTTTTAAATTTCTTCCAGATTTTGTATAATAGAAAGATATTTGGTATTTTATAAGAAACTTTGAATGGAGAGTTACTTTTTTTATATTCATATGCATCTAGCATTGTTATGTCTTTTTTAGGAAATTTCTCTAATGCCTTCTTTACTAAATTATGATGATCCTTTCTAGCCATGATATATGAAGCTAAAATGTTTCCTTTTTTTCCTTTTATATTAAATTTATCTTTTGTAAATAAACACTTTAAGATCATTGCAATTTTTCTCCAAGGTACTTTTTCAGGACTTTTGTAATATACATATACCTCAGGAGCCATGATCGGCCATAGGGAGATTCCTTTGTATGAAATTTTTGAATAAAATTTCTTTGATTCTTTTATGAAAAGTATTTTTTGATCCCAAGGGGTTACCATTAATTTTTTAAAAAAACTTGTTTTATATAATTATGTTTTAAGTAGATTTAAAAAAGAGATAGAATTAATTATTTTATGGTAAAAAAATCCTATGATGTTCCAATCTTATATATGATCTTTAATAGGCCTGCTGAAACAAGAAGATCGTTTGAAGCAATTAGAAATATCAAGCCAAGAAAACTTTTTATTTCTTCAGATGCTCCAAGGAGGAATAATAAAAAAGATAAGATATATAATGATGAAGTTAAAAGAATTGTATCAAAAATAGATTGGCCTTGTAAGGTTAAAAGGCTTTATAGATCTAAAAATCTTGGATGTAAGTTGTGTTGCACATCTGCTGTTACTTGGTTTTTTAAAAATGTTGAGAAAGGAATAATAATTGAAGATGATTGTTTAGTTTCTGAAGACTTTTTTAGATATATGAAAGAAATTCTAGAAAAATATAGAAATGATGAAAGGGTGATGCATGTTGCAGGAGATAATTTCTTAAATGGTTGGAGAAGAGATGAATATTCTTATTATTTTTCTAAATATCCTTTCATGTGGGGGTGGGGAACATGGAGACGAGCTTGGGCAAAATATGATATAAATACTAAACTTTATCCGGAAATAAAGAGAAAAGGATATTTTAAAGATCTTTATAGAAATTGGAGAGATATTAAAACCATTACTTCAAATTTAGACTTAACCTATTATAAGAATTTCGATACATGGGATTATCAGTGGGTTTTTTCTATAATGATTAATAACGCACTCGTAGTAGTTCCAAATAAAAACCTTGTACAAAATATTGGGTTTGAAAATACTGCAACGCATACAAAGTATTCGCTAGATAATGAATTTCACCTTCCTCTTGAAAAAATAAAATTTCCACTAAAACATCCACCTTATGTGATAAGAGATCATGAATCCGATAGGAGATATTCTAAATGGTTATGGAAAATTAAGCTTAGAAATTTCTTTTTAAAAAAGTCTGGTTTATTGAATTTGTATAAGGCTTAAATTTATTTTGATCCTTGAATTATCTAAGAGTTATAAAATTAACCCCCTTGTCCACTAATTCTTGATTATTCTTTTTAATTTCTTCTGCAAAATTCCATGCAAGAATTAGTATGTTATCAGGAATATCTTCAGAGAAATTTTTTGGTCTTATAGGAATATTAACTATTGGAATAAACTTTCCATGTTTTAATTTATTATCTTCTATTATATAGTCTATTTTTGAATCATCTATTCCAAAATAGTTTAAAACTGTTGTTGCTTTTGCTGGAGCACCATAACCTACAATTGAACCTTTTAGACTAGAGATGTCTTCTGAGGCTTTCTTCTTTAAAGCTTCAACTCTTCTAGCAAATAATTTATACGTGTGGTAATTTTTTAGACCAAATTCTTCTTCTTCTTTCATAAATTTTATTACAGATTCCTCAGCTTCACCACTCCTTTTAATATATACTCTGATGGACCCTCCATGGGTATCAATGTGTTCTACATTAATTATTTTCATGTTTTGTCTCTCAAAAAAATTATTAAGTGAGGTAACTGACCAATAAGAGACATGTTCATGATAAATATTATCAAAAGTTAAATCTCTTAAGGTATCTAAAAGGTATTGTACTTCTATTATAAACGTTCCATCCTCTTTTAATAATTTTTTAACTGTATCTGTAATTGTCTTTATTTTATCCGTATGTGCAAAAACATTAAATGCAGTTATGATATCTGCCTTTTTATCAGTTTTGTTTACAACTGATTCGTCAAAATAGGAATTAAGGGTTCTTATTCCATTTTCATTTGCTAATTCTGAGATATTTTTAGCAGGCTCTATTCCTAAAATTTCTACATTTTTCTCTTTTAATGGTTTTAAGAAAATTCCGTCATTGCTTCCAACATCAATTACAAATCCAGGATTATATTTCTCTACAATTTGTTCTGATAATTTTCTAAAATGATCCCTAAATGATTTAGTTGTTGAAGAAACATAAAGATAATTATCAAATAGCTTCTCTGGAGGTACTGTGTAGGAAAGTTGACAGTAATGACATTTATCACAATAATTCATTTCTAATGGAAATGTTTCAGCCTTTGTTTTCGAATCTAATAAATTATTAGCTAAGGGGGAATTTCCCAAGGATATGACTTTTTTCAGATTAGTGTTGTCACATATTCTGCAACTAATTTTGTAGTTGTTAAAAAGGTTTTCTCTTTCCTCTTCACTTACTAATTGATATGGAATCGTATGTTTCCCAAAATTCTCATGTTCTCTTTCTCCATTAACTAAATTTAAGAATAATGAATCTTCTAAGAATACCATTGTATGTGCAACATTAGGGGTAGTTACGACTACATCTCCTGCCTGAACAAGGTGAGTTTGTACGATTGAATTTTTTTCTTTTAAATCCTTAAATACGCTTATAAATTTTCCACTAATTAAGAGTACTTTTTGTTCCTGTATTGGATGATAATGATTTGCCCTCATAGTTCCTGCCTTGGAAGTAATCCACCCTATCCAGTTAATATGTCCTGGTAATTCATAATTTTTTATTATTCCCCTATCATCCTCAAATCCTTTGTCACTTTTAATAATATATTCTAATTCCGTTTTATTTTTCCATTTATTTATTATAGATTTTAATTCTTCTTCTATTTTATACTTAAATTTAAATCCAGTGTCCAATAATTTTTTATTGGATAAAGTGTATCCTAAGTTTGGAATCTCATCGTCTGTTAAATTTAGTTGTATGTTTGACGCCTCCCTACATATTTCAGCAACTTCTTTCACTGTTTTGTTTTGGCTTACAATATTAAAAATTTCATTGTATATTTTGGATTCTGCAAGAAATTTTAAACATCTAGCTGTATCTTTTACACAACATAGCGGCTTATAATTTGCTCCTCCAGAAAATAATTTTAGATTCTTTCCCTGAGAGGCCATCTTTGAAAAAAGATTAGGCATTATATTTAATCTCATCGAAAGTCCATATCCATAATTTGTCGATAGTCTACAAATAATGTACTTTTTTCCACTTGCAACTAAATCTTTTTCTGTTTGTAATTTTCCAGATGAATATGTTAGAATGGGAGATGGTGAAGTTTCTTCAGTTATATTTAGTGTAGTTTTTTTTAACCCTTCAAAAATAACATGGGATGAAGGAAAGATAATTTTGCAATTGTCAGATATTGAATTTATTATATTGATAGATCCTTCTTCCCCTATACCCTTAATTTCAAGTTCCCTTTCTTTATTTTCTTCACTAGTCAGGTGAGCTACATCAGTAACCCCAGCTAAGTGATAAACAATATCTGCACCCCTTAGAGAATTTTTTAATAAGTCTTTATTCATAATATCTCCTTCAATATAATCAATACCCCATTTTGTTAGCTCCCTTACGCATTCAGGTATAAATCTCTTATCTAAAACTATAACCTCGTGAGTAGAATCTTTGTATAACTCGCATAATTGCATACCTATATATCCTAGTCCTCCTGTAATTACTATTTTTACCATTTGTTAAATTATTTTTATTATGTGAGTGGTTCTATTCTTCTATTTAAATAGATTACTATGTTAAAAGTTTAATTAGAACTATGATTTTTTCAAGATTGTAACTCTTTCTAATCCTTCTTTTATTCCACTCTCGGGTCCCTTGGGTTTAAATTCATCAGGTCTTCCATCAAGGAATATTCCTTCAATTTTGGGATCCTGAAAGCTTTTGAATATTTTTTCTGCTACTTCTTTTCCATCCATCCCATAAGTTCCATCATCTAGCCTAATCTTTGTTGGATATACATCCATAACCCTAATTCCGTGTTGCTTTCCTTCTGCTCTTAGAACGTCTGAAAAACCCCTTAGGCCCCACTTAGATGCTGAATAAGGAATGCTTCCCCCCTTTGTTTCTAAACTAAATACAGAGTTCATATTTATTACTGATCCACTACCCCTTCTTAAAAAAAGATCGTAAACCCCTCTTGTTATTAGTATTGGTGCAATTAAATTAGTCTGCAGATTCCCCTGAATTTCTGTGTACGCCCATTCTTCAAATGAGATTCCTGCACGCGAGTCCGCTGCATTATTTATTAATACTGAAATATCCATATCACTTGCTTTTTCAACAAGATCCTTTATTGTTTTATCCTCTTTTAAATCTCCTAAGACATATGAAACTCCATACCCATATGCTATTACCTCACTCATCGTTTCTTCTAATCGACCCTTATTTCTTCCATGAAGTATAACACCATAACCATTTCTTGCAAACTCATTAGCAAGTAGCCTTCCAAGACCTTTACTTGAACCAGTTATTAGGACGTATTCTTGACTCATCTAAGTTTATAAAATTGGGCGTTTTTAAATATTATGTAGATCTTTGGAGGTGTTTACTTAATTATCTAAATCCTTATATAACTCAAATTTGCCCTTGAAGAGTATGGCAAGACAAGATTATAGAATTAGTTTTGGAGATTTGAAAGTAAGTGAAAGAGCTAAAGAATATGTTAAGGATGCACTTGATACTAATTATGTTTCTGGAGGTCCTAGAGTTAGGGAATTTGAAGATGGTTGGGGAATATTATTTGGACATAAATACAGTGTTGCAATGAGTAACGGTACTGCTGCAAATACTGCGGCATGTATGGCATTATATGATTTTGGGGCGACTAGAGGGGATGAGATAATTGCTCCTGCTTTAGCTTTTGCAGCGGTTGGAAATTCAATAATGCAGGCAGGATTTGAGCCAGCTTTTGTTGATATAAGAAGAGATACTATGAATATTGATTCTGACTTAATTGAAAGAAGAATTAATAATAAAACTAGAGCGATAATAGCTGTACATACTATGGGTAAACCCTGTGATATGGAGAGAATTATGGAAATAGCGAAGGAATATGATCTGAAGGTAATTGAAGATTGTTGTGAAGCTTATGGTGGAACTTATAGCGGAAGATATAATGGAACTATTGGAGATTTGTCTACTTCAAGCTTTTATGTTGCCCATATTATTTCTTGTGGAGATGGGGGGATGGTTTCTACAAGTGACCCAGAAATAGAATCAGTTCTTAGATCAATAAAAGACCATGGAAGAAGGCCAGGATCTATGTATTTTGATCATGAGAGACATGGAGCAAATTTTAGGATGAATGCGTTAACAGCCTAAGTTGGTCTTCCAGAGATAGATACTTTTTGGCAAACTTTTGGGAAAAGAGTAAAAAATTTTAGAGATTTAAGTGAAATGACTAGGGATCTGGAGGATAGGGCATATTTTGTAAAATCATCTAAGAGAGAGGGTTTGGCCCCCCATGCCTTTAGTTTAACCTTAAAAGATCCTAGCCTAGATTATGGGAAATTTTATGATTTCTTGGATAAGAGAGGAATAGAATGTAAGAGAAATTTTGGAAGTATGCCAACTCAACATGGCGCATTTAAACATCTTGGACATAAATTAGGAGAATTTCCTGAAGCCGAATTTGTTGGAGATAATGGACTTCATTTTGGAATTCACCAATTTTTAAGCAAAGATGATATGTCATATGCTTCAGAGGTTATACATGAGTATTTTAGTAAAAAAATAATGATCTGATTATTTATATGTATTCCAGGTTTTAGCTCCCTTTGATTCAAAATTAAAATTCATTATTTCCCCACCACCATTTCTGAGAGCATCCCTTATTTTATTTGTTAACTTTGGTGGATGGATAAATAGGAGGTATCCCCCACCCCCAGACCCTAGTAATTTTCCTCCATAACAACCCTCCTGAATACCTACTCCATATAAACCATCTATTTTTTCATTAGAAACATCTAGAGATAAAAGTCTTTTGTCTTCCCAAGACCTTCCTATAATATTTCCAAGCTCTCTAAAATTTGGTTGTGTAGAAAATAGATTTCTTCTAAATTTTTCAGCAGAAACTTTTATCCTATTTAGTCTTTCTATATTGTCATGGAAATTATTTGTATATGCTCTTTGTTGGGCTTCATGTTGAGATCCTGAATCATGAGAACTTCCAGTGTAACATAAAGTTATATGACTTAGAAATTCGTGTCGAGATTCGTCTCCGAGGCCTAGAGGATTCATAGTGATATCATCCCTTTCAAACTCCATCCAATTAAATCCCCCATAAACGGCGGCGTATTGATCTTGTTGTCCACCTTTTATCCCCAATTCGCTTACTTCAGCTTCATAAGCAATTTCAGCAATTTTTTTTTTAGCAAATCCTAACCCTCCAAGTTCTCCTAACGTCTTAACTACTAGTGTAGCCAAACTTGCGGAGGAGCCAAGTCCTCTTCCGGGGGGAATGTCATTTCTAAGAAAAAAATCTACACCGAATCCTGGATTAACTAAGGTGTATGCAGCCTTCACAATATCAAATTCTCCATTATACTCGAGATTTGCCCCTTCCAAAATGACAGGGTCGGAATTATTATCTGATACGATTGTTAGAATTTTATCTGCCCTTCTACTTGCAATTAGATGAACATACTTATCGATGGTTGTAGAGATTACTTCACCCCCATGATCTTTAAAATGATATTCAAGGTCTGTTCCCCCTCCTGCAAAGCTAATTCTTAGGGGCGCTTTACCGCTTACTGTTGGAAAGATTGTTTTTATGGATGCTGTATCTTTTCTGAATCTCATATCTACAACCATTCTTCCCTCATCTAATATTGGAACGATACTTGTTCCAGTTTCCAATAATCTTTGAATATCATTTTCGCTATCTGATGTAGATCCCATTACCGTTGGATCTATAACCATTGCATCACCGATGGAATGTTCGAGATCTCCTCCATCGGTTATATACCTCATTAAGATACTTGAATTTGCAATTCCTGCAAGCACTCCGTCTTCTTCTGTCAGGTATAATATATCAGATCCGCTATTTCTAATATGCCTAAGAGCTTCTCTTACAGTGATATCTTGGCTTGCACTTAACTCCTGTATAAGGTCTTGTCTAAATTGGAAGTAGGTTTCTGGTCTTCCAATATCAATAAAATGGCCATCGTGTGGAAATCCATAAAGTTGCCCACTCAAAGCAATTTCTGGCAGAACTGTTTCTTCAAGAGATACTTTTCCCTGTGAGGGTATCCTCTCCAAAATACCTTTAGAAAAAATGTAGGCTCCATTATTTACCAATCCTTCTCCTTGGCTCCCCTTCTCTAAGAAATTTTCTATCCTATCTCCACTTAATAATACACCCCCATAATCTGAAACATCTGGAACTAAGACTAGAGATATACTTCCAACAGCCCCTTTTTTTGATTCATGAAATTCTAAGAGTCTAGATAAATTTAGAGTTGAAAAGGTGTCTCCATTAAGAACAAAGAAAGGTTCATCTCCTAGGTACCCCCTTGCTAATCTTATTGCTCCTGCTGTTCCTAGAGGGGCGTCTTCTTCTGAATAAGTAATTTTCACCCCGTGACGAATACATTCTCCAAAATGAGATTTAATATCATCTGCCATATGACCAACTCCAAGGATTATATCTTCCAGACCTTGTTTTTTTAAAGAGTTTATTTGATGTTCTAGAAAGGGCCTTCCAGCAATTGAGGCCATAGGTTTTGGCCGGTCACTTACTACCTTTCTTAATCTAGTTCCTAATCCTCCTGCAAGAATTAAAGTTTTCATTTTATAAATTTGTATGGGGATTATTTCTCAAGAGAATATTATAACCTTTAATTAGTTCATCTATTCCCTCTTCAACTGTTATATTTGCTTCAAATCCTGCTCGTCTAATTTTTTCATTTAAAACAATATAATTTCTTTTGTCTGGATCAGTTCCCTCTTCAGAAGTATATACACTAAAATTAGGAATTTTTTTCTTTACTTTTTCTGCTAATTCTAATTTAGACATGTTTCCTGAATCAATACCTACATTATAAGGTTCATTTTTCATATATTCAAAGTGATCCATGCTGTGCATAAAAGCTCTTGAAGCGTCAGAGATGTGTAAAAAGTTTCTTCTAAAATTGGACTCATATAATTTGATGCATCCTGCAGTTAAAGCCTGATAAACAAAATCATTTATAAGAAGGTCTCTTCTCATTCTAGGGCTAATCCCAAAAACTGTTGCAAGTCTTAAGGTTACTGCATCTTTATCTGAATCAAGAAGGACTTTTTCTGCATCAACTTTTGTCCTCCCATAAAGAGATATTGGATCCATAGGAGTTTCTTCAGTACAAAGATCTGCTCCAGTTTTCGTACCATATCCACTATTTGAAATTGGGCAAACTACTTTTTGATTAGGAGACCTTAATCTATCTAAACTTCTAATTGCTTCGAAATTTATAGCGGTTGACTCAGGATTTAAGTCGCATGCAGGTGCTCCTACAATTGCTGCAAGTGGAATAATTACATCACTTTTTTTAAGGAGAGTTTTTAATATCCTATCGTCTCTAACATCTCCATATACAAAATTATAGTTTGGATTAGAAACTAATGGGAATATTGATTGTCCTTGAGAATACATTAGATTGTCCAAACAAGTAACCTTATGGCCCCTATCTAGTAAATCTCTAGATAACACATTGCCCAAATATCCTGCCCCTCCAGTAATTAAAACGCTTTCGTTGTCCATAAAAATTATTCTAAAGACTCCTTTTAATACTTTATTGTTGCGGAATATGAGGAATTGTATATGTGAATGTTTAAAAGGAAATTTTAAATTGTTTTTTTATGGATAAGTTGTTAAATAAAATAGCTGTTGTTACAGTTACAGATTATAGGGACTATCCAAGATATTTTTGGGAAGAAATTTTAAGAGAAAAGTGCGAAGAATTTCTCTGGTTTGATCTAGAAAAAGAGTATTTTAATAATGGGAAGAAGAAAACTCAAGAAAAATTACTTAATTTTTTAGAAAAAGAGAAACCGGACTATGTTTTTATGTTTGATAGTCTTTTTTATGATCTTGATTTGTTGTCCATATTTACGAAAATGAAGGAAATTTCTCCAAAAACTAAGACAGTTTGTTTTGCAGGGGACGATGACTTTACTTTTGATGCTTCAAGATATTTAGCATTATTTTTTGATTATTATTTAGTTGCTCAAAACGATTTTATTCCGCTTTATGAAAAAGATGGCTTAAGTAATTCTTTTTTCATTACGCAGATCACTCCTTGCAATATTAATAAAAATGCTAAGAAAATTTATGACGTTTCGTTTATTGGTGCTCCAAAATCTGATAGAAAGGAGATTATAGAATATCTGATGAATAGGGGAATAGATATTTCCCTTTTTGGGGCTCCAGGATGGAATAAACATCATGAAATAAAGAATATCTATAAGGGGCCCCTTTCTTCAGAGGATTTGCCTATAACAGTTGATAAAACTAAAATTAATATATGCCTCTCTACAAATATGGCTGGAGTCCCCCATATGAAGGGAAGATTCTTAGAATATTTAGAATGCAAAGCATTTTCTCTAGTAGAATATAGTCCCCAAATGGCTGAGCTTTTTAAGGAAAATAAAGAAGTTGTTTTTTTTAGAGGCAAGGAGGATTTAGTTAAGAAAATAAAATATTATCTAAAAAATCCAAAAGAGAGAGAGAAGATAATTGATGCAGGGTATAAAAAGCTAAAGTCGAAATTTGATTTTAGAAAAGAGTTAGATAAATTTATTAAAAAAACTAAAAACGAATCAAAAAGAGATTCCTTGCCTAAATTAGATGCTACAATAATTAATCTTGATGAAGGAAGTATGAGGCTCTCTAAGAAGGACTTACTCGAAAAAATTGGAAATGACGAATATATCTCTTTTTCTAAGGGAGATGTATTAAAATCAAAGTTTAAGGATTATTTGCAAATTTACTCATTGATAAAGAATAATAAAGATATAAGTTGTTGTGATTATTTTATCTCTTCAAAATCAATGGGAGATATTGGAAGATTTAGATATTGTCCTTTTGGAAAACTTGATGGGGCGAAGTATAATATCTTTTTAGATATAAATCAAGTAGTTGTATCTAGGAAATATTTTATTAAGAACTTTAATGTATTAAAAAAGTCTTATATAACTAATGAGGTGAGGTTTATTAATAATGATAACACTGCTTTTGTATCGGTTCCCCTTTTGAAAATAATAAAATTTAGAAAAGGTTTTTTCAATAATCCTGAATTCTTAAATGATCTAGGGTTGTTTCTTTTTTCATTTCATAGAGAACTTTATTCCAGAAGAAAAAGGCCATTAAAAATGTTTATTTACTCTTTCTTTCTCTTTAAGGAAATATTTTTTGGAAAAACATTTATTTTTAAATATCTAATAAAAAATCTAAGAAGATAATATTCTTTGGACTTCAGATCCATCATTAAGTATCTTGCTTAAACCTTCTTTGAATCGCATTGGTTTGAATCCAGGATAAATTTCAAGAAATCTTGAATTGTCTGTTAATTTCTGATAGGTTCCATCGGGTTTTGAAGTGTCCCAGTTTATTCTTCCTGTAAAACCAATTTCTTCCCCTATCGTTTCCGCGAATTCTTTTATTGAATAATCCCTCCCCATCCCTACGTTAACTAAGTCGTTTGAGGAGGAATTCATTAGATGAATTAGGGAGTTAGCACAGTCCTCTGAATATAGAGCTTCTCTTCTTGGTTTTCCAGATCCCCAGAGGATAATGTCATCTCCACTTTTTTTAGCTTCTAGGAATCTTTTTATTAGTCCTGCAATTTGGTGACCTTCTTCAAGATTATAATTATCTCCAAGGCCATAAAGTGATGTCGGCATAGCACATACTGTATCAAGACCATGTTGCTCATTATACTTTTGAAATCCTATAATCCCTAATATTTTTGCAGCTGCATATCCAATGCTTGTTTCTTCAAGCTTACCTGAAAGAAAACTTTCTTCTTTTATTGGTTGGGGACAATTTTTTGGATATACACATGTTGCTCCAGTATAAAGAAGCCTGCTGTTCGGCACTTCGGTACGTGATGATTCAAGTAAATTTAATGCCATCATAGAATTATCATATAGGAAGTTTGCTTGGTGAGCCCTATTTCTTTGAATTCCTCCTACGAGTCCAGCTACCATAAATATATTATCAGGCTTTGCATCTGCAAGGTAATCTATTACCACATCTCGTTGTAATAAATCAACTTCATCATGTGATGGTGAGGAGATATTAGAATATCCTTGTTGGTCTAAAACTTTGCATATTGCTCTTCCGAGTAATCCGCTACCCCCAAATACTGCAATTTTTGAATCTTGATCCATAATTAGCCTGATAGTTGGGGATTTATAAGTATTTATGTTCTATTTTCTCTTTTGTAATATATAAAATACTGATTGTGGTCTTAATTTTTGAAAGAAATTCTTTGCATGATACTTGTTATTCCATGAGAATAGTTTACTTAGTACTGCATCAAGCCAAACAAGAATCATTGAATTTCCCCCGCTATGTTCCCATAGGTTTAATCTAATTAATAAGGGAAAGAGAATTTTTTCTTCAGAGAGTATATTTAGTTTATTTTCTTTGATTATTTTTCTGAATATATTTATTGGAATGCCCCTTTCTCTTTTTGTAAGACCTTTTCTTGGTTTTCTCCAATCTCCCATTGAGACTATTGGCTCTCTTATTAATAGATGGCCTTCTTTTGTTAGAACTCTTGTTAATTCTTTTATTATTGCACTAACATTTGGAATATGGTGGAGGACTCCAAAACATACAATTAAATCAAAAGTGTTATCATTGAAGTCTAGTTTTCCATTCGGTTTTGGTGATATATATTTAACCTTTTTTCCACCAATATCTTTGGAAATTAATTCGCTTGAAGGTTCAACTATGGTAATCTTATCTGCTTTATTGATTATTGGAAGAAGGTCATCCCCAAGAGCACTTCCAAAACCTAGAACGTTTGAAAATTTTTTAATTTTTTTTAACTTTCGGTAACCATGATATATATTTATTGCATGATCTCCATATTTATGATATCTTGGGAAAATTAATCCAGAATACCCTTCTTTTTCATCCTTAAACCATTCTTTTATCTCTTTATCATTAAAATCATCTCCATATAATTTCTTGCCCATTAAAAAATCTTTGAAATTATTGTCTTTCATTTTACAACTTTTACCCTTACTCTAAGTTCTACAATAATGTTTCCCAAAAATCTTTTTAAGATGTTCAAAATTAATTTTGGAATAAATCTAAGAAATCTTTGAGGAACTGAATTTAGTTCTAGAATTTCAAATTTTTCTTTTTGATTTGAATGGCTATATTCTACTTTTCCAAGAGTCTGTTCCATTGAAGTTTCGTTGAAATAATTCACATGAGTTGGATCTGCATAAGCATAATAGCTATTATAATATGGAACTATGATCCTTACAATTGCTGATTTTTTACATATTCTCCATATTTCCCTCATAATTCTCCAAGGATTCTCAAGATGTTCTAATACATTATCTATTAGAACTTCGTCAAATGAATTAGCTTTGAATGGGTATGGATACTTGTAAAAATTAAATGTCTTATCTATTCCCTTTCCTTTTTGCATGTCTACATTAATATAACCTTTCTTGATTATAGTTCCACATCCAAAATTTAGTTTTTTCATTTTAATTCTTTCAATATTATTTTATTTAAGGCTACTTCTGATTTATCTGCTGTATAATTATCTTTAAAATACTTTCTTATTTTTTTTCTATTAACTTTGTTTTTAATCTTTAGAAAATTATCTACTAGATCTTCTGGAGTTTTTTTAGATGAAACATATCCTAAGAAATCTTTGATTATTATATCTTTGATTGCACCTGTATCATATGATAAAACAGGGATTCCATACATTAGGGCTTCTAAAATAACTAAGGGGTAACATTCCATCTTATATTTTGTTGGAAATATTAAAAAATCTGTATTTGCGATTATTTTATTTTTTTCTTTACCATATTTAGGACCAAGGTAGAAACAATTCCTCTCAAGTCTTAACTTTTTTAGTTCTTTATTCCATATTTTCTCAAAGGTTGGATCTAGAGAAACCCCTACAAAAAAGCAATTAAAATTAATTTTTTTCTTCTTTATTATGTTGCAAAATTTTAATACATCCAGGGCACCTTTTTCTTCGATCATATTTGATAAGAAAAGAAAATTGGTCTTTTTTTCTTTTTTTCTTTTTGAGATTATTCTTTCTAATTCATGGGTTGAAGTTTCATCTTTTATACCGTTTGGAAGAATATATGTGTCTTTAGTTTTAAATAAAGCTTTAACTTCTGGAAATAATAATTCTGAAAGAATTATCATTTTTGTTTTTCTAAATATGAAGTTGTAATATTTTGAATCTTTGTTATTTTTTGAGCTAAGGCCCCTTGAATGACTTGCAAATATTATCTTTCTTCTGAATAATTTACATAGAAGAACATATGTGCTATCTTTGAAAAGGGCAATGCCACTTGGAGCTATTTCGAAATAAATTATATTTGGACGAAAAAATGTTAGAAGAAATATTGTTTTTATTAGGCCCACTACTTGGAAAAATATAGTATTTAAGTTTAATTTACCCATATCTTCTAAGGAATTATAGGAATTTAATTTAATTTTTTTGACATTAAACTTTTTACCCAATGAATTAAAATAAATTTCATTCATTACAGAAGCCCCATGAATTGGAGGAACAAATCTTCCAAGGAAAAGAATTTTATTTTTCACTTTAGTTTTATCCCTCCCAGATAGCTTAAAGATATAAGACTTCTCCAAACTTTTTTCCTTGCATTTTTAAAATCTGTTAAGAGTCTATAAAGCCATTCAAGACCTAGAAATCTTATAAATTCTGGAGCTTCCCTTTTTTTGCCCAATAGGAAATCTATTGCTGCACCTACATTAAAAAAGTACTTTGCATTTGATTTTTCATATAGTTCTTTAGACAATATATTTTGTTTTGGACTCCCTATTCCTATCCAGACATAACATATATTCTTAGAATTAATTAAATTAATAATTTTTTTTATTTCTTCTTTTTTAAATTTTGGTCCACTTATGAATGGAAGATTGTAGTTTATTGGATTTTTTAAATGAGGATATAATTTTTTTAGATCTTTTAGACCATTATTGTTAAGTCCTAAAAATAAATGTTTTTTTTCTTTTGAAAGAAGAGAACTTGATAAATATCTTTTTGTAAATTTAGGACCACTTAATCTTGAAACTTTTCTAAAACTAGTTAAGGAAAGATATATGGATGGAATAAATCCATCTATAAAAGATATGTTTGAAGCCTTATCAAAGGTTCTTCTAAAATCCTTATTGTTTTTGAATTGATATAAATCATGTAGATTTAAAAAATTTATAATTTTTCGTGAACTATTTGATTCTAAAAAATTCTCTAATTCTTTTTCTGTTTTTGTTTCAAATTCTAGTTTTCCCATTTAAAAATTGTGTGGCTAAGAGTTTTTAAGATTTTTGAGAAAAATTTAACCTTGGCCCTTATTCTTTTCTACTTGCTCTGCAATCCATTTGTAAGTTTTTTTCATTCCTTCTTTTAGTGGATAGCTAGGTGCCCAGTCTAATTTTTCAAGTATTAATGAATTTTCAGATGTTCTCCCACGAACTCCTAAAGGCCCTTCAATATGCTTTAGACTTATACTTTTTCCAGCTATTTCTGCAGCCATTTCTGCTAGAGCATTTATTGAAATAATCTCCTCTGAACCAATGTTTACAGGCTCCATAAAATCTGAATCCATTAATCTTCTTATTCCTTCCAAACATTCATCAATATATAAAAATGATCTTGTTTGTTCCCCATCCCCCCAAATCTCAATTTCTCCACCATCAGAACATTCTGCTACTTTTCTACACATTGCTGCAGGAGCTTTTTCTTTTCCACCAGTCCAAGTCCCCTCTGGACCAAAAATATTATGAAACCTTGCAATCCTTACTTCAGACCCAACATTCCTATTTAATGCTGCATATAATCTTTCACTGAATAACTTTTCCCATCCATATTCTGAATCTGGGTTTGCAGGATATGCATCTCCCTCCTTTAATCCTTTGTTATCAGTATCTAACTGAATTTCTTCTGGATAAATGCATGCGGAAGAAGAGTAAAATATTTTCTTATATCTACCGTTCAAATTTGTAAAGTTCAAATTTACTGATGCAGAATTATGCATAACGTTAAAATCATTTTCTCCAGTAAATATATAGCCTGCACCCCCCATATCTGCTGCTAATTGATAAACTTCATCAAATTTATCTCCTGATTCTAAAGATAATGCTTTCTTGCAGATCTCCTCATTCACTAGATCACCAATGATAAAATCATCGGCAACAGTTTTTGAGAATTGGTGTTCCTTTAAGTCTGCTCCTCTAACCCAATAACCTTCACTTTTTAGTCTTTTCACAAGATGGCCTCCAATAAAACCTCCTGCACCACATACTAGCGCTGTTTTCATTTTTCTTGAAAGTTGAAGCTATTTTTAAACT
This sequence comes from Nanobdellota archaeon, assembly GCA_022563455.1. GTDB lineage: Archaea > Nanobdellota > Nanobdellia > Pacearchaeales > GW2011-AR1 > JAGVXH01. The sequence goes on from JADFNI010000001.1 coordinate 56,705, forward strand.
TTATCATACTAAATTGTCTCTTCCTAAAGAACATCAAAGTTCCTAAATATATTATTCTACTAATTACTGTTGCTACTCCTGCCCCCATTACTGCTGCAAACATTCCCCTAGGTAAAAGAGAGACTATTAAGACATAGTTTAGAACTATGTTTATTATTGTTGATAGGATCAGAAGGGCCGCATATTCCTTAGTTTTTTTCTGAGAAATATAATAGGTACTATAAAGGGCTATTATTGGTGCAGTGATTACTATAATTGAGAAAAGCTTTAGTAAAGGGACTGCAATTTGATAATCCTGCCCATAGGCAAGTATTATAATCTCTGCAAATAAATAGGTGAATATTCCCGCAGATAATGTAATTAGTAATGTAATTGACATTGCTTTTTTGAATCCTCTTTCGAGTTGATTGCCTTTTAGTCCACTTAATATTGGAAGAAGTGCTGTCGCAGAAAATGCAAGTATTGCCGAAGCTGCAATTGCAAGACTGAAGGCTGCTAGATAATATCCCAGGAATTCTGTAAGTGGGATATAATGACCAAGCATCATCATATCTATACTCCCAAAGAATGAACCTGAAAGAGCCGTTACTGATAGGGGTAATACAAATCTTTTTAACTCTAATTTTTCCCTTGAATTTATTTTTTCCTTAACTGACTTCAAAATACGAGAACCTTTTAATTTAAAAGAAACATATAGAGTAGTTAATAAATATGAAAACGTCAATATTAAAATAATTGATGCAATTAGTAATTGATCGTTCACATTTCCTAAAAGAAGAATAATTACTAATGGGACTAAGATGAGTCTTAGAAATTGAAAAATTGTTTCTTTAATCAACCCTATCTTGAAATTGTTCATTGAAATAAAAACTTCGGTAAAAAAGCCAGTCAATCCTATTAAGGGAATATAAATTATTCCTGCAAGAAGTGCATAAAAAAGGGGTTTGTTATAAAAAATATTTGAGATGTAATAACTTGAAGCCAATAATGCAAGAGAAATTAATAATAATAATAATAATTTATATTTTAAGAGATATTCTAAATATCCTCTTGCTTTAGAATCTTTATTTTCTGATAAATTATTTGATATAAATGTTATTGCTGTAATTCCAATACCTAGGTCTGAAAAAGATGCAAAAATGAGTATTGTTGAAAGCGCTAACCCATATAATCCAAATAATTCTGGTTGAAGCAGTCTTGCTATAATAATTGTAAAAGCTAATGCACTTACCTTTGAAACTATTGTAATTCCTATTTGATATGTTGAATTCTTTACCGCTTGACCAGTGTTTCCTCTGAAATCTCTATTAATAATTCTGTTGCCTAAGCCTTTTAATTCATTAAAACTGTTTACTACTCTTCTTCTCATAAGTCTGTAATCCTTTTCTTGTTTTTATTTCTTTTTAGAACGTAACCCAGTGAAATTTTTTGAAGTATGCTTTCGTCTATCTTTTTTAGAACTACCAAATCTGGAATTATATGAATCACAAACCCAACGAGGGTGTAAAAAAATATTTGGTTTAAAAATCCTAAAGCCAACAATATACTCCAACAAATCCAGTTATGGAAAATGAATACTCCTTTTGTATATTCTTTCCTTTTCTTAGAGGGCATTTTTTTTATTTTTGGAGAGGACCTGATATACCAACTAATTGCATTAAATGGATTTAGGTCCTTTGATTCTGCTGCATACCAAAAATAATGATCAATATCTATTAGAACTGATGCAAGACTAATCGTTACTGCAGCAAGTATTGGTATGTCAAAGTAGAAATATAAAAACCCTGGTACTAAAATTCCTGTTAATACATGATATTTAAATTCCATATTATTCTTCTAATTGTCTTGCTATATCTGCAAACGCTGGCCTAGATACTAAAACTCCTGTTGTAATTCCGATTATTGTAGTTATTGCGAAACCCTTTAGAAGGCCTGCTGATGCTGCACCGATTCCCATGAATCCTAGAAGGCCTGTTAAAGGAATCATTGCAACTGTTGTTGTTGCGAACGCTGTCACGATTATGAAAAGCGCTTTTTTAATTCGTGCCTTTGCTGAGTCTCGTTTGTCTCGTGCCTCATCTAAGATAATTATTTGTGAATCTATACCCGTACCTATTGCAGCAATTATTCCGGCAATTGAAGGAAGGTCTAAATTCCACCCGATAAGCGATGCAACACCCAATATTATTAAAACTTCAGATAATGAAACTGTGACTAATGCTGCAGAGATTTTTAATTTTCGATATCTTACAAAAACAATTATTGAAACTGCGATAATTGCAAATATTCCTCCGAGCATTATTTGTCTTGTAAATTCCCCCCCTAATTTTGGAGAGATTTTGTCAAGCTTTACTATGTCTAATTTATATGGAAGAGATCCGGTTATGAGAATTGTTTGAAGTCTTTTCATTTCTTCATTTGCATTAGCTATTGCATCTTGTCTTGTTAAACCTGAGCCTGAGCCTGAAATTGATATTTGGGTTGCGACTACTCCTTTTAAGCTAATACCTATATTTAGAGAAGATATTAATTGGTCGTCGATAAAAAAGTCTAGTTGCTTGCTTAAATAAGAGCCATTGACTTTTAAATCTCCAGTTACATCTGCATGATGCTTCGCTGCTTCCTCACTTAAATAAATTGTAAATTGGAATGTACAAATATCTCCTGAAGATCCTCTAGATCTCTGACAGTTTGTTATTAGTGCTTCAGTACCTGATCTTGCTACTCTTGTTATGTCTTTATCTCCCCCAATAAATACCGTTTCGTTTCCGATTTTTGCTTCAAACTTTCCTTGCTCCGAAATTAATTCTTCTAAATCTTTTGGAGTTGAGCCTGCAATTTCTACACCCATTAATCGATCTCCAGAGGAAGTTAAAACCTTAAAGAATTTTACATCAGAAAAACCATAGACATTTAATCTTTGCTCAGATACTGCTATAAGATCCTCTAATTCTTCTTCTGTTAATCTTTGATCTGCTTTGACTAAAGCACGCGAGCCTCCTTGTAAATCTAATCCGCTTTTTATTCTAGTATTGGGTATTTCTTTTACAGAGATTTGATCTGCTAAAGAACTTGAATATAGATTTATTATTTCTGGGTTGTTTGTTATTGTTATTATTACTTTTTCTGTTGTATTCTTTGGAATGTTTCTTATTTTTTCTATTTGGGATCTATAATCTTCAAGATTTGTTATTGAAACTCCATTTATTCCTGTGATGGTCATGCCTTCCCTAAGGCCATCTTCTCTAATTGTTGTGTTTCTCTCTACAGAATCTACGAGAACCCCTTCGCTTAAGAAAATTGGGGGAATCGAAAAAATTGAAATTAAGGATAAAATTACTGCTATTATTAATATCCAAATTCTGAAAGTTATTTTCATTGTTGTTCCATGTGCCATTTAAGAATTGAAGCATTAGTTACCCATGTGTTGAATAGATCGATTGTAAGCCCTATTAGAAGGATTATAAAAATTTGATTTAGAACTGAGCCGAAAGAATAGACTACAATTAATGCAGTTGTTACGGCGGTGATTGAGGTTAATGTCATCGTTGTTCCTGTTTTGAAGGCTCCAAGAAGTGCTTCATTTATACTTTCTCTTTTTCGAAGAAGTCTTGTTGTTAGAAGGATATCTGTGTCAACCGAGTAACCTATGAGCATTAAGAACGCTACGATTCCTGCAGTGGACAATTTCATGCCGATGATATTTACTACTGCCAAAGTCATAGTAATCCCTGCGAAGGCTGAAAGCATTACTGCAAAAGCTGGAACCGAATTTTTGATATAGAGATAAATTAAATATGAAATAAATGCTATGAAAATAATTCCTGAAATTATTGGATTAATGGATAAGAAAAATTTTCCCATGAAAAAGCCAAAGAGGATATTTATGAAAATTACTTTTGCCTTTAGCTTTTTGCCTTTAGCAAAAATTACAAACACTACTGCTGCCATCCAGAAAAACGCTAGAAGAACTGCAACTATTAGTTGTTTGTAAAAATCATTTGATAATGAGGCGCTTGTTGTTTCTATTGAAGAATTTTCCTCACTTAATTCTTCACCTAAAATTTCTTCTAAAGACGACTTTAGAGTTTCGGTGTTTTCTTCAGGAGTCGTTATTACTAATTGTAGTTGCCTTCCTGAATTATCTGAAATTGTTTTTATTTCGAAGTCGCTAAGATTATTTAATAGAAGATCTTCAAGCTCTGTTGACGACATGCTTGTGAATATACTTATTGAAGTTCCTCCAGTTAAAGATACGTCTTTTAAGATAACGTCGCCAGTTTGGAAATAAAAAACGGATAGGAATATGAATGAAGCTAAAAGTAAAACTATTGGAGCGATTAGCATTTTCTTGTAATTGTTGTCGTACCACTTTTCGAAATCTTTCATTGTAATAAATAGATAAATATGAGATTTTAAATGTTTGGTGTTTTTTGGCTTCGTGGAAAGGTTTATGTAATGTAAATGTTTAGATAATCTAGGTATTAAAAGGAGGTTGATTGATGGAAGGAAATGTTTGTAAAACTTGTGGCGGAAATTGTATGTTCTGTAAAGTTACTCTAGTCGTTGGTTCTTTAGTGATTGTCGCACTTGCTTGGACGCTATCTCTATGGTGGGATATTCTTTATAGTAAGATTGCAATAACTGTTGTTGCTTTAGTTGTATCTATGACAATGTTTTGCCCTTGTAAAAATGAGGGAGGAGCTAACGCAATGAAAGCGCCAGCCGCTGTGGTTGCAAAGCCTGCTGCTAAAGCAGCTGTTGTTTAAACAATATAAATTTTATTTTTATTTTTTTTAGAATTGATTTTCGGACTCGAAGGTTCGATTCCATTATTTGCTTAGATGCGCGGACTGCTCAAGATCATCTCTTTGTTTATGTTTATTTTATCAAAGAGTTAATCTTTCGGACTCGAAGGTTCGATTCCATTATTTGCTTAGATGCGCGGACGGGGACTCGAACCCCGGTCAATTGGTTTCTTCAAACTTAAAATATTTGGAAGCCAATTATTCTGCCACTAAACTATCCACGCATTAAAGGTAATATCCTTAAGAGGGTTTTAAAGTTTATCGTTGTATATTGCAACGCTCACGGCAGGATTTGAACCTGCGACTTCTTCCTTAGGAGGGAAGCACTCTAATCCAGGCTGAGTTACGCGAGCATGAGGGAAGGAGGATTCTGCTCACATTTACGTCTTGAGATTTTTATAATTGTTCAAAACCTAAACGATCGCCCCCGTAACGGGTGTTCTCATTCTTTCTCATGAGGGAAGGAGGATTCGAACCCCCGTAGGCATAAGCCAACAGATCTTGAGTCTGCCCCGTTTGACCGCTCCGGCATTCCCTCTGGATCTAAATTTAGTGGGAGAGATTGATATAAAAAGGTGTTGCTAACTCGAGAATATGAATTCTTTTATACACCTTGATATTAAATAACTAATGGAGAAGAAGCGAGTTTTAATGACCTTAGTGTTATACCATGATTCTAAAAACAGTAGAATTCTTTTGGGTCAACATAAAAGAGGGCCAGGAAAAGGAAAATGGAATGGATTTGGGGGTAAAGTTGAAGATGGTGAGACACTTACTAGATCTGCAAGACGCGAACTTTTTGAAGAGGCAAACATAATAGCAGGAGATATGGAGAAAGTCGGAGTTTTAGAATTTGAAGATGTAAATTTTAAAAAAGAAATATGGGAAGTCCATTTTTTTAGGATCATGAAGATTTATGGAGATCCTCGAGAGAGTGAAGAAATGAGGCCCCGATGGTTTGGGGTAGACTTTATTCCTTATAAGGAAATGTGGGACGATGATAAATATTGGATGCCTTTGTTTTTAGAAGGAAAGAATTTTTCTGGAAAGTTTTTATTTGATACAGAAGGTTCTATGATTAGTCATGAAATTAATATTAATAAAAAGCTTTAAAAACCGATAATCTCTAGGAATATTAGACGGCCATAGTGGTTTGGTCACACCTGATCCCATTCCGAACTCAGAAGTTAAGCAAGCCTCCGTTTCTAGCTGTACTGTACTTTGTACGGGAAACTAGGAAAGCTGTCCACCTTTTCTTATTCAACTTTGATTTTTATTAGGGTAAGGTTTTTAAATGGATTTCTATTTTCGCAGTAATATGAAAATATCGGTTATAGGTACAGGGTATGTAGGACTGGCTACAGCAACAGTATTTGCAGAACTGGGAAATGATGTAATTGCTGCTGATATTGATAAGGATAAGATTGAAAAACTGAATAAAGGAATAATGCCTATTTTTGAGCCTGGTCTGAAAGAATTAGTAAAGAGAAATA